>CANHCY010000001.1 GCA_947459295.1 Chitinophagaceae bacterium
ATTCGTCGTAGACATTCTGAACAATACAAAACATTATTAAACTCTTACGGTATTCAATAATCAAGTATGGCACTTACCAACCAGGACATTCAAAACAAGTTGCAAGAAAAATTTGGAGACCTTGTTTCTAATTTTGAAGAATCGTATGGCTTATTAAGTTTTGAGGCAACTGCTGCTAACAATTTAAAAGTGTTGCAGTTTTTGTATGACGAACCAAGTTTGCAATTTCAATTTTTAACAGATATCTGTGGTGTAAATTTTCCGGATGAAGCTGGACGCGAAATTTCTGTGGTGTATCACTTACACAACCTTACAGAAAATGTGCGCCTGCGTTTTAAAATATTTGTTCCTGTTGCTGCGCCAGATGTTTTTACGGCCTGTAATTTATTTTCAAGTGCCAATTGGATGGAGCGCGAAACCTACGATTTCTACGGTGTTAATTTTGTAGGTCATCCCAATCTAAAAAGAATTTTAAATGTGGATGAGATGGATTATTTCCCGCTCAGAAAAGAATATCCTTTAGAAGATCAAACCAGAATTGACAAAGACGACGAAATGTTTGGAAGAGGATAATAACCAAAATAATTAAACGACATGTTAGCGCATCAACAACATCATAATATAACACTGCCAGAAGGCTCTATCGAAAAAGAAACCACTACCTTAAACGTAGGCCCTACGCACCCTGCAACGCATGGTGTATTCCAAAACATTATGGAACTTGATGGGGAGCGTATTGTTTCGACAGAGCAAACCGTAGGTTACATCCACCGCGCTTTTGAAAAGTTAGCGGAGCGCAGACCGCTCTATCAAATCACACCTATTACCGACCGTTTAAATTATTGCAGTAGCCCTATCAATAATATGGGTTGGCATTTAACCTGCGAAAAGTTTTTAGGGGTACAAACACCAAAGCGTGTTGATTATTTGCGCGTGATTATTATGGAGCTTGCGCGTATATCGGATCACTTAATTTGTAACTCAATTGTGGGTGTGGATACAGGTGCCTATACTGGTTTCTTGTATGTGATGCAATACCGTGAATTAATCTATGAAATATATGAAGAAGTATGTGGGTCCCGCCTTACTACTAATATTGGGCGTATTGGCGGTTTTGAAAGGAATTTCACAAATACAGCGTTTGAAAAACTCGAAAAATTCTTAAAAGAATATCCGAAAGTTTTAAAAGAGTTTGAAAACCTATTTGCGCGCAACCGAATATTTATGGAGCGTACCATTGGTGGTGGCGCTATCAGTGCAGAGCGTGCCTTAAACTATGGTTTTACAGGACCTAATTTAAGGGCTGCTGGTGTAGACTATGATGTACGTGTACATCAACCGTATAGCAGCTATCAAGATTTTGATTTCACTATTCCAGTAGGAAAAACGGGCGATAATTACGACCGCTTTTTGGTACGCAATCAAGAAATGTGGCAGAGCTTAAGCATTATCGAGCAGGCCTATAAAAAAGTACAAGAATTTAAGGGCACCGATGCGGAAATTTTCCACGCCGATGTTCCAGAATATTACTTACCTAAAAAAGAAGACGTTTATACTAAAATGGAATCTTTGATTTGGCATTTCAAAATTGTAATGGGAGAAGTGGAAATGCCTAAAGGTGAAATTTACAACGCTGTAGAAGGTGGGAACGGTGAGCTTGGTTTTTATTTGGTAAGTGATGGTGGTAGAACGCCATTCCGTCTTCATTTTAGAAGACCTTGTTTCATTTATTATCAGGCATATCCAGAATTAATTACAGGTGGCATGTTAAGTGATGCGATTGTAACAATGAGTAGTCTTAATTTAATTGCGGGCGAGTTAGACGCATAAAATATAGTAACAATGGTAAAATTTTCTGAAGCACAATTAGCAGAGGTTAAAAGGCTGGTAGCCCGTTACCCAGAAGGAAAGCAGAAGAGTGCATTACTCCCTGTTTTGCATTTAGCGCAGGATAGTTTTGGTGGCTGGTTAAGTTCCGAAACCATGGATTATGTAGCAGAGTTGTTACAAATCACACCTATCGAAGTATATGAAGTAGCTACTTTTTATAGTATGTACAATACTAAACCTGTTGGAAAATATATGTTTGAAGTTTGTCAAACAGGTCCGTGCATGTTACGTGGTAGTGATGACATCATCGCATATATCGAAAAAACACTTGGCATTAAACCAGGTGAAACAACCGCAGATGGTTTATTTACTTTAAAAACAGTAGAGTGTTTAGGTGCTTGTGGCTATGCACCTATGATGCAACTTGGTAAACATTACCGTGAACATTTAACCAAAGAAAAAGTAGACGCTATCATTGACGAATGCAGAAAAACTGCAGGCGTACTCAACTAGAAATATATGAGTGTAAAATTATTATTAGCAAAAGCACATATTGAGGGTATCAGAGGTTTTGAAGTGTATAGACGCGAAGGTGGTTACCAAAGCGTAGAAAAAGCGCTGAAGCAAATGAATCCCGAAAGTATTGTGGAAGAGGTTAAAAAAAGTGGCTTGCGTGGTAGAGGCGGAGCGGGTTTTCCTGCCGGCATGAAATGGAGTTTTATTGCAAAGCCTGAAGGGGTGCCTCGTCACCTCGTGTGTAATGCCGATGAGAGTGAGCCTGGTACTTTTAAAGACCGCTACCTCATGGAGTTTTTGCCGCATTTATTAATTGAAGGTTTGATTGTATCAAGTTTTGCGCTTGGTAGTAACGACACTTACATTTATATCCGTGGTGAATATGCATGGATTGTAGATATTTTAGAAGACGCGATTAACGAAGCAAAAGCAAATGGCTTTTTAGGAAAAAATATTTTAGGCACTGGTTTTGATTGTGAAATTCACGTTCAGCGTGGTGCGGGTGCTTATATCTGTGGTGAAGAAACAGCACTAATCGAATCATTGGAAGGTAAGCGTGGTAACCCACGTATTAAGCCTCCATTCCCAGCAATTCAGGGTGTATGGCAAAGACCTACGGTAGTAAACAACGTAGAAACTTTAGCGGCTGTTGTACCAATTATTAATATGGGTGGCGAGGAGTATGCTAAAATTGGCGTTGGAAAATCTACAGGTACAAAATTAATTTCTGCATGTGGTAATATCAATAAGCCAGGCGTGTATGAAATTGATATGACAATTTCGGTAGAAGATTTTATTTATTCTGATGAATATTGTGGTGGTATTGCAAATGGTAAAAAATTAAAAGCTTGTATTCCGGGTGGATCATCGGTACCTATTTTACCAGCCAACTTATTATTAAAAACAGCTAAAGGCGAAACACGTTACATGAACTACGAAAGTTTAAGTGATGGTGGATTTGCATCTGGCTCTATGATGGGTTCTGGTGGATTTATTGTACTCGATGAAGACCAGTGTATTGTGCGCAACACATTATCGCTCGCACGTTTTTACAGACACGAAAGTTGTGGACAGTGTTCACCATGTCGTGAGGGAACGGGTTGGATGGAAAAAATATTACACAATATCGAATATGGTAAAGGCAAGATTTCAGACATTGACCTGCTTTGGGATATTCAAAGAAAGATAGAAGGTAATACCATTTGTCCATTAGGAGACGCTGCGGCTTGGCCAGTAGCAGCTGCTATTAGACATTTTAGAGATGAATTTGAGTGGCATGTAAACAATCCACTTGAAGCACAAGAAAAAAATTATGGTTTAGCGCATTATGCAGATCCTATTCATGTGCCAGTAACCGCTTAATACATTAAAGTATGTCCGAACAACAACTTTTTAAAGTAACCATCGACAACATTACAATTGAAGTGCCAGCAGGTACTACAATATTAAATGCTGCTAGACAAATTGGAGGCGATGTTACGCCACCAGCTATGTGTTATTACAGCAAGCTAGAAGGCAGTGGTGGTAAGTGTCGTACCTGTTTAGTAGAAGTGAGCAAAGGGTCTGAAAAAGATCCGCGCCCCATGCCTAAGCTAATAGCTTCTTGTCGTACCACCGTAATGGATGGTATGGAAGTAAAAAATATTACCAGTGAAAAAGTAGTAGACGCGCGCGCAGGCGTTGTTGAGTTTTTATTACTCAATCACCCACTTGATTGTCCTATTTGTGATCAGGCCGGTGAGTGTCATTTACAAGATTTAAGTTACGATCATGGTAAAGAAGGTACCCGTTACGAATTTGAGCGTCGTACATTTAAAAAGCATGATTTAGGTCCATACATACAATTACATATGACGCGTTGTATTTTATGTTACCGTTGTGTGTATACCGCTGATCAACTTTCTAAAGAGCGTTCACATGGTGTACTTGATAGAGGTGACCACGCACAAATTGCAACCTTTATTGAAAAAAGTTTAGACAATGAATTTATTGGTAACGTTATTGACGTTTGTCCAGTAGGTGCATTAACAGATAAAACATTCCGCTTTAAAAATCGTGTTTGGTTTTTAAAACCAATGGATGCGCACCGTGATTGTCCTACTTGTTCTGGTAAAGTAACGCTTTGGAATAGAGGTGATGAAGTTTACCGTGTAACAGCGCGTAAAGACAAATGGGGTGAAGTAGAAGATTGGATTTGTAATACTTGCCGTTTTGAAACTAAAAATACTTCAGACTGGGTTATTGAAGGTCCACGTGAAATTGACAGACATTCTGTTATTGCACAGGGTCATTACCAAGGTTCTGTAGGCATGCACAAGCCTACCGAAACTTTTGCTGCCGTAAATGCTGGACGCGCGCCACATTTATTAATGGATATTCATAGTGTGAGTGAAGTAAACAAAGATTCATCTTTATAAATTAGATTAAGACATGACATTACTTGCTGTAGATTGGCTTTTAATCATCGAAAAATTAGTACTCATTGCAATCATTGTTTTTGCAAGCCTGGGTATTGCCTTATATACCACTTTTGCAGAACGCAAAGTGGCCGCTGTTTTACAAGACCGTCCAGGACCTAACAGGGCCGGACCTTTTGGGCTACTGCAACCGTTTGCCGATGGATTAAAACTCATCATGAAGGAAGAAATTATTCCTACTAGTTCTAATAAAGCATTGTTTGTATTAGGTCCAGGACTTGCCATGACAGCAGCACTTATGACCTGCTCTGTAATTCCTTGGAGTAGTCATATCGAAATCTTTGATCGTAAAATAGATTTGCAAATTGCAGACATCAATATTGGTATCTTATACATTTTTGGTGTGGTAAGTATGGGTGTGTATGGTATGATGATTGGTGGATGGGCGTCTAACAATAAGTTTTCATTAATGGCTGCACTGCGCGGTGCGTCTCAAGCTATTAGTTATGAACTAGCGATGGGTTTATCACTTATTGCGGTATTGATGCTTTCGGGATCACTTAGTTTAAAAACAATTGTAGACGGTCAAATGGCTGCAGGTAGCTACTGGAATATTGTTTACCAACCACTTGGTTTTATTATCTTCTTTGTTTGTGCACTCGCAGAGTGTAACAGAACACCTTTTGATTTACCAGAAGCAGAAAACGAATTAAACTTTGGTTACCACCAGGAGTATTCTTCTATGAAACTTGGTTTCTATTTGTTTTCGGAATACATCAATATGATTATGAGTAGTGCGGTGATGGCTTCTTTATATTTTGGTGGTTTTGATATTCCTTTCTTAGACGAAAGCACACTGGCTCCAAACATCGCAGCGATTATTGGTGTAGCAGCGCTACTTACCAAAATTGCTATTTTCATTTTTGTATTTATGTGGATTCGTTGGACGGTTCCACGTTTTAGATATGATCAACTCATGAACTTGGGTTGGAAAACAATGATTCCACTTGCACTATTTAACATGCTTGTTACCGGTGCACTTATTTTATTAAAAGCAGGCGTTTAAAATATTAATTCAATTAGCTATGCAGGCGTTAACCAATAGAGCACAGGAAGTATCTAGAAAGCCCATGACATTCATGGAGCGCTTATACATTCCGAGCATTTTAAAAGGAATGGCTATTACGTTTAGTCACATTTTTAAAAAGCAACCTACCATCCGTTATCCGGAACAAAAACGTGAGTTTAGTCCGGTGTTTAGAGGGCTTCATGTTTTAAACAGAGACGAAGAGGGTAGAGAGCGTTGTACGGCTTGTGGCCTTTGTGCGGTTGCTTGTCCTGCCGAAGCCATTACCATGGAAGCTGCAGAGCGTGAAGTAGGTCAAGAAAATTTATACCGCGAAGAAAAATATGCAGCCAAGTATGAAATTAATATGCTGCGCTGTATTTTTTGTGGCCTTTGCGAAGAAGCTTGTCCTAAAGACGCCATTTATTTAAGTGAAACTTTTGCGCCAGCTAATTTTACGCGTACTGGTTTTATTTATGGAAAAGATCATTTATTAATCCCAAATCCGGTAACGGAACCTGAGGCGTACGCTGCAGCAAAGGGTCAAAGAAATTAATAACGAACGCATGAGTATCACACAATTCTTATTTTACTTTTTAACGGTGCTAGCGCTTTTTAGTGCGGTGATGGTGGTGGTTAGTAAAAACCCGGTGCATAGTGTGCTTTGGTTGATTGCTGTATTTTTTGCCATCTCTGGTCATTACATTTTATTAAATGCACAGTTTTTAGCTATTGTAAATCTTATCGTTTATGCGGGTGCTATCATGGTATTATTCCTATTTGTAATCATGCTTATGAACCTCAATGCATCTGCAGAGCCTCAAAAAAACAATTGGTTAAAACTAGCCGGCGTGATAGCGGGCGGTTGTTTTTTAATGGTATTGGTATCGCTGGTAAAGCAAGCCAACGAATTAAACAATATCGCAGTAACGATGGGTACTGGTGAAATTGGACTCATTAAAAATTTAGGCAAGGCACTCTTTAACGATTTTGTAGTGCCTTTTGAAATTAGTAGTGTGTTGTTTTTGAGTGCCATGGTTGGCGCTGTTGTTATTGGTAAAAAAGCATAATTAACATTAAAGTATTCGCATATGCCTATTCAATATTATATCTACCTCTGTCTTGCCTTATTTAGTATTGGCATTGTTGGGGTTTTAACGCGCAGAAATGCCATCATCGTTTTCATGTGTATTGAGCTCATGTTAAACGCTGTTAATTTATTGCTCGTTGCATTTTCTAAAGTGCACAATACCGCTGCGCTTGCTGGAGACAAAACGTCCATGATTGGAATCGAGGCGCAACTCTTTGTATTTTTTATTATGGTGGTTGCTGCTGCAGAAGTAAGTGTTGGGTTAGCCATTATTGTAATGATGTACAGAAATGTACATAGTGTAGATATTAACTTCTTGAATAGATTAAAAAACTAACTAGGATATGAGTAAGCTTGTTTATTTAGTGCCCCTTTTTCCGTTGCTCGGCTTTCTGGTTAACGGACTCTTCAGAAAATCATTGTCCAAATCCATGATTGGTATCATTGGGTCTGGTGCTATGCTGGCCTCTTTTGTGGTGAGCTTATTAATTTTCTTTGATGTTAAAAATGGTGGCGGTGCAACCGTACAACTTTTTAATTTTATCCATGTTGGATCTTTAATCATTCCTTTCGAATTTTTAGTGGATCCATTGTCTTCTTTATTCTTGCTCATCATTACAGGCATTGGATTTTTGATCCATTTATACTCGACTGCTTATATGCACGAAGAAGAGCCCATGCATTTTGGTAGGTACTTTGCCTATTTGAATTTGTTTGTGTTTTCGATGCTATTACTTGTATTAGGCGGCAACTATGTGGTGATGTTTATTGGTTGGGAAGGCGTAGGATTATGTTCTTATTTACTAATTGGTTTTTGGTTCAAAAACAACAATTACAATGCCGCTGCAAAAAAGGCATTTATCATGAACCGTATTGGCGACCTTGGTTTTTTACTCGCTGTATTCTGGTTGATTGTTAAATTAGGTACTGTTTCTTACGCTTCTGTTTTTGCAGCCGTATCACAGTTATCTGCTACCGATATCACCATCATCACTACTTTATTATTTGTAGGTGCAATGGGTAAGAGTGCTCAAATCCCTTTATACACCTGGCTTCCAGATGCGATGGCGGGTCCAACACCTGTGTCTGCACTAATCCACGCGGCTACCATGGTTACGGCGGGTATTTATATGATTGCTAGAAGTAACATTTTATATACCATGGCGCCGGCAACACAAACACTTGTTGCGATTGTAGGTTTATCTACAGCCATTTTTGCTGCTACTATTGCACTCAAGCAAAACGACATTAAAAAAGTACTCGCTTACTCTACCGTAAGTCAGTTAGGTTATATGTTTTTAGGTTTAGGTGTTGGCGCTTATACCGGTGCTGTGTTTCACGTTATGACGCACGCGTTTTTTAAAGCCCTTTTATTTTTGGGTGCAGGTTCTGTGATTCATGCCATGCACCACGAACAAGACATTACTAAAATGGGTGGACTCAAAAGTAAATTGCCTATCACGCATCTTACCTTTTTGCTAGGATGTATTGCCATTGCTGGGGTACCTCCTTTTTCTGGTTTCTTCTCTAAAGACGAAATTTTAATGGCAGCCTACGCAACCAATCCTATTTTCTATTATTTAGGAATGGGTGGCGCATTACTCACTGCATTTTATATGTTCAGACTCTATAGCCTTACCTTCTTAGGAAACTTTAGAGGTACTGCGCACCAACAGGAGCACTTACATGAAAGTCCAATTGCGATGACGCTTCCTTTAATGGTGTTGGCGTTTTTTGCAGTGGTTGCTGGTTTTGTTGGTATTCCTGAACTTTTTGCACCTAACGCACATGCACTGGAGCACTTTTTAGCACCTGTATTTGCAGGTTCTACAGCTATAGCACACGCACATCATATTGAACATTCTACCGAGTGGATTTTAATGGGTACGGCAACCACAATTATTTTAATTGTGATTGTGTATGCGATTACCAAGTTCAAAAAATATGAAACAGCGGAGCCTAATACTGGTATTGCTACAATATTAGAAAACAAGTGGTATATCGATGAACTTTATGATACTGTTATCGTAAATCCGCTACACTGGTTTGCAGGATTTTTGAAAAATACGATTGAAAAATATGTAATTGATGGCGCTGTTAATGGGGTAGGTAAATTAGTGGGCTATGGTAGTCGTCAATTTAGACTGGTACAAAGTGGGCAAGTGGGTAGTTATATTTTGATGATGGTAATGGCACTTGTGCTCTTTATTATCATTTGGTTTAATGACAATACCATTATGCGTTTTATTCATAAAATATTTTAGTAGATCCTTTAACCGTTCTATTAACGTTAAATAAAAGATATGATTCCTGTTTTATTACTTTTTATTCCGCTGGTTGCAGGTATTTTAGGGTTCTTCATTAAAGAACAAAAAGCAGCAAGCAACTGGGCAATAGTAGCATCGGTGGTTACTTTATTGACAGCCGTTATTGGTATTTATGCCATGCCTGCTTCTATGCATCAGTTTGAAGCGTCTTGGTTGCCTAGTATTGGCGCAAGCTTTAGTGTTGCTTTAGATGGTATGTCTAAAATGTTGGTGTTGTTAACCGCTATAAGTATGCCACTTATTTTTATTGCTACGCGAAATAACAATTATAGTAAGCCAGGTGTTTTTTATGCATTAATGTTACTGGCGCAATCAGGATTAATGGGTGTGTTTATTTCGATGGATGCGCTACTATTTTATTTCTTCTGGGAGCTTGCATTAATTCCTGTTTACTTTTTGTCTTCTATTTGGGGTGGCGAAAAAAGAATTGCCGTTACTTTTAAGTTTTTCATTTATACGTTTGTTGGTTCTTTATTAATGCTTGTAGGTATTTTATATGTTTACATACATACCAAGGATCATAGTTTTGCTTGGTCTTCATTTACCAACACCGATTTATTAAGTGGTCAAGAAACACTTCCTTTCTTTTTATTTTTTATTGCATTCGCTATTAAAATGCCCATCTTTCCTTTGCACACCTGGCAACCAGATGCTTACGAGCAGGCGCCAACGGCCACTACGATGGTACTTAGCGGTGTGATGGTTAAAATGGGTTTATTTGCAGCGATACGTTGGGTGTTGCCTTTATTTCCGATGGCGACTAAAACATTTGCAATGCCAATTGTAATTCTATCGGTGATAGGTATGATTTATGCTTCTTTAATTGCTATAAAGCAGGATGATATCAAGCGTTTAATTGCCTATTCTTCTATTGCGCATATTGGACTCATGGCTGCTGCTATTTTTGCTGGCGGCACACTGGGTTTACAAGGCGTGCAAGTACAAATGTTTAACCACGGTATCAACGTCATTGGACTTTGGATACTAGCCAATGCTATCGAATCTACATTAGGTACGCGCAAATTATCGGAACTAGGTGGCCTTGCTACCAAAGCGCCAACCATGGCTATATTATTTGTTGTATTAGCTTTTGCAAATATTGCTTTACCATTAACCAATGCTTTTATTGGCGAATTCTTATTATTTAATGGACTCTTCCAATTTAATATTTGGATTGCTGCAGCTGCTGGAGTGAGCATTATTTTAGGTGCTATTTACACACTTCAAATGGTGCAAAAAGTATTTTTTGGTGAACTGTCAGCAGTTACAGCAAATGCAACCGAAATAAATAGTTACAGCAAGTGGGTACTTATTGTAATTGTTATAGCAGTTATTGCGCTAGGTGTATACCCGCAACCACTCATTGATTTAACCAAAGATTCTGTTAACGCTTTACTCGTTATAAAATAATTTCTTATGAACGCAATTATTGTATCGGCTTTACTGGGTGTTGTGATGATGTTTAGTGGCATTTTTACCACCAACAAAACAATCATTAAAAACATTGCAACAGTGGGCGTGCTTGTATTACTAGCTGCCAATTTAATGGAAATGAACAATTTGTTTTCATTTGATATCAATACACATGATTTAATTGTAACACAGCGATATGGTTTGTTTTTTAACTGTATAGCATTTGGTGCAACGTTTATTTATTTAGTGTTAAGTGCAAGTGATATTACAGAGGTAGGTGTTAATGCGGCAGAGTATTTTGCACTTATCTTTTTTGTGCTTTGTGGTGTTGCTATTTTAAGTTCATTTAATGGACTACTGATGTTATTTATTGGCGTAGAAATTTTATCAATTCCACTTTATATTTTAACAGGCTCCGATAAAAGAAATTTAAAAAGTAACGAAGCATCGCTCAAATATTTTTTAATGGGTTCATTTTCTACCGGTGTAATGCTTATGGGTATTGCACTCATGTATGGTGCTACTGGTAATTTTGGCATGGTGCATAGTAGTGGATTAAGAGGTGCGATTATTGCTGCTCAACAACCTCCATACCTACTTGTAGCAGGAGTTATACTTCTTTTTGCTTCTATGTCTTTTAAAGTATCCGCTGCTCCTTTTCATTTTTGGACGCCCGATGTATACGATGGTGCACCTAGTGTATTTACATCGTTTATGTCTACCATTGTAAAGGCTGCTGGTATGCTTGCTTTTATTCGTGTATTTGAAAATTTATTCACGGTGCTTGGCCCTACTTGGCATATCATTGTTGACTTTGCCATTGTGTCTACTTTATTAATTGGAAATATAACGGCGGTATTTCAGCAGAGTGTTAAGCGTATGCTCGCTTATTCAAGTATTGCACAGGCTGGTTTTATGCTATTTGCACTCTATGCGAATAATACAGAAATTGCAAAAGAGGGCATGTTGTTGTATGCAGCTGCATACAGTTTAGCAACCATTAGCATTTTTGCTGTACTCATTAAATTACAAGATTATTCGTTAGATGGCTTTAACGGTCTTGCTAAAAAAGAACCCGTACTAGCTTTTGCTGCAACTGTTTCACTTTTATCATTATCAGGTATTCCTTTAACGGCTGGCTTCTTTGCTAAATACTATGTATTAGCCGGTGCTTTACAGGCAGGTGGTGCCCTTTGGCTTATTATTGTAGCCGTGCTTTTAGCAGCTGTAAGCGTATACTATTACTTTAGGGTGATACAGGCCATGTATTTTAAAGAAGGGGATCCGCAAACACTGCCTATTTCAGGTGGCTTTAAAGCGGCCTTGATTGCTGTGGCTGCATTCATTGTAATACTGGGTATCTGGCCTTCTGCGCTCTTAAGCTGGCTTTACTTTTAGTATTTTACCATACTTATGGCCCGCTTACCGCTCCTCACTTTTTTGAGGCCCTCTGTTTAGGGGCTGCTTAATCTGTGCTATCTTTACAGCTATAATGCTACTATTATGGCAGGAATGACTTCTTTAGATTCTTTATCACTTGCTTGGCGTACGGTACGTGCCAACAAATTGCGTACGAGTATTACTGTTGCCATTATTGCATTTGGTATCATGGCACTGATTGGGATTATTACGGCAATTGAAGCCATGAACCAAAGTTTAAAAGAAAGTTTTTCGTCGATGGGTACCAATGCCTTTAATATTAGGTACAAAAATTCGCGTGTAAGAATGGGCGGCAATAATTCCTCCGTTGCAAAATCGGTTCGTGGTCAAAAAGAAAAAAAATCAAATTTAGATAAGCCCATTCGTAAAGAAGACGCTGAGTTTTTTAAAAAAACCTACAGCTTTCCGGGTGCTTTTGTAAGTATATACAGAAGGGGGCCGGGTGGTCAAGAAATTCATTACCAAGATAAAAAAACCAATCCGCAAATTACCCTAATGGGTGGTGATGAAAATTATTTAGCGGTAAGTGGTTACACTTTAATTCAGGGAAGAAATTTGAATGAACAAGACATTCAAAGTGGTCGTAACATTTGTATTTTAGGTAATGCCGTTGCAGTTACTTTATTTGGTGATAAGCCAGAAAGATGTATAGATAAAATTGTGCGTGTAAGTGGTGCGCCTTACCGAGTGGTAGGGCTTTTGAAAGCAAAGGGCTCTAGTGCTATGATGCGCCAAGACGATGTTATTGTTACTACATATAATAATATTAGAAAGTACGGCAACGCTAGTAACTCTTATTTGATGGGCGTTATGGTTGCCAATGTCAAAGAAATTGATCCTGCTGCAGGTCAGGCTACGGCTTATTTTAGATCGATTCGTAAATTAATGCCTACCGAAACAGATAATTTTGTGATTGAAAAAAGTGACAAGTTTGCCGAACTGTTTATTGGATTTTTAAGCAGTATCACAGGCTCTGCTGGCGCTATTGGACTGATTACATTGATTGGTGCTGCTATTGGACTTATGAATATTATGCTAGTAGCTGTAAATGAAAGAACCAAAGAAGTGGGTCTTATTAAAGCTATTGGCGGAAAAAGTAAAAATGTGCGTCAGCAGTTTTTATTTGAGAGCGTTATCATTAGTTTGCTCGGCGCCTTTTTTGGTATTTTACTCGGCGTTGGCGTTGGAAATATTTTTGCGATATACTTAAGCACTGGATTTATTATTCCATGGGGTTGGGTTATTACGGGTATTATCATTTGTACCGCGGTAGGTTTGGGTGCTGGTATTTATCCTGCTATGAAAGCCGCTAAACTCAATCCAATTAACGCACTTCGTTACGAGTAGGCTTGTATTTTTTTAATTCCGCGTTAATATAGTACACTAAATCTTCTCTGGTTAGATTGGAACGTAACCATGTGGTAGAAGGCCTGTAGGTTTGCATAAATGCTTGCAATTCATCGTCTTTAAATCCGGTAAGAGATGCTACCAGTTCTGGCGTAAACCTGTAATTGATATACGCTTCATTTTCGTTGGACTCATAAAATGCGTAAGCCCTTCTTTTCTTTTTTTCATTTTTTGAAAAACGGTCAATGTTAAGCGCAATGCCTGCACCAGAATTGGCTTTAGCAACCGCCGGTATCATATACCCTGCAATACCTTGTAAAAATTGTTGTCGGCGCTCGATGCTATCCAACTGATACCTATTAAGTCCTCTGCTACTCACTGTTACGTTACCTAAATAGGCGCCGAGTGGCTTTAAATATGCAGCAATCGCATCCGTATTATTTTCTGCAGCAACAGTTAGTGTATCAAAATAATATCCAACCGCTGCAAAAGACAAAATGTCTTTGGGTTTTACCGTAATTAAAAATTTGCCAGCACTACTGGTCATCACTGTTTCGCGTGTGGTTAAATTGGTAACACTCGCAAGCACGATGGGCATTTGCGTAGTGCTATCTTTTAAAAAGCCCGTTCTTTTCTCAATTTTTTGAGCAAAAGAAAAGCTGCCTGTTGTTAAGCAGGCAGCTACTATGAATAATATAACTTGTATTTTTTTCATACCCTAAAGGTACGCTAGACGAGCTAACTAGTCTATGATAATTACCTTTTGTGTGTATGTTTTTTTGTTGTGCTCAATTTTTAATAGGTAATACGCCGAGCTTGGTTTTCCAATATTGATTTCTTTACTGTATACGCCATTAAAATTAGGGGTTGATTCAGTAAATACTTTTTGGCCACTAGCGGTTAAGATATCTATGTTTAACGGCGCCCTATTTTTAACTTCAAAGCGTAGTTGGAATTTACCATTGTTAGGATTAGGCGATACCGTTAAATTAATTTCTTTAGCGACTACTTCTGGAGGTAATGCAGTTACTACGTGGTTGATAATATTAGATGATTGTGAACAACCTGTTGCATCAGTTACCACAACCTTATAAGCACCTGATTGTCTTAACTTGGTTTTTTGTCCTGTCTCACCAGCAATAGGAATGTCATTGAAGAACCACTGGTTACCAGATGTCGCGCTACTAGCTAGTGAATCGGCAACTTTGGTAATGGTTGGTGCTACAACGTTAGTGGCTACAATGGTTGCTTTATCACTTACACAGCCAGCTTGTGTCCTAATTTTCATGTTGTAGAAGAAATAGTAGAATGGATTAGGGTCGTTGGTAGAGCCCCAGTTAACACTATTTCCTGTGATGCTAAATACACCTGGCACTGCCATCGGATAAGTGGCACCTACCATATTATTATTTCTAAAAATTGTTGCACCATTAGAACATGTTACCATTAGCACGTGATCGCCTGGGGTGTTTACTGGTAAATTTAATTGGTAAATGGCGCCGGTATCACCTACTGGATTTCCTGTTACAGCGCCTCCTGCAGGGGTAGGATTTGTAGCCGTCACATTAAATGTAACGCTGCTTAATGGGAAGTAGGTGTAGCTACCATTTGGATTTAGCGTTCCTAAATCGGCAAGCATTACTTGCACCGTTCCTGGATTGCCAATATAAAGTCTTGCACTTTCAATGATTACGGGCACTGAATTGTTGATACGTACAAAGTTTCCGCTAAAACTATTGTAACCACCATCAGGGTGCACCATTTTGTTGGGAAGACCAACTGTTGTTTTCATTTCTCTTCCAACATAATATGTTTTATTGGCTGGAATAGTGGTGGTATTAAATGTTGGTCCAGCAGCAATAGGTGTAATGCTTGAAGCACTGCTGTACCAAAAATAATTGGCACCTGCTTCTGGGTTGTTTACTTTTAAAATGGCATTGGGGCCACAAATAGTACCTACTGCATCTGGAGTACCAGACTTGTTACCAATGGTAACATCATTAACAATGGAGTTGTTGGTAGGATTTTGATCTGCAGCAAAATTAACCGATACTGCTACATTATAAGAAGTGCTTGGTTTTGTTATAAATGGCTTTTGAAGTGTAAGGCCCACATTTGTTTGTCCGGGTATGGTTCCTGGATATGGCGCATTAATGGTAGCTACCACCGTGCTTCCTTCTTTAATCACGGCGTTTACACTTACATTGTCGGCAGGTAATGAACCGTTGTTGCGGAGTTGTATGGTTAAATATTGTGTACTATCGGCGCACTCCAAAGTTCCAGGATTTGTAATGCCTGTAACAGATACATCGTTAGATGGATTGATCACTAATAAACGGTAATCTTGGGTTTCACCTTTTGCATAACTGCCGCAGGCATTAACTTCTGCTGCACTCGATGTTTCTTGTAACACAATGCGCATTCTTAAAATATTACCAATACTTACTGTGTTAGGAATTGCTATACTACCTGTAAATGCAGCTGCATTTGCAAGGTTGCCGCTTGTTGCTACTAGTTCGGTATCGTCGTTAAATGATCCGTTGTTATTGTAGTCAATAAATATTTTTGCAATTTTATTATTGTTGGTTGCATCTGAACTACTTGCACGAATATAAAAAGGAACGTTTTGTAATGGTTCTACTTGTGCTACAGTTTTGGTATTGTCTGTGTAAGTTGTACCGCCTGTTGGATTTGAATAACGAATGGTTCTAAAACTCACGCTATCAATTTTACCACCAGTATTATTTGATGCCGCTGATGCGCAGTAGGCCGTTCCGCCTACGCCACTTACAAGTAATGAGTAGGCTTGGGTACCTCTTTGTAATGTATTTTTATAACTAACTGTAACAGTATACGATTGTCCAGGTATGGTGCTATCAACATCAACCACTTCTGCGTTATCAAGTACGTTATCACCTGGTGAAGGATCACTACTAGGGCTTGATGGAATCATTACCCACGGTCTAAATACTTTGGCGCCATTATTTGTGGTAACGCGCACGTCTAAATCATTTACAAGTTTTGGAGTAGGGTCGTTTAAAACATTTACAGTTTCTACATTTCCTTTTGGATCGGTCCAAGAAATGGTTGCTCTTAATTGGCCTTTACCAGAAGCAATAACATTCGTAGAAAAAGTAGTGGTAGAAGCATTAAAAACATTTTCAAACATCAAATGCTCACTACTTGCATTATTATTGTTGGCAACAGCCGTAGAGATTACCGATGCTGCTTTTTCTACGTTTAAAAGTCCAAACCCAAATTTATAATCGGGACCAGGTGCGCTACCTGCTTCACTTGCTGTATGAATAGCAAGTCCTTTAATGGTGGCAGCTCTTAAAAAATCTCCATTTTTTAAACGGGCATATAATTCTTGTAATAATAATAGAGAACCTGATGCATTGGGCGAAGACATAGATGTGCCACTTAAACTCGAATAACTTGTATTGGAAGAAGAAACACTTGATAAAAGTCCTACACCATGCGCAACTACGTCTGGTTTGATACGACCATCATCGGTAGGACCCCATGCACTAAAATTACTCATCACCACGTCTTCGGGGCGACCATAATTAGATGAAATACCATTAACGGCACCCACTGTTAAAATATTTTTTGCATTACCTTCCCAAGAAACAATTCCATAACCATCATTGCTGTTAATGCCATCGGGTCTATTACCTGCAGCGGCCATAGAGTTACTTGCATTGTATCTGAAAAAAGGTTGACCAACAGCTGGGCCATTTTGATTTCTACTATTACCCGCAGATTTTACATAGAGGTAATAAGGCGCATTGTATGCAATAGAATCTATGAGTTGTGCATCGTTGCTGTAATATCCAAATTTATAATCTTCATTGTCTGTAGACCTGCCATGAAATTCCCATCTGCTCTGAGAAGAGTTAAAGTTCCATCCAGAAATAATTCCGTAGGAGTGATTGGAGATCAATAGGTTGGGTGCTTCTGTAGCAATTTCAGGTTTGTCACCACTAAAATCATAAGCAATAATTCCTTGTATGCCATACGCCATTCCTTTTGCACTTGGGTTTACACCGCTCGCAATCATGGTGCCTGTAACGTGTGTGCCATGATCAGAAAGAACAGCCGAATTATCTTTTTGCGTAACTCTATTTACAAGTTCCACGTGTGTGTTTAAAATTTTACCACCATCCCAAACGCCTAATTTATTTTTTACAGCGTTGGAAGATCCAGATAAATTAAGTCCAGAAGATCCACCTGGCCAAAGTTGATTGGCCCTTGTTGTATTGGCTGCAATAGCGTTATTATGTGCGATAAAATATTTTGGCAAATTAAAGGCGTCTACACCCACTAGCTTTCCAACATTTCCTTCTTTGTCGGTAAATGTTAATGCCCAACCTTTTTGTTTGGCAAGCGATAATGCTTTGATATAATTTTCTTTGTCTGCAATTTGCAAACCCTTAGCAGTTCGCTCAAGTATGGCTGGCTCGGTTATTGTTTGGGCAACAGTTATGCTTGTAAAAAAAGCACAGAAAAATAATGTTGCAAAAAAACGCGTGCTTGTAATCAACTTAGATGTTTTCATATATCTTCACATTAACGCCCCAAGGGCTTTTATACTGAACTAAAAATACTCAATTACCTTTTAACTTTACTATATGAAACGAGTTCTTTTTTACGTATTTACCCTCATTTTTTGGGGGATTGCTTGCAAGACCCCAAAAGGGAATAGCGCCGCAGAAGCAGCCGTTGCACAGACCACTACAATTACCCAAGGTATTGTGGGTGAAGTCACTGAAATTACTGGTAATCAGATGCCCATGGTAGGTGCGCCCATGCCCACCCCAAAGCCCTTAAAAACAACTGTTTATATTTATGATTCTACGCATACTAGTAAGGTTCAACAAATAGGTACAAGTCCTCTTTTTTCTATGGTGAATACGCGTTTGGTACAAAAACTTGATACCAACGAGGCCGGGCAGTTTAGCGTAGCACTTGAGGCGGGCACCTACTCGGTTTTTGTGCTAAAAGGCGGGGCCTTTTTTGCCAACCAATTTGACGAGAAAAACAATATTGGGATTTGCAGGGTGGAGGTTGGCAAGCAAACGCGCCTTCAAATAAGCGTCAATGTGGATGCGAGTTACTAATTGAGCAGCGGGTCCCCCGTTTCGCGCGGTTTAATTTGGGGCCGCCATATCAGTTTGCGCGCTGTTTTGTTATCTTTGCCGTGGAGAAGAGCTTATGAATTTGGATGTGTTGCTAGCGCAGTTTAATAACGCCCCCCACCTCAATCAATTGGTGAGCAGCCTTCTATTGCCTAGTCCCCAAAAAATCTTTCTAAAAAACGTACAAGGTAGCAGTCCCGAATTTTTTGTAGCCGGTGTGTTTGCACACGCTAACACCGATTCGCTCAACCATATTGTGATATTACAAGACGCCGAAGAAGCGGCTTATTTTCACAACACACTCGAAAATGTTTCCAAAGCACTGGACGTATTTTATTTTCCTTCGTCTTTCAAAAACAGAAAAAACTTTAAGCTTTTAAATAGTTCCCATGTGATGCTCCGGACCGAGGCGCTAACGAAGTTAGCGGCGGGGGGCAACAAAAAAATGTTGGTCACGTATCCCGAAGCTATTTTTGAAAAAGTAGTGCTCTCGGAAACGCTCAAGTCCAATATTATTTCTATCAAAACCAACGATACCATCAATGTTGAGAGTTTGCTAGAACTCTTTGTTATGTATGGTTTCAAGCGTTCCGACTTTGTATATGAACCTGGTCAATTTGCCATTAGAGGTGGTATTTTAGATATCTATTCTTTTGGTAACGAAAAGCCGTATCGTGTTGAGCTTTTTGGAAATGAAGTAGACTCTATTCGAATTTTTGATCCAGAAACACAGCTCTCCGAACGAAAATTATTACAGGTCAATATCATCCCCAATGTAGAAACGCAATTTTCTACTGGCGAAAAAGTTTCGCTCTTTGAATTCTTAAAAGAGAACACGGTGGTATGGACCAAAGACCTTTCTTTTATAGCGGAAAAAGTGACACAACAATACGAAGACCTCGAAGGTTTTGTGTCTTTACTGGATAGCGGTTACCGCATGCAAAATAGTGACGACGAAGACGATACCCGCGTCATGCAGGACGTTACCCTGCAAGACTTTATTACTTCCGAAGAGATGATGGCGTCCCTTGCGGGCCGCCATCACATTGAGTTTGGCATGCATGCAGGTAACGCCACCCTCGAAATAGAGTGCCATACCAAACCACAACCTTCTTTTAATAGACAGTTTGATTTACTCATCAAAGATTTAAAAGCACACGAAGGCGCTGGCTATTCGTTGTATATTTTTGCAGAGCAGGTGAAGCAATTAGAACGCTTGCATAGCATTTTTGTAGACCTCAAAACAGAAATTAATTTTGTTCCAGTTCCTACTAGTATTCATGAAGGATTTATAGACAACGATTTAAAAATTGTTTGCTACACCGATCATCAAATATTTCAGCGTTACCATAAATACAAGGTGAAGCAGGCCTATAATAAAAATAAAGCCATTACGCTAAAAACCTTACGGGACTTACAACCTGGCGATTATGTAACGCATATCGATCATGGGGTAGGTACGTATTCGGGACTTCAAAAAATTGAAGTAAATGGTAAAACGCAGGAAGCGGTGCGTATCATTTATAAAGAGGGTGATATTTTATATGTCAATATTAATTCGCTTCATAAAATATCAAAATATACGGGCAAAGAAGGTACGGTGCCTAAAATAAATAAGCTAGGTTCCGATGTATGGGCCAAGCTCAAAGAAAAAACAAAAGTTAAGGTTAAAGAAGTCGCTTTTGATTTGATTAAATTATATGCAGAGCGTAAATCGCAAGTGGGTTTTGCGCATGCGCCTGATAATTATTTACAAACAGAACTCGAAGCTTCTTTCATTTACGAAGACACGCCGGATCAATACAAAGCCACCCAAGATGTAAAGCGGGATATGGAGTCTACGTCGCCCATGGATAGGCTGGTTTGTGGTGATGTGGGCTTTGGTAAAACAGAAGTGGCTGTGCGTGCAGCGTTTAAATCGGTGGTGGATGGCAAGCAGGCGGCAGTGCTTGTGCCTACCACTATATTAGCGTTTCAGCACTATAAAACATTTAAAGAAAGGCTTTCTGATTTTCCGGTTACCGTCGATTTTATCAACCGTTTTAAATCGGCAAAAGAAAAAAAGGAAACCTTACAAAAATTAGCAGAAGGAAAAATTGATATCATTATTGGCACCCACGGCATTTTGGGTAAAGAGGTAAAGTTTAAAGACCTCGGTGTCATGATTATTGATGAAGAGCAAAAATTTGGGGTAGGCCACAAAGAAAAATTAAAGACCTTAAAAACCAGTGTAGACTGTTTAACGCTTACGGCCACGCCTATTCCACGAACCCTTCAGTTTAGTTTAATGGGTGCCCGCGATTTAAGTATTATCAATACGCCACCGCCCAACAGGCAACCCATTCAAACAGAAGTGCAGGTGTTTAATGACGACGCAATTAGAGATACTATCTATTACGAAACAGAGCGAGGTGGTCAGGTGTTTTTTATTCATAATAGGGTGCAAGGACTTCCAGAAATGTGCGCGCTTATTCAGGGCCTCTGTCCCGATTTAAGTATTGGCTTTGCGCATGGGCAGTTAGAAGGGCACGAATTAGAAGAACGCATTTTAGATTTTATAGATAAAAAATACGACGTACTTGTTTGTACCAATATTGTAGAGAGTGGGGTAGACATCCCTAACGTGAATACCATTATTGTAAACAATGCGCATCATTTTGGTTTATCGGATTTACACCAGCTTCGTGGGCGTGTAGGGCGAAGCAATAAAAAAGCATTTTGTTATTTACTAGCGCCGCCTATGAGCACGCTGCCTTCCGATTCACGCAAGCGTTTACAAACCCTCGAACAGTTTACTGATTTAGGTAGTGGATTTCAAATAGCGATGCGTGATTTAGATATACGTGGTGCAGGTAATTTATTAGGTGGCGATCAGAGTGGTTTTATGGCCGAAATAGGTTTTGAAATGTACCAGAAAATTTTAGAGGAAGCCGTGCGCGAATTAAAACGCAGTTCCTTTAAAGATTTATTTAAAGAAGAAATTAGCAAGCAGGACGATTTTGTAAAAGACTGTACCATCGATACCGATTTGGAAATTTTAATTCCAGATTCATATGTAGAAAGTATTGCAGAGCGCTTAAGTTTATATACCCGCCTAGATAATTGTGAAAATGACAATGACCTCAACGAATTTAACACCGAGCTGGTAGACCGTTTTGGCGCGCTGCCGCCTCAGGTAACGGATTTATTTACAACCGTGCAGTGCCGCTGGCTCGCTGTAGACCTGGGTTTCGAGAAAATGACCTTAAAAGAAAATACGCTTCGTTGTTATTTTATCAATAGACCTGACTCACCGTATTTTGAATCGGATTTATTTAAAAAAGTACTAGACTATTTACAAACGGGCACCAACAAAGCACGCCTTAAACAAGTTGGTAAATTATTTATGTTGGTAGTGGATCAGGTAAATGATATGGATGCGATGCTCCGCTTTTTAACGCTCATGCATAAAGGCGTAATTCCGCAAACTACTGTTATCGCAGCAGTTGCTCCAGACATTTCTGCGCAGGCATAAAAAAACCCGCCAGAAGGCAGGTTTAATTATATTTTCTATTGCAGAAAAAATCTAAACTAGAATCCTTTTGTAGCAACGCCATCAGCAATTGCTTGTAAAGCTTTTGCTTCTCCTAAGATAGCAGCCATTTTATTTCCTTTGCCATCATGACCAGCAGCCATGTATCCACCACGAGCAGTTTTAGTAACTACTGCATCTTGCATTGGAACGTTTTTTTCTTTAGTCTTAAGGCAATATGCTTTAATCATTTTTGAAGTGTCCATTTGTTCAAATTTTGTTGGGTTAGTTAATGAGCAACCGAATTGCTTCCACAAGCTAGCTAATTTCTACAATCTAGCCATAAGTTAACAGGCTGTATTGTGCAGATTTTAAGCTGGTTTATTCACAATTTGGCGGGTTTTACACGTCAATTTTAGCATATTTAGCGTGCGTTTCAATGAATTCGCGGCGTGGAGCCACGTCATCACCCATCAGCATACTAAATACACGGTCTGCTTCTGCAGCACTTTCGATGGTTACACGTTTAAGTGTTCGGCGAGATGGATCCATGGTTGTTTCCCATAATTGATCGGCATTCATCTCACCCAAACCCTTGTAACGCTGGATGGTAACACTATCGTCTTTTCCGCCCCCTAGTTTGTCGATCCACATTTTACGCTGCTCTTCGTTGTAAGCGTACTGTTGATCTTTACCTTTTTTAACAAGGTATAATGGGGGTTGCGCAATGTAGATGTAACCTTGTTCTACTAATTCTTTCATGTAACGGAAAATAAAAGTAAGAATAAGGGTGGCGATATGCGAACCATCTACGTCGGCATCGGTCATAATAATTAACTTATGGTAACGAAGCTTTGCAATGTTAAGCGCCTTGGGATCTTCGGGTGTTCCCACGGTAACGCCAAGTGCAGTATACATATTACGGATCTCTTCGTTCTCGTAAATTTTATGCTCCATTGCTTTTTCTACGTTTAAGATTTTACCACGTAATGGTAAAATAGCTTGGTAGCTTCTGTCTCGACCTTGTTTAGCCGTACCACCCGCAGAGTCTCCTTCCACCAAGTATAATTCACATTTTTCTGGATCACGCTCAGAGCAATCGGCTAGTTTACCTGGTAAACCACCGCCACTCAAAACGGTTTTACGCTGTACCATGTCACGTGCTTTTTTTGCAGCAACACGGGCTTGAGCAGCTAAAATAATTTTAGAAATTACTTGTTTAGATTCACGAGGATTTTCTTCTAGGTATGCTTCTAATGCTCTTGCAACGGTAGTTTGTACCACACCACTTACTTCAGAGTTACCAAGTTTAGTTTTGGTTTGTCCTTCAAATTGTGGCTCTGGAACTTTTACAGAAATAATGGCACTTAAGCCTTCTCTAAAGTCGTCACCTTCTACAGCAACTTTTGCTCTTTCAAAAAGTCCTTCTTTATCACCATAGCTTTTAAATACACGCGTTAATGCTTGTCTAAAACCAGTTACGTGCGTACCACCTTCGATGGTATTGATATTGTTAACGTAAGAAAAAATATGTTCTTTAAAATCGTCGTTATAGGTTAATGCAACTTCAACAGCAACATTGGTGGCTTCGTCCAAACCCTCTACATATAAGGGTTTTGGAATGATAGCGTTACGGTTTGCTTGCTTATCTAAAAGTTCTACAAAATCAATAATACCGCCTTCGCTGTAAAATTTACTGACGAAAGGTGCACCTGATTCATCAAGTTCTCTTAAGTCGGTAAGGGTAATGCTAATGCGCTTATTTAAAAACGATAATTCGCGTAAACGACCTTCTAGAATCTCTCTCTTATAAACAGACTCTTGGAAAATAGTGTGATCTGGCCAGAAGTGAACCTTGGTTCCTGTAATCGCACTTTCGCCAATTTCACGCACCACATATTGAGGCACACCAATTTTATATTCTTGCTCAAATATTTTCCCTTCTCTGTGAACGGTTACTAAAAGTTTAGTACTAAGTGCGTTTACGCAACTCACACCCACGCCGTGCAAACCGCCCGATACTTTATAGGTATTTTTATCAAACTTACCACCTGCGTGTAAGACCGTCATTACAACTTCTAGTGCCGATCTTTTTTCTTTGGTATGCATAGCCGTAGGGATACCACGTCCATCATCCTGTACACTAATAGAGTTGTCTTCGTGAATGAATACCGCAATGTTTTTGCAGTAACCAGCAAGGGCTTCATCGATAGAGTTATCGACCACTTCATATACAAGGTGGTGTAGGCCTTTTACGCCTATATCTCCAATGTACATTGCGGGTCTTTTTCTAACCGCTTCTAAACCTTCTAAAACCTGAATACTGTCGGCACCATAATTCTTATTCTGTGCTTCGTTGCTATCTAATTGTTCTTGGCTCATAAAATGCTTGTCTATCCTGAGTTTAGATGAAATATCAGAACTGGTCAAAGCTAGTTAAAATAAGCTGTTTTTGGGCCTCATTTCGCGCCGTGTTTTCCACATAAATTTGACAGTTCTGTGACCGTTTTTAGGGTCATTTTGAGGCTAAAAAACCCCTTTGCAATCAAACAATTTAGAAGGGTCTGTTGTAATGTATTAAATTTGCAGTTGGATGGTACAAGTAATGGATATATTAAAAGTGGCAAACCAAAATGTCTTGGAGCCAGGCATGAGCCTGATTTACAGCAAAGAACAGCAGGTTCCAGGCTCCGTTGACTTCCAGGTTAAGCGGTATTACGCCCTTCAAAATTGGTCCGGAGCAGATACGGGCATGCTTATTTACCATTATGACGCTAAAAAACCAGCCAATAGCTTTTTAGAACTCCGTTTTTGCATTTCGGGTAACCGCTTCTGCGAAGAAAAAAGTTGTTCACAATGCGAGCATTCTCCCACCAATAATTGTTTTGGAAAACACGAAACCGTAGATACGTTTACTTTCCATTTTACCTCCACTTTTTTGCGCCCTTATGTGCACAATGTAAAAGTGAGTAATTATAAAGATGATGTGCTTGCATTCAAGCATCCCAATGCTTTTACAAAAGTATTTCCATTGTGCAGTAGAAAGCGGAGTGTGCTTGATACGCTCCTGAATCATAGTTATACGGGCGCTCTCGAAAATATTTTTGTCAACGCCAAAGTGCATGAAATTTTACTCTATAGTCTAGCATGTCTAGTAGATGAAAAAGAAGAAGGGTTTACTTGTAAGTTTTTAGCGGATCCATCTGGAAGAGAGCGTATTTATGAAGCCCGTGAAATTTTACTTCAACACATTGGAGATCCTATTACCATTAAAGAATTAAGCCGTAAGGTAGCGATGAATGAGTGCTACCTTAAAAAAGGTTTTAAAGAGATTTTTGGCACTACTATTTTTGATTTTTATCAACAACAACGCATGGAGCATGCTAAGTATTTGCTCTATGAAAAAGGCCTGAGTGTAACCGATATTTCGGCACTATTAGGCTACTCTTCTATATCGCATTTTTCGGCGGCTTTTAAAAAGCACACTGGCCTAAAGCCTTGCGAATTACTAAAATAAAAAACTATCTTTCCTTTTTAAACTTATTCTATGCGCATACGTACATTGTTTGCTACCGCTGCTATTGTCCTGTTTTTAACAAGCTGCGGCGGTCCTAAAAAAGTAGATACGATTGTTGTTAACGGTGTTATTTATACGGTAGATAGTAGTTTTTCTACTGCACAGGCAATGGCCATTAAAGACGGCCTCATTGTAGCTACAGGAACCGATGCAGAAATACTAGCAGCCTATACTGCAACCGAAAAAATTGATGCAAAAGGACAAGCCGTATATCCTGGATTTATAGATGCGCATGCGCATTTTGTGGGTTACGGAAAATCGCTTTTTCAGGTAGATTTATTTGGTACGACTAGCTGGGAAGAAGCTGTAGAGCGCGTAAAAGTTTTTGCAGCAGCGCATCCAGAACTTGCTTGGATTGAGGGACGTGGTTGGGATCAAAACAAATGGCCTGGTAAAAAATATCCAACCAATGCATTATTAAACACTTTGTTTCCTAATACACCTGTTGTGCTTCAGCGCGTAGATGGTCATGCTGCTATTGCCAACCAAAAAGCTTTTGATATTGCTGGTGTAAAACCGGGTCAAACCATTGTGGGTGGCGAGGTTGAAACTAAAAATGGAATATTAACGGGTGTATTAATTGACAACGCAAAAGGCCTTGTGTACGGATCTATTCCTGCAGTGACCAAACAAACATATACGCAGTGGTTGCAAGCGGCGCAGCAAAATTGTTTTGCGCAGGGGCTTACTACCGTTACCGATTGCGGCCTCGATATGAGTGATATTAATATCATTGATACGCTACAGCAAGAAGGAAAAATTAACATGCGCCTTTTTGCAATGCTCAGTGATAATCCTGAAAATCTTACTGCGTATTTAAAAAGAGGTCCTTACAAAACCGATAAATTATTTGTGAACGGTTTTAAAGTATACGCCGATGGAGCCCTTGGTAGCAGAGGCGCTTGCTTATTACATAGTTATGAAGACCGTAAAGATTGGTCTGGATTTTTACTCGCCAATATTTCGCATTACGACTCTTTAGCGTCGGTACTTGCTGCGTCAAAATTTCAAATGTGTACACACGCCATTGGTGATAGCGCCAACCGTCAAATTTTAAATATCTACAATAAATATTTACAAAAAGGAAATGATAGACGCTGGAGAATAGAACATGCACAAGTAGTGAACCCTGCCGATTTTAATTTGTTTGGCGCCGCTGCTGTGGTACCATCGGTACAACCAACACATGCTACATCTGATATGTACTGGGCAGCAGAAAGGCTAGGTAACGAGCGTATGAAAGGTGCGTATGCTTACAAGCAACTCATGGATCAAAACGGATGGATACCACTTGGAACTGATTTTCCGGTAGAAGATATTTCTCCGTTTAAAACATTTTTAGCTTCTGTGGGAAGGGTTGATGCCAAAGGGTTTCCGGAGGGAGGCTTCCAATCAGAAAACGCATTATCGCGTGAGCAAACCATTAGAGGCATGACTATTTGGGCCGCAAAAGCAAGCTTTTTAGAAAAGGAAGTAGGAAGTTTAGAGGCTGGTAAAAAAGCAGACTTTATAATACTGGCACAAGACCTAATGCAAGTGCCAGTAAATAAAATATTGGATACTAAAGTAGTTGCTACATATAGTGGCGGTAAAAAAGTGTTCTAATTATTAAATTAGATTATTAAAACCCTACCATATCTGCAGGGATTACCCATGCATCAAACTCTTCGGGCGTTACATAGCCTAATTTAACCGCCATTTCTTTTAGGGTAGTACCTTCTTTGTGTGCTTTTTGTGCAATTTCGGCTGCTTTGTAGTAGCCAATTTTTGTATTGAGTGCAGTAACAAGCATTAAAGAATTGTCTACGTGTTTTTTAATGTTGGCTTCAATTGGCTCTATACCTACAGCGCATTTATCATTAAAGCTTACACAACCATCGCCAATTAAACGCGCAGAGTGTAAGAAATTATAAATCATTACGGGCTTAAATACATTCAGTTCAAAATGTCCGTTAGCGCCACCCATATTAATGGCCACATCATTACCCATTACCTGCACCGCAATCATGGATAAAGCTTCACACTGTGTTGGGTTTACTTTACCTGGCATGATTGAAGATCCTGGCTCGTTGTCTGGAATAAATATTTCGCCAATACCACTTCTTGGTCCAGAACTTAACATTCTAATGTCGTTGGCAATTTTCATAAGGCTTACTGCCACTGTTTTTAAAGCACCATGTGCTTCTACAATTGCATCGTGTGCAGCCAGTGCTTCAAATTTATTTTCGGCAGTAATAAATGGAAGTCCCGTTAAATGAGCAATATGCTTGGCAACGTTTTCTGAATACCCTTTTGGCGTGTTAATACCAGTACCTACTGCGGTACCACCTAGCGCTAGTTCCGATAAGTGTGCGAGTGTATTGTTGATAGCTTTAAGGCCATGGTCTAGTTGAGAAACGTATCCGCTAATTTCTTGACCCAGTGTTAAAGGTGTCGCATCCATAAAATGCGTACGACCAATTTTTACCACATGCATAAAGTCTTTGCTTTTTTGTGCAAGGGTGTCTCTAAGTTTTTTAATACCCGGAATAGTTGTTTCTAATAATATTTTATAGGCTGCAATATGCATTGCAGTAGGAAAGGTATCGTTAGAAGATTGAGACTTGTTTACGTCGTCGTTAGGGTGTAAAAATTTGTCTTTGTCTGTTAAACTACCACCTTTGATAACGTGTCCACGGTATGCAATCACTTCATTTACGTTCATGTTAGACTGTGTACCGCTTCCAGTTTGCCATACCACTAATGGAAATTGATCGTTGTGGGTACCTGCTAAAATTTCGTCACAAACCTGACCAATCAGTTCGCATTTGTCTGCTGCTAAAACACCCGCGTCAAAGTTTGTAAGTGCTGCTGCTTTTTTCAAATAGGCAAAAGCTGCTATAATTTCTTTAGGCATGCGGTTGATGTCCGCTGCTATTTTAAAGTTTTCGATACTGCGCTGTGTTTGAGCGCCCCAATACACGCCTGCAGGTACTTTTACTTCCCCCATTGTGTCTTTCTCAATTCTAAATTCCATAGTTGGTATTTTAGTAATTATTAGCTAATAGTTATCTTTTGCAAAGGTAAGGGTGTATGCGCTACATTTTTGCTTATTTTAGAGACTACAAAGCGTTAAAACTTATGAAAAAGGTACTCTTCGTTTTATGTTTGGGACTTTCGGTAGCGGCCCATGCACAACAGAATCAAAATATTATTATTGTTACCACCGATGGGTTTCGTTGGCAAGATTTGTTTAAAGGAATGGATGATACCATTGCTCAGCAAAAACGTTTTAACGAAGGTGATAGTTTGGGGCTTATCAAAAAGTATGGCGGCGCTACTATGGAGGAGCGTAGAGAAAAGATAATGCCATTTTTTTGGAATACCATTGCAAAAAAAGGACAGGTATATGGCAACCGTTTGTTTGGTAATAATATTGATACACAAAATCCACATTGGTTTTCATATCCCGGATATTCAGAAATATTTACAGGTTATGTAGACGAGCGCATCAATAGTAACGAACATCCTGCAAATCCAAATACAACCGTACTTGGTTTTTTTAACGCGCAACCTGCACTAAAAGATAAAGTATATGCATTTAGTGCATGGGAAGCTTTTAATAGAATTTTAAACGAAAAAGGCTCTGGAGTGCCTGTTACAGCTGCATATGACACGGTTGGTTTTAAAAACCTGACAGCTAACGAGCGTCTACTAAATAAATTACATCAGCAAAGTTACCGACCATGGGCAGAGGAGTGTTACGATGTGTTCACGCATTTTAATGCGATGGAAACGTTGAAAAACAGAAAGCCGCGCGTATTATATATTGCCTACGGAGAAACAGATGAGTGGTCGCATGCGGGTAAATACAAATCTTATTTAAACGCCGCTAATCAATTAGATAAATGGTTAGAAGAAATTTGGAATTTTGTACAATCCGATCCACAGTATAAAAACAACACGACTTTATTTATTACTTCTGATCATGGAAGAGGCGATGTGGTTAAAGAAAAGTGGACCAGCCATGGCGATAAAATTGAAGGGGCTAGTCAAATTTGGATGGCCGTTATGGGACCTAACACACCAGCACTTGGTGAAGTAAAAACACCGGCGCAATACTTTCAAAAACAGTTTGCGCAAACCATTGCGGGTTTAATGGGTTACAATTTTACAGCGGAACATCCGGTGGCGGAACCTATTAAATCTACCAAAGTTATTTCCCAGTAAAAACGGGCTTTCTCTTTTCTAAAAAAGCAGTAGTGCCTTCTACCATATCTGTGGTATCAAAGCAGGCGCTAAATGCATTGAGTTCTGTTTCGTAACCATTAAGCGCTTCGTTGTAAACAGCGTTAGCGGCTTCTATGCATTTTGCAACGGCAACAGGTGCTTTGCTTTGTATGAGCGTTGCTATTTCTTTTGCTTTCGTAAGTAATTGATCAGGCACTACAACATGGTTTACAAGCCCCGATGCAAATGCAGCAGATGCGTCTATCATGCCGCCTGTTAACATTAATTCCAGTGCTCTTCCTTTACCAATAAGTTGCACCAGTCTCTGCGTGCCACCATAACCTGGCATAATGCCAAGGTTTACTTCTGGTTGGCCAAATTTTGCATTTTCGGAAGCCAATCTAAAATGACATGCCATGGCAAGTTCGCAACCGCCACCAAGTGCAAAACCATTGACGCATGCAATGACCACTTTAGGGCAGTTTTCAATCTTAAAAAACAAATCTTGACCACGACGTGCTAGTGTTTTACCACCAGCAGACCCTGCGCCAATAAATTCTGATATATCGGCACCTGCTACAAATGATTTTTCGCCAGCACCCGTTAGTAATACTGATTTGATAGAGGGGTTGGTATATACTTCATGCATCACTGCTTCTAACTCTGCAATTACTTGTCCATTTAAGGCATTTAATTTTTCAGGTCTATTGATAGTGATGGTAAAAATACCATTGTCGTTATGGGTAAGAAGTGTTGTGTACATGATTAAAAATTTCGGTGTGTAGCAACCCATTCTTGAATGTAGGTTGCAATAGTTGTGGTAGGTGTACCTGGCGCAAAAAGTGTTCCTACGCCAAGTTGTTGAAGTGTTTGTATGTCTGCTTCTGGAATAATACCGCCACCTGTAACAAGCACGTCATTCATTCCTTTTTCTTTTAATAGCCCCATAATTTTTGTAAACACGGTATTATGCGCGCCACTTAAAATGCTCACGCCAATAGCGTCCACATCTTCTTGCAGAGCAGCGTTAACAACCATTTCGGGGGTTTGTCTAAGTCCAGTATAAATAACTTCCATACCTGCATCGCGCAGTGCAGTAGCTATTACTTTAGCACCTCTATCATGTCCGTCAAGGCCTACTTTGGCAACGAGAACACGAATGGGACGTTTTGTTTGGCTCATAGATTGCAAGTTATTATATTAATGATAATAGAAACTTTATAGTAAAGTTAAAGCATGTTTAATTCTTGCTACGGCATTAGCAACACCAATGGTAGCAGCTATTTCAAACACACCAGGTCCAAATTTACCGCCTACTAACATAATGCGCATAGGTAACATGAGTTCACCAGGTTTTAACCCGTGTGCAGCGGTTAATTCTTTAAAAATATTTTCTAAAACAGTATGGTCATTGCTGTTTGAATTTTCAAATGCCGTGCAAAGTGCTTCAAAGAAATTCTTTTTTGCATCGTCCCATTTAGGTGCGATAGACGCCGTGTCTATACTTGTAGGCGCAGCAAAATAAAATCCAGCTTGCGTAATAAAATCGGGTAATAAAATGCAACGCTCTTTTGTGATGCCAATTATTTTTTCTAAATAAGATTTGTCCTGCACTTGAATGCCAGCCTCATCAAAATAAGGTTGTACAAGTGAGGCTAAATAAGCGTTGTCGGCGTTTTTAATCCATTCGGCGTTAAACCATTTTGCTTTTTCGTAATTAAATTTAGCGCCACCTTTATGTACGCGCTCCATCGAAAACTTTTCAATCAAATCAGTCATGCTAAACAGTTCTTGATCGGTACCATCGTTCCAACCAAGCACGGCAAGTAAGTTTACAAATGCTTCTGGTAAAAATCCATGCTCTTTAAATCCAGTGTTTTTTTCATTTGTTTTTGGATCGGTCCAATCCATTGCAAATACAGGAAATCCTAAACGGTCTCCATCTCTTTTACTTAATTTTCCATTGCCATCTGGCTTTAAAATAAGCGGCAGGTGCGCCCACTCGGGCATGTCATTTGCCCAACCTAAATATTTCCATAATAACAAATGCACAGGTGCAGAAGGTAGCCATTCTTCGCCTCTAAATGCATGGCTAATTTTCATGAGATAATCATCTACCACCACTGCCAAATGATAAGTAGGCATGCCATCGGCTTTTAATAATACTTTATCATCTACTTGTGAGGTGTTAAATGAAACCTCACCTCTAATCATATCTGTAAAAGTAACGTCTTCGTTATCTGGCATTTTAATACGTACCACATGCGGCGTGTTGCCTGCTAATAATGCATCCACTTCCTCTTTACTTAGAGATAACGAGTTGCGCATTTTAGCACGAACGGCTTGGTTGTATTGAGGCGAAGGATTCTCGGGCGTTTTAAAATTATTACGCATTTCTTCAATCTCTGCAGGCGTATCAAAAGCTATGTAAGCATACCCCGCATCAATTAACTGCTCAGCATACTGTTTGTACATGGCTTTGCGCTCACTTTGTCTGTATGGGGCATAAGGGCCACCAGCTTCAGGGCTTTCGTCTGGGGTAAGTCCACACCAGTTAAGTGTTTGTAAAATATATGCCTCGGCACCTGGTACAAATCTAGATTGGTCGGTGTCTTCGATACGTAATATAAAATCACCTCCATGTTTTTTGGCAAACAAGTAATTGAATAAAACGGTTCTTACACCCCCAAGGTGTAAGCCTCCAGTTGGGGAGGGCGCAAAACGGACACGTACTCTTTTGTTCATGGCGCAAAGATAAGATTTATATTTGCCACATGTACCTCGTAAAAACACCTTGGTGGCTAAGGGCGCTATACCCTTCACTTGTTTGGCGTATGCCCTCCAGGTCCAAAGTGTTGTACCTCACATTTGACGACGGTCCGCACCCCACTATTACCCCTTTTGTGCTGGACACTTTGAGGGAATATCAGGCCAAAGCCACTTTTTTTTGTATTGGTAAAAATGTAGAAGCCTTCCCTGGTATTTATGCGCAAATTATGTTTGAAGGGCACGCCGTGGGTAATCATACCCAGCATCATGTTAATGGTTGGAAGGTTTCTGACGAAGCATATTTACAAGATATGACTACAGCCGCTAAGCATATTAAGTCTAACTTATTTAGACCGCCTTATGGCCGTATCAAAAGAAGTCAAATCAAAAAAATCAAACAGCAATTTCCGGATATGCGTATTGTTATGTGGGATGTGCTCAGTGCCGATTTTGATACCCGCTTAAACGCAGATGCATGCCTTGGTTACACGGTGTATCAAAGTAAAAGCGGGTCTATTGTTTTATTTCATGATAGTGAAAAAGCATTTCCACGTTTAGAAACAGCGCTTCCTAAAATGCTCGCTCATTTTGCTAATGAGGGCTATACATTTGAAGCCATTAAATTTAATGCATAAAAGATATTTATACAATGGCGCCTATACTCATTGATACGCATACGCATTTATATTCGGACGAATTTGCTGCTGATATTGACGCCGTTATTGCGCGTGCGCAACAAGATCATGTGCAAAAATTTTATTTACCTTCTATTGATAGTAACTCGTTAGACGCGATGCTGGCGCTGGAAAAAAAATATCCGGGTGTATGTATTTCAATGATGGGCCTACATCCCTGCTATGTAAAAGATAATGTTGCTGATGAATTAGCCATTGTAGAAAAATGGATTAATACTAGAGGTTTTGTAGCGATAGGTGAGATTGGACTTGATTTTTACTGGGATAAAACATTTGAAAATCAGCAGCGCACTGCCTTTGAAACACAAATGGAGTGGGCGCTTGCAAAAAACTGGCCCATTGTTATTCATACCCGCAATGCTATGCAAGAAACCATTGAAATGGTAAAGCCTTTTGCAAAAAAAGGGCTGCGTGGAATTTTTCATTGTTTTAGTGGCTCTGCAGAGTCTGCTAAACAAATTATTGACCTTGGATTTTATTTAGGGATTGGCGGTGTGATCACATATAAAAATGCTGGATTGCCAGAAGCACTTGCAAATATCCCGCTATCACATTTAGTGCTTGAAACTGACGCGCCTTATTTAACGCCCGTGCCGTATAGGGGCAAACGCAATGAATCGGGGTATTTGCTATATATCGCCGAAAAATTAGCTGAGGTTAAACAAACCACATTACATCAGGTGGCAGCGATTACCACTGCCAATGCCCAAAAAATATTCGGTTCCTGAGCCCCGAACCTTTATTTTTGACCTCCCAATAAATTATTGGAATAATAAATCATTTTAGAGAGGTGTCCGAGTGGTTGAAGGAGCACGCCTGGAAAGTGTGTATACGGCAACGTATCGAGGGTTCGAATCCCTTCCTCTCTGCGAAGTCTTTTAAAATGCGAAGTTGCGAATCAAGCTTGCTTGAATGAGCAAATGAGCGTTTTAAAAGAGAAACAAAAGTTTCACTTTTGTTTCAAAGACTTTGGTCAAAGAGCCTGTCTGGGGATGGCAACGAACAAAGTGAGTTGACAATCCCAAAGAGAATCTCCGGGATGCTGGAGCGGAGCGACAGCAATCCAAAAATTCTCCACATGTATCTACAAAACAGACAGTATTTTATTTCTTGCAAATGAGCAAGCGCCAAGTATTCCGGCTTTCTCTCCAAGCTTTGATATTTTTAATTTAGTATCTGTATTTACCAAGCTCAAAGAATATTTATTAATTGCACTTCTAGTTGGTAGGCGTAAATAATCTCCAGTTTCAGAAAGTGTCCCGCCTAAAATAATTAATTCGGGATTAAAAATATTTATTAAACCGGCTAACGCTTTGCCTAGATTTTCGCCTAATTCAGCTAACAATTCAATGCACAAAACATCTTCATTGTTTGCGGCTTGAATAATATCAGTAAGTGTTACACTTTCTAATGATTTATTTTTTTTCAATAATACAGACGTGGATCCTTGCTTAATTTTTTCTTTAAATTTTCGGATGAGGGAGGCGCCGGATGCTTCTGTTTCTAAGCAACCCTTTTTACCACACTGACATATGATTTCATTATCAAAAAATGGAATATGGCCAAACTCGCCACTAAATCCAGATTTACCATAATACATTTCACTATCAATTAGAATACCAAGTCCTATTCCATAATCCACGTTCACGAATAGTACATTTCTTTCTGAATTAACTTCTCCAAAATAAAACTCACCAAAAGCTAATGCTCTAGAATCATTTTCTAAAAATGTTTTGATGCCAATTTCATTTTGTATAATGCTTGATAGTGGATCTTCTTGAAAATGAAAAAAGCTATAACTATATCCGATACTGTTTTTTATTCTTCCCGTAAGGTTAATCCCAAGGCTTAAAATTTTATCTTTTTTTACTGGGGTATCCTTAACAAATGCTTGTATAATCTTAATTAGCTGATCAAGTGACTCCTGTGTGTTTTCTAGTTTAAATGGAATTCTATTTTTTTGTGTAACTAGGTTTTTTTTGAAATCTAGCAGGCCAATATTTACATAGTATTTTTTTACATCGACGCCTAAAAAGAAACAGGCGTCAGCCACTAAGCCAAATTTGCTGGCTTTTCTGCCGCCAGTCGAATTGATTTTTCCGTAGTCGCTTAGTAGGCCATCTGCAATTAATTCAACTACCAAACTGGTGGTTTTTGGCACACTTATGTTCAGTTCCTTGCTTATTTCTGTGATGGAGGATGACTCTTTTTGATCTAATATCTTGAATATCAATTTTTTAAGTACTTTATTCTTCAAGGCAACCCCCGATGAATTGTCATCGTTGAATACATCATTTAAAAAATGGGGCTTATTCATGATTTCGGTTTGATAACGAGTAAGATAGCAAATTACTCAAATTCGCAAAAATTTCAATTTAATATGGCTTAATAAATAAAAAAAATTAAAAAGTAGGCTTGGGATTGTAAAAAATATTTAATTTACATACATATTTATTTAACTCATACCTAAAGGGCATATGTTGTCAAATACTGCTACTACAGAGGCTGCTCATTCATTAAAGAGCTATTCACTTCAGTACAAAACTGAATTGTTGGATTCAATTCTTCCTTTTTGGATGAAACATAGTTTAGATCAGCAAAACGGTGGTTTTTTTACATGTCTAGATCAATTTGGTCATGTATATGATACCGATAAATTTATTTGGCTTCAAGGAAGACAGGTTTGGTGCTTTGCCTATATGTACAATAACATTGAAAAAAAACAAGAATGGTTGGACATCGCAAAGCATGGTGCAGATTTTTTGATAAAGCACGGAAGGGATGAAGAAGGCAACTGGTATTTTTCTCTTACTGCAGAAGGTAAACCACTTGTTCAACCTTACAATATTTTTAGCGACTGCTTTGCTACAATGGCCTTTGCTGCACTAGATAAAGCATCTCCATCCGACGAATATAAAAAAATCGCACTTACAACTTTTGATAATATCATAGCGCGTAGGCAAAATACAAAAGGGAAGTACAATAAAAATTTTCCTGGTACTAGGTCTTTAAAAAACTTTAGTCTGCCAATGATTTTATGTAATCTATCATTGGAACTTGAGCATATTATTGGAAAAGAAAAAGTAAATGAATTAGTTCCAGACATTATACACGAAGTAATGGAAGTTTTTTATCAGCCTAAATTAGGGTTGGTTCTAGAAAATGTAAATGTTGATGGATCATTTGCTGATTGTTTCGAAGGTCGTTTAATGAATCCAGGTCATACAATTGAGGCGATGTGGTTTATTATGGATTTAGGAATTAGGCTCAATGACAAATCATTGATTGATAAAGCGGTTACCATCATGTTAAACACGCTCGAATATGGATGGGATAAGGAGTACGGAGGAATTTTTTACTTTCTTGATATTCAAGGGCATCCCCCTCAACAACTCGAATGGGATCAAAAATTATGGTGGGTGCATGTAGAAGCATTGGTAGCGCTAGCAAAAGGATTCCAGCATACTGGTGATTTACGATGTAAAGAATGGTTTGAAAAAGTGCATGACTATACATGGAGTCATTTCAAAGATGAACAATACGGAGAGTGGTTTGGTTACTTAAATAGACGCGGAGAAGTTTTATTGCCATTGAAAGGCGGAAAATGGAAAGGTTGTTTTCATATCCCACGCTCATTGTATCAAGTTTGGAAAACATTAGAAACTTTATAATTAAATTTTAAGATTGCTACATAAAATCAGATATCATTTTTATTTTTTGTTAGTATTAGTAGTCACTAATGCTGTACATGCTCAAAATATTGAGACTGATGTATTGGTTATTGGTGGTGGTGCTAGTGGGGTATCTGCAGGATTGCAAGCTGGTAGACTTGGCGTAAAAACAATTATTGTTGAACCAACTACTTGGCTTGGTGGTATGGTTACTGCTGCTGGCGTTTCTGCATTTGATGGAAACCATGATTTACCTTCTGGTATTTTTGGGGAGTTTAGAAATAAACTTTACCAGGTGTATGGTAATCCTGAAAAGGTATCAACAGGATGGGTAAGTATGACACTATTTGAACCTCATGTAGGAGATAGTATTTTTAAAAAATTAGTTGCTTCAGTTCCTGCGGTTCAAGTATTATATAGCCATCAATTTGTAAAAGTATTGAGAAATGGGAATACCGTAACTGGTGCTCTTTTCACTAATAAGCAAAACAATCAAGTAGTAACTATTCATGCAAAACAAGTTATTGATGCAACCGAATTAGGTGATGTTTTTGCTGATGCCGGTGTTCCATATGATTTAGGTATGGAAGCAAGTACTGTTTCTGGGGAAAATGTTGGTGTTGAAAAGTCAAGTGATATTATTCAAGACCTCACCTATACCGCTATATTAAAAGACTACGGTGTTGGTCAAGATAAAACCATTGCAAAACCTGCTGGGTATGATCCTGCCGAATTTGATGGTTCTTGCACCGATTACTATATAGACAAATCTCGTAAGAAGCCTTCGGTTGATTCTAAAAAAATGCTTGACTATGGCAAATTGCCCAACAACAAGTACATGATCAATTGGCCAATTTACGGTAATGATATTTACCTGAATTTGGTAGAGATGGATGAGGCTACTAGGCAAACTGCTTTGATTAAAGCAAAAGAGCAAACATTACGCTTCGTTTATTTTATTCAACATCAATTGGGCTATAAGCATTTTGGTTTTGCTGATGATGAATTTCCAACAACTGATCAATTTCCATTAATCCCATATTATAGAGAAGGCAGAAGGGTAAAAGGTTTGGTGCGATTTAATATTAAGCATATTGCCAAGCCTTTTGACGGTGATATGCATTTAAATAGAACCGGTATCGCTGTTGGAGACTATCCAATTGACCATCATCATAAAAAGAATGCAAGTGCTCCTCAGCATTTAGATTTTTATCCGGTACCTTCTTTTAATATACCACTTGGCGCAATCATACCTGATGGATATAATGGCTTAATTGTTGCAGAGAAAGGGATTAGTGTTTCAAATGTTGTAAATGGAACCACTCGATTACAACCTGCGGTAATTCTTATTGGACAAGCAGCTGGAACTTTGGCGGCACTCTCTGTTCAGCAAGCAAAAAACGCTTCTGCTATTTCCGTTAGAGCGGTTCAACAAAGTTTATTGAAGTCTGGCGCCTTTATTATGCCTTATTGCGATGTTCCTGTAACACATCCCGATTTTTTAGCTGCTCAAAAAATTGGTGCAACAGATATTTTAAAAGGAGAGGGCGTGCCTTACAATTGGGCCAATAAAACACTATTTCATCCAGACTCATTGGTTGATGCTTTTTCATTGGCTAAAGATTTGGAAATCATATTCAAGATTCCTTATAAAGTAAACGCTAAAAAATTATTTATTGAAGATGCTTTAAAAATAGTTTCTCATATTTCAAAAGTTTTATCTGAGGGCAAAACAAATGAACAATTTGAAAACAATTTGCGTTCTATATATTCTAAAAAGTATAAAAAAGAACAAGCATTAACAAGAATCCAATTTGCTAAATTATTGGATGAAACAGTGCATCCTTTCGAAAAAATGGATGTAAATCACAAGGGAAATTTTAAACAATCATACTAACAAAAAAACGATCGCTCATGAAAAAATCTTTACTCTTGTGCACAATGCTACTTATGATTATAGGTAGTGCTGTTGCGCAACAAATGAGGGTTTCCGGAAAAGTAACCAGCGCTACGTCTGGCAATGCTGCTGAAGGAATATCTGTAACGGTAAAAGGTACTAAAGTTGGAACAACTACAAGTGCCGCCGGTGATTACATTATCTCTGTTAATAAAGGTGCCACTCTTTTATTTTCTGGCTTAGGTTTTGCAAGTCAAGAAATTAAAGTTACTGGTCCTACACTCGATGTTGTTTTACAGGTTACTGTAGGTGACATTGGTGAAGTAGTTGTAGTTGGATACGGTACACAGAAAAAAGCAAGTTTAACAGGATCGCTAGTAACACTTAATAATGCTGCTTTAAACCGCAGACAAGTAACTAGCACTAGCCAAACTTTACAAGGTCTTGCGCCTGGGGTAACTGTTCAGCAACAATCTGGAAGACCTGGCGCTGATGGAGCAAGTATTGTTATTCGTGGACAAGGTTCAATTTCAGGAAGCAATGCCCCATTAATTATCGTGGATGGATTGGCTGTTGGTTCTTTAGATCAAATTGATCCAAATGCAATTGAAAGCATCACCCTTTTAAAAGATGCGGCTTCAACCTCTATTTATGGTAACCGTGCTTCTGGTGGTGTGGTTTTAGTTAAAACAAAAAGAGCAAGTGAAAAAGGCCTCAAGCTTAGCTATAATTCTTTTGTATCTAAGCAATCTGCAACAGCAATTCCAGATAGAGTTAGTGCGATTGATCATATGACATTGAGTAATGTTGCAGAACAAAATAGAACGGGTAATCCATCAGCTAGTGTATTCCCTCAAGTATTAATTGATAGATACAAAACTACCCCTGCTAACAATTTAGATATTATTGATACTGATTGGTTAAAAGAAGTGCTTACAAATAATGGAATGCTTCAAAACCATAACGTTCAGTTATCTACATCAACTGATAAAATTAATTTATTCTCTTCCTTTACTTACTTGAAGCAACAAGGGCTTATTCAGAACAGTAGTTTCGAAAAATACGATGTTCGTTTAAATCCAGAATTTAAAGTAAATAGTAAATTAACTTTAGTGGGTATTTTTGGTTACAATACCAATACTACTATCAATCCTTCTACAGGTTCTGCAGAATTTGTAATTAGACAAGCTATTGGTTTACCAGCTATTGGAGGTGGTAAGTATGGTCCAGGTATGTATGGAACAGCTGGTCAATCAAACAATCGTAATCCTATTGCAATGGCAGAAGCTACTGGTAATTCGGTAAGTATGGGTAATACATTGCTAACAAGATTTGGTTTTAACTTTAAGCCAATTAACGGTCTTGAAATTGAGGGATATTGGGGACGTCAGGTTGCCAATCCTACTACAAAAACTTTCGTGTCAAATGCCGAAATCTATCAGCCTAATTTGACAACATCTTCTTATTCACTTATTAGTACATGGCCAGGAACAACTAGTTTGTCGCAAGCCTATTCAAACAATGTGTACAAAACTTATTTAGGTCAGGCTACTTATTCTAAAAAACTTGGCAACCATTCATTAAAAGTTTTAGTTGGTGGACAGTCCGAGTTATTTACAAATTCATTTTTTGGTGCATCCAGAACTGGATTTGTTAATCCAAACCAACCTTATTTGAATTTAGGATCTGGTATTAGAGATAATAATGCAGGTGCTTCAGAATTAGCATTGGCTGGATTCTTTACTCGTTTCAACTATAGTTTTTCCGATAAATATTTTATTGAATTAAACGGAAGAAGAGATGGTACGTCTCGTTTCTCTCAAGCTTTAGATAAGCAATGGGGTAATTTTGGTGCGGTTTCTGCAGGTTGGATTTTCTCAAAAGAAGGCTTTATGAAAAATGTTAAGTTCATAGACTTTGGTAAGTTAAGAGGATCTATTGGTGGAAACGGTAACCAGAATATTGGAAATAACTATGCGTTTGATGCATTTTATGCGCAATCTAATTATAGCAATCCTAATAATGGTACGAATGCATATTTTGCAAATACGACCAACCTGGGTGTTGCTCTATTACAATTTGCAAATCCATCATTAAGCTGGGAAACATCTAAGCAAATGAATATTGGTTTAGATATCACTTTTGCAAAGCATTTCACTGTTACTGCAGACTACTACGAAAAAACATTGAAAAATATGTTATTGCAAAGAACATTGCCACAGTCGGCTGGTGGATTGTCTAATCCATTTGTGAATGCTGGTAATATGGAAAACAAAGGCTGGGAATTTTCATTAAACTATAAGAATAAGTTTGGCAAGCTAGGTGTAGATGTTACAGCAATGATTTCTGATGTAAAAAATACGGTAACCGGCTTAGTTGAAGGTACACCATTTATTGGTGATGGAATCAGAACGGCACCTGGTCAGGCTCTTGGGTCTTATTTTGGATATGTTTCTGCTGGTTATTTTAGTGATTCAACAGACATTAAATCTTCACCTATTCAATTTGGAATACCTTGGAATCCAACTTCAGCAACAGTTGGTCCAAAGCCGGGTGATGTAAAATATAAAGATGTTAATGGTGATGGAAGAATTGATGCGAACGATCGTACATTTATTGGTAATGCGTTTCCAAGATATGAGTACAGCGTTAATTTAAATTTAACCTATGCCAATTTTGATCTAAACATTTTTGGTCAGGGTGTAGGACAGCGTAATAACTATTTGAGTGGAACAGGAGCTGTTCCTTTTGCAAGTGGTGATTTTGCTGCTTCATTATTAGATATACATAAAAATTATTGGAGACCTGATAATCAAAATGCAGATTTTCCAAGATTGCTTCCTTCTGGTTCTGGTGGTAACAACTTTTTATTAGCGTCACAGTGGTTAAGAAGTGCTGCTTATTTCAGAATCAAGAATGTTAATTTAGGATATACCATGAAAAAGCAGTGGTTGGATAAAGCAAAAATCAGTGCGTTGCGCGTATTTGTTAGCGGATCTAATTTGTTGACAATATCTAAAGCATGGAAAGGATTTGATCCAGAAATAAACAATGCAAATGCTGAATTCTATCCATTAATGCGTACGTATACTGCAGGTATTAATGTAACCTTCTAATTGAAAAATTAAAATCATTACAATGAAAAAATATATCATTATACTACTTTCGCTCTCTGCTGTTGCGATTAGTGGTTGTCAAAAATTCTTAGATCGTAAACCTTTGGATGCATCCGCTTCATCAACTTTTTTGAGCAATCAATCAGAGATGGAACAAGGTTTGATTGGAACCTATGCCGCTGCAATGTGGGTGTTTCCAAATAATACGCCACTTCTTTTTGCAGTAGAATCTTCTACTGACATGGCAATGAAACGTGGAGGTAATGCAGAAGACCAAATTGCAATGGGTGACGCAGGTCCTTTCCTTTTTAATAATTCAGTACCTACTACTTGTTGGAATCAAGCGTACAGATTGGTTCAAAGAGCCAATCAACAAATTGCTGGTATGGAAAATGGTAAGGCAAAAGTGCCTGTAACGACCTTTAATAGAATAAAAGCGGAAGCACTTGTTTTAAGAGCTTGGGGCTATTATCATTTAATGGGTTGGTTTGGTGATATTCCTTATTATAGAACCATGCCAGGTGTAGATGCTTTACTATCTGCTAAAAGAACGCCTACTGCTACAATTGTAGCTGATATGTACAAAGATTTAGATGAGGCTGCAGCTGCTTTTGATGCTGCAGGAACTAGTGCTGTTCAAGCCTTAGGTAGAGTAAATAAAGGCGTGGCTTTAGGCTTAAAAGCTAAAATGGCAATGCTTATAAAGGATTATACAACTGCAGCTGCTGCATCAAAAGCAGTAATTGATGGAGCAAATTATGGATTAAATCCAAGCTATCGCAACCTCTTTTCTTTAGCTGGTCAACAAGGTAATGCTAACAGAGAAATCATGTTTATACAAACCTATCCACTGGATGTAAATGAGCCACAAAACTGGGGCCCAATTTTAGGTGTGCCACGCCAGGTTACAAACTCTCAAAGTAGTCATTTCCCTTCTCAGCAGTTAGTAGATCAATTTGAAGATCAAGCAGGACTTCGCATTGATGCCTCTACTATTTATGATCCAGCAAACCCGCGCGTAAATAGAGATCGTAGATTGGGTTGGAGTATTTATATGGCTGGTGATACGATGGTGCATTTTGCATCTAAAACCGCTGCCCTTCCTTATAATAACTTACGTGAAAGAACCATCTTTGGTTTTTACACCAATACACGCAGAAAGTTTAATTGGAATACGGGTGTATATGATAACGTAACTACAAACAATGATTGGATTGGTGCTCAAGCTGCTGGAATTCAATGGCAGGTTAGTGCAACTGGTAGCATTGGTGGTGTTGGTTATGTTTGGAATAAATACAACGATACAACGCAGTATACTTTTGAATCCAAAGTAGGTTTCATTCTTATGCGATACGCCGATATTTTACAAACATATGCTGAGGCAAAAATTGAGTTAAATCAAATAGATGCAACAGTTACAGCTGCGATTAACCAAGTGCGTGCAAGATCTGGTCAGCCTGCAGTTGCGGCTGGTTCTCAAAGTGCTATGCGTACAATCATTAGAAGAGAGCGTGCTGTTGAATTTGCTGGCGAAGGCTTACGATTATTTGACTTAAGAAGATGGGATATTTATGCTAAAGCAAATAGTATGCCTGTTGTTGGTGCTGCATTGAATCCAGCAATTGTTCCTGCAAGACCTACTTTTGATGCAGACAATGTACCAAATTATTCAGCTAGTTTAACGACTCGAATTGCATTTAGAAATCAAACTAGGGTGAATTCAAATGTCAAATATAAACTTTGGCCAATTCCTCAATCAGAAATTGACAACAATCCAAACCTAACCCAAAATCTAGGTTGGTAGTGATTAATAATTAATCTAGTAAAAAAATAAGCCATTACATTGTAATGGCTTATTTTTTTTTGAATCTATTTAGTTTAAAATAAATTTAAGAATACCCCCTTCTAATATTTCTTGATGGGTAACATATCCATTTGTAAGTTTTCTATTATTTAAATAGACGCTTGTTACAAATTTTTCTGAAAGATTGCTTGGTTTATTTTCAATCGTTTGTATTGTCAATATTTTTTTATTTGGAAGCGTAATGCTTGCATTTTTAATTAAGGGTAAGCCAAAAACATATTGACCTGCCGACGGATTCATCGGATACATTCCAAGGGCGCTCCAAATATACCATGCACTCATTTGACCGCAGTCATCATTACCAGTTAGTCCGTCAGGTCCCGTTTTATACATGCTGTCTGTAACTACTTTTATCCACTTAGCTGTTTTTTGGGGATGACCTAAAGCAGTATACATATAAATGATATGGTGGCTTGGCTCGTTGCCATGTGCATACTGTCCAATTAAGCCTGATACATCGGCAGAAGTGTTTTCACCGTGTAACTCAGAAGGCGCCATAAATAAATCGTCTAATTTTTTTACTAGGTTTTCTTTGCCTCCATACAATTTTGCTAAACCTTCTACATCGTGGGGTACAAAAAAACTATGTTGCCATGCTGTTCCCTCAATATATTGTCCATCAAAACCATGTTCAGATAATAGTGGATCAAATGGTTCAATAAATTTTCCTTTACTATCTTTTGCTCTCATAAATCCGGTAGTGGAATCAAATAGAGCTTTATAACTTTGGGCACGCTGCATGAAAATAGTGTAGTCTGAAATTTGATTCAATTTTTTTGCAACCTGCGCTATACACCAATCATCAAAAGCATATTCTAAAGTCATGGTCACACTCCAACCATGTTTATCTTGTGGTACATATCCATATTGTATATATGCTGGAGTTCCTCTTATTTTTTGATACGCAGATTTCTTCATCGCCTCATATGCAAGATTGTAATCAAAGCCTTTGATGTCTTTTAAAATGGCGTCCGCAATAATTGGAATGCTATGATAACCTGTCATGGTATTTGCTTCCCATGTACTTAAATCCCAAACAGGCAATAATCCGTTGTCTTCATACAATTGAAGCATGCTGTTAATCATATCTGGCAAACGGTCTGTTTGCGTAATAGTAAATAAAGGATTTAGTGCCCTAAATACGTCCCATTGAGAAAAAACGGTATACTTTTCCTTTCCTTTAATAAATTTCTTTTGAAGGTTGTCATGGGTTTGGTATGCACCACTGGCATCACTATGCACCACTGGGGCCAGGCATGTTCTATATAGTGAAGTATAAAATTTAGTTGCTAAAGCCTTATCGTTTGTATTAATTTTTATTTTTTGAAGTTCCTTTTCCCATAGCGATTCTGCACGCTTTGCAGTTGCTTCAAATGATGCAGTATTAGATACATTTAATTCTAGCAAGGCATTTTCTTCACTCACCGAGCTAATGGATACCCGCACTTCTAGTGGGCGAGAAGTGGTAAATTTAATAGCAGCTTTTAATTTATTTCCAATGGCTGTGTTGCCATTACGTACCGAATCGTTAACAAAGGTTACAGATTGAAAACTATGGTTGAATCTTGCGGCAAAATAAACTTTTTGTCCTTTAGCCCATCCAGTACTGTGCCTGTATCCAATAATGGTGGAGTCATTTAAAATCTTTAGTGAACCGCTTGTTGTTTTATCCCAATTAATTTGAAAGCCCATGTCAAGCAATAGCCATCCAATATTTGTTGGATAGCTGTACCTGTGAAAGCCAGTTCGTTTATTGGCAGTTAGTTCGCATTTAATTTTATTGTCTAATTGAACTTGGTAATAACCTGGTTTCGCAGATTCGTTTTTATGTGAAAAAGGAAATTTGCTTTTATCCCTTCTTATTGTAGAAGTATCCGACATTGGAAGTATAGAAATATCGCACCAATCTCCAATACCCGTGCCACTTAAATGCGTGTGGCTAAATCCTGCAATTGTGTTACTACTGTAGTGGTAACCGCTGCTCCAATCCCAGCCCTCTTCGCCATTGTCCGGACTTAGTTGCACCATGCCAAAAGGTACGGTGGCACCTGGATACACATGTCCGTGACCACCGGTACCCAAAAAAGGATCTACAAATGAAGTTAGTTTTTGAGCGTCACTAATTTTTGAAAAAAATAGTAATGAAAAAGAAAGTAAAAAAAGTTTATGCAATTTCATATTGACTTATTTTATGTATGGATACAATCCTTGGAACCAACTCATTTTATCTTTTACACCTTCATAAAAGAAGAATACTTCGCCCTTAAATCCTTTATTTCTATTACTCTGAATAAATTGTGACATTAATCCATCGCTTTGAATGGTTGCGCCCGATTTTACCAATACGCCTGGATAAAAGGCTACGGATGTATTTTTGTAAAAAGATTTTTGCTGGTTTAGTACATTGTCATAATCAGCCAAAGTATATCTGTAGCATTGCGGCATAACTGCATCCACCCAGCTGCTATCAACCCAAGTAGGCCAGTCTTGTAAATATTCATTGATACTAAATGGATATGGACTCGGTGACATACTAAAAACAATAGCGGGCTTAATTGCTTTTACTTCATTTCTTAGCCTTTTTACAAAAGCATTTAATTTATTAGCTCTCCATCTAATCCAGCCCGCATCAGTTCCACTTCCGGGAGGAGAAGCGCCGCCATGTTCTGCTTTGTACAACGAAATAGTGTAAGGATCATATCCACCATTAGATGGAAGCGCAGGTAATCTATCATCACCTTGAACTCCATCAACTTCATATTTTGTTACAACTTCTTTAAATAAATCAATCATGTATTGTTGCACTTCTGGATGTATTCCGTTAAGCCAATCAAATCCATTTTTTACAACCAGTTGACCATTAATATCTCTTGCTGCCCAAGAAGGTTTTGCAGCTACAATAAGTCCTCCATTGGCACTAAAGGATGATGAAAACCCATACTCAAACCAAGCATGCACTTTAATGCCTACTAATTTTGCTTCATCAATACATTCCTGTAACGGATCTCTTCCAGCATATCTTTCAAGTTGTCGCACTCCAATTAAGCCATGCATTACATTGCTCGGATAAATCGTTCTTGCATTATTATATACAACAACATAAATATTATTGATACCTGCATTTTTGCAATTTGTAACCATTGCCTTTACATTGTCTCTACTATCCAATGCTGTGCTAGCCGCTGTTGTTATCCATGCTCCCCGAACAGCATTTGGATCCCAAGCGGGTGCAGGTCGAGGTGGAGTGGGAGGTGTTGTGCCTCCATTTGTACCTTTAGAGCAGGCAAACAATAAAATACTGGCAAAGCATAAATGAATGGGCAAAAATTTGCTTAATTGGAAGGTTAAAAAACGCATATTTATTTCAGTTTTCTGATAATTATTTTTAAACTTAATAAAAAATATTATAAATTCATATTAAGTTATGAAATATATTAATTTATTGACTTTCTGTATTAAATAACACTAAATAACAGCCATTTTGACAAAAAAATCAACTTCAAGTAGGTCCCCAATTTTTTGGATTCCAAGCACTTGGTTTGCCATGGGACTTCCATTTGTCGCATTGTCAACCTCTAGTTCAATTATGTACAAAAACATGGGAATTTCTGATTCTCAAATAGCATTTTGGACTTCAATTATTATGTTGCCATGGTCTATCAAGCCATTATGGGGTCCATTTTTGGAAATGTATAAAACAAGAACTTTTTTTGTGTACACCACACAAATTTTTACTGGATGTTTATTTGGATTGGTAGCACTGACCTTAAAAGTGGACCATTTTTTTAGTTTGAGTATTGCCGTATTATCAATCATAGCATTTAGTGGTTCTACCCACGATACTGCTGCAGATGGCGTGTATTTAAATGAGTTATCATCAAAATTGCAGGCAAAATTTGTAGGTTGGCAAGGGGCATTTTACAATCTTGCCAAATTGCTTTCAGGCGGCGCACTGGTTTATCTTGCTGGCGAATTGGAAAAAAAATATGGTATTGCAAATGCTTGGATGACAGTGATGTTTATTTATGGCATCATTATGATTGTGCTTGGGATCTACAATATGAAAATGCTTCCCAATGATAGTAGAGATGTAGAAACTCAAAGTAAGCAGGAAGGATTTAATACGCTAAAAGATGTCATCATTACTTTTTTTCAGAAAAAGAATATTTGGTACAGCTTAATGTTTATCGTCTTTTACCGTTTTGCTGAAGGTCAGGCCATTAAAATAACGCCTTTGTTTTTTAAGGCCGCAAGAGTTGATGGTGGATTGGGTTTAAGTACCTCTGAAATTGGTGTGTTATATGGTGTTGTAGGTGCTGCTTCCTTTGTTTTAGGTTCAATTGGAGCTGGGTATTTTGTTTCAAATAAAGGGCTTACAAAGAAAACGCTGATGATGCTTTGTGCTTTTTTTAATGTTCCATTTATTGCATATACTTTTTTAGCAATTGCGCAACCTGTTAATATTAATATTATTGGACTTGCTGTTGGAGTTGAGTATTTTGGCTATGGCTTTGGTTTTGTAGGGTTGATATTATTTATTATGCAAAATATAGCTCCTGGAAAATACAAGATGGCGCATTACGCTTTTGGTAGTGGTTTAACAAGTTTAGGATTTATAATTCCATCCATGATTAGTGGATTTGTAAGTGATTATTTGGGTTATAAAGAATTCTTTATCTGGGTTTTAATTTCTACAATACCCGCTTTTTTAATTACCTGGCTTGTTCCATTAAACAGTGAAGCTGTTAATGAAACACAAAACGATTAAACGATGTTAATTACAGGAACTTTTATTGATGAAATTAGTCATGATATCCCTCACCAAAACTGGGGTCCTGCCGAGTGGGAAAAGGATTTTCAGCATATGAAAGCTGCAGGGATTGATACAGTGATTGTTATAAGGTGTGGGTATAGAAGGTTTCTTACCTATCCGTCACAATACTTGATGGACAAATTTGGATGTTACAATCCTCCTATTGATTTGATTGATTTGTATTTACATCTTGCCGAAAAATATGGCATGAATTTATATTTTGGTTTGTACGATAGTGGAATTTATTGGGACACCGGAAACATGCAAATTGAAATCGACGTTAATAAATTTGTAATTGAAGAAGTTTGGAGGCTTTATGGTCACCGAAAAGCATTTAAGGGCTGGTATGTTAGTACCGAAATTAGTCGTAAAACAAAAGGTGCAATTGAGGCATTTAGTAGTTTAGGCAATATGTGTAAAGAAATAAGCCAACAACTACCAGTATTTATTTCTCCATGGATAGATGGTAAAAAATCTGTTATGGCAAGTACTTCGGCTTTATCAAAAGCGGATGCCATTTCAGTGAAAGAACATGAACAAGAATGGAATGAAATATTTGATGGCATACATCAATCTATTGATGCTGTTGCATTTCAGGATGGTCACGTCGATTATTACGAACTAGATCAATTTTTGGCTGTTAATAAATTACTAGCAGATAAGTATAAACTTGCTTGTTGGACAAATACAGAGTCTTTTGACAGAGATATGCCTATCAAATTTTTGCCCATCAAATTTGAAAAGTTAAAACTGAAACTTGAAGCAGCTAAAAGAGCTGGTTATGACAAGGCAATTACTTTTGAGTTCAGTCATTTTATGAGTCCACAGTCTGCATATATCCAAGCCCATCATTTATACAATCGATACCTCGAATACCGTCAAACGCAAGCTTAGTATGAAAAATATTATTCCTTTATTTATCTTTTTATCGCTTTCTTTTTTTAGCAATGCGCAAACTGTTCAAAAAGAAATTCGTGGTACATGGATTACCAATGTAGCAAGTGACGCGATGCTTACGCCTAATAATGTGAAGCAAACGGTGTTGAATTGCAAAAAAAATGGATTGACTGATATTTTTGTAGTTGTTTGGAATGGAGGTGTAACTATGTATCCTAGTGAAGTGCTCAATAAATATATTGGAATACCACAATCACCAGTTTACGGCAATTTTGATCCCTTGGCTGCGTTTGTAGAAGAAGGTCATAAATTAGGCTTAAAAGTGCATGCATGGTTTGAATTTGGCGCTTCTTATGCATATAAAGATAGCGCTCAACAAGGTTGGCTAGCAAAATATCCTGACTGGGTTGGGAGAAATAGTAAAGGTGAGTTGCTCAAAAAAAATGGATTCTTTTGGTGGAATGTTTTAAACCCACAAGTACAAGATTTCTTGCAACAACTTGTATTAGAAGTCGTAAAAAAGTATGATGTTGATGGTATACAAGGGGATGATCGTTTACCAGCAATGCCTAGCGAAGGGGGGTATGATAAATATTCTATTGATTTGTACAAAAAAGAATTTGGCGGCAAAACACCGCCTAATAATTCAAAGGATAGTGCTTTTCTTCAGTGGAAGGCTGATAAAGTAAGTGGTTTTGGCAAATCAGTATACCAGCTTGTAAAAAAACAAAGAGCTAATTGTATGGTGTCTTGGGCGCCAAGTATTTATCCATGGAGTAAAGAAAATTATTTGCAAGATTGGCCAGCTTGGTTAAATGGAGGTTATGCAGACTTAATTATTCCGCAATTGTACCGCTACGATATTAAAGCGTATGAAAAAATACTTAAAGAATTGACAGTTCAGGTTCCATCATCTTTAAAATATAAAGTCATTCCGGGTATACTTACGTCTTTAGGGGACGGTTACCGGGTAGATGCTAATATGTTAAAGCAAATGATGGATTTGAACAGGCAGTATGGTTATAACGGCGAAGTATTTTTTTATTATGAAACCATTAATAAGTAAGCTAATTATAAAATTTATAAGATGAAAAAGATTCCACTGTATTTTTTATCCTTTATTTTAATTGTTAGTGTTGTAGCATGTAAAAAAGCGCCAGCACCAACTCCGCCGCCTCCTGTTACCGTTGTACCAAAGGCCAAATTAATGAATTTGCCTGCAGGATGGAATTACGCTACATTGATTAATGCAACTTTTCCCGATGGAATTGAATTGTATTTTTTTGATAGTATTCATGCAGGTAAAAAGACAAAAATGTTTTGTGTGGCGTACTCATCAAAAAATAATTTATTTGAATTTAAGCCCACTATTTCGACTACAGCAAAAAAGCTAAGTGATTTTAGTAAAGATGAAACGGGTAAAGTGTTGGCTTCAATCAATGGAGGTTATTTTGGGGGTAATCAATCTTATAGTTTGGTGAAATTTAATGGAGCGCCCGTTTTTTCTGCAAATATCAAAACATTATCCCGAAATTTTAATGGCACTGCGACTACCTATTTTCCTACTAGGGCTGCATTTGGAGTAAGTGCAAGCGGAGATCCTAGTGTTGCGTGGATTTATCATGTAGGAACAGGGAATGAACTCATTTATCAATATCCAAGTCCTAGCAGTAATGCCGAAGGAGCAGCTCCAAATCCTGTTCCCAATGAAACATTTCCTACAGGTGGCACGCTGTGGAATATTCATTCTGCAATAGGTGGCTCACCTATGTTGATTCGAAATAATGTCGTTAATATTTCAGATATACAGGAGCTGATAAGTATAAATAACACGAGTTCGCGCCCCAGAACCGCAATAGGATATACCGATGCTGGATTAATTATATTACTAGTAGTTGAAGGTGATAATACCGCAGCTGGCTATGCTGGTCTAAATCTTGTTGAATTAGCGGCTGCATTAAAAAATTTGGGATGCACTAATGCGGTTAATTTAGACGGAGGTGGCTCAAGTTCGATGATTGCTGGCGGTCAATTGTTAAACCGTCCGGGCGATAATGGTAATGAGCGTCCAATTGTAAGTGCGGTATTAATTAAGCAGCGATAGATTTATATACTCCTATCTATCTCTCTCAAACTTCAACCGCATTCCATTGTCGTTTTCATTAAACGCGCCATTGTCGTAAACCACATTACCGTTTATAAATGTTCTGATCACTTTACTTTTAAAAGTATAGTTTTCAAATGGTGACCAAGCACATTTGTACAGTAGGTTTTCTTTTGTTGTGGTCCAATTATTATTGAGATCCACCATCACCAAATCTGCGAAGTAGCCTTCTCTAATATAACCACGCTCTTTTAGTCTGTAAATTTCAGCTACATGGTGGCTTGTTTTTTCTACAATTTTTTGCAGCGGTAATTTATTTTGATGGTATAATTCTAGTAGAGCAGGTAGCGCGTGTTGCACGAGCGGCCCACCCGACATAGCTTTGGTATAGTTGCCACTTTTTTCTTCTATCGTGTGTGGTGCATGGTCCGTAGCAATAATATCTATTTTATTATCGAGTAATGCTTGAATGAGTCCTTCTTTATCCTGTGGTGTTTTAACGGAAGGGTTCCACTTTATTTTTGAACCTAGCGCATCATAATCTTCACTTGTAAACCATAAGTGGTGCACACATGCTTCTGCAGTTATTCTTTTATCTCTAATGTTTTGTTGCTGCTCAAATAAAGCAGCTTCTTTTTGTGTAGAAATATGAAAAAAGTGAAGTCTGTTATTGTGTTTTTTGGCAATATCTAAAACTCTTTTAGTGGCTTCAAAGCAGGCTTCCTCTGTTCTAATAAGGTGGTGGTGGTTAAATGGTATATTGTCGCCAAATTCTTTTTTGTATCTATCAGTATTTGTTTTAATAATACTGTCATCTTCACTATGAAGAGCCGTTAGTATCGATGTCCTTGCAAATAATTTTTCTAGATAATCTGGATAGTTGGCTAATATGCCGTGGTCGTTGTTGAAGTAGAGGCCATCATCTGTGATGCCACATATATTTTCTGGATCGGTTAAAAGGGCTTCTTCCAAATTATCTTGGTTGATGCCCATAAAAAACGAATAGTTAATAAGCGATGAAGCGGATGCTATCTTATATTTTTCTTCAAGTAAAGCTTGCGTTAATGTGTTTGGAATGGTATTAGGCATATCCATAAAAGACGTGATACCACCAGCAGCGGCTGCTTTTGACTCGGAAGCAATGGTTGCTTTATGGGTTAAGCCAGGTTCTCTAAAATGCACCTGATCGTCTATACAGCCAGGTAGTAAATGTAGGTTTTCGCCATTTATTTCATTGACTTGTGCGTTAGCAGTTAGGTTAATATTACTAGCAATTTTTTCGATGCGCTGATTACTGATAAGTACGTCAGAAAAAGTTATTTTTCCTTCGTTAACAACTGCTACGTTTTTGATGAGGTGTTTCATTTGGTTGCTGCTCTTTCTAATTTATCATTAATGGCTAAACCCATTCCATGTGCTGGCATTTTTTCTGCAATAATCAGGTCTAGCTTTTGGTGGTCTAATCGGTGCATGGCTGCATATAAGTTTTTAGCAGCTTCTTCCATATCACCGGTTTGCGAAAGTGTTTCTATGGCTGAAATAAAATCTGGTAAGGGAGTAGGGTTTAATTGCAAAACGCCAATGCGTTTGCCAAAGTTTTTTTCAATTTCAGCTAGTATATTACCTGTTAAAATGGTGGTTGTATTTGGTGCATAATGTTTAGAGAGCATGCCGGGGGCCATCACAGACTCGTTATTAGCATGAACACGCATTTGTAATGCACCCGTAATTTTTTCAATATCCTCTACTTTAGTACTGCCTTGTCTGTACAAAATAGGCGCTCCGTTTTCGAATCCAATAATGGTAGATTCGATGCCTTTGTCACAACTGCCGCCATCTAATATAATGTCTAATGCGCCCGTAAAATAATCCGCTACGTGCTTTGCTGTAGTAGGGCTGATAGAGCCAAACGGATTTGCGCTAGGCGCTGCTAATGGAAAATCCAACGCTTCTAATAATTCAAGCGCCACCGGATGACCTGGTACGCGAACGCCAACTGTATTTTTTCCGCCTGTTACAATATCTGGGATATGATCTTGTTTTTCTAACACCAGTGTAAGTGGGCCAGGCCAAAAAGTATCTGCTAACTGGATGGCTACCGCTGGAATATTTTTTGCTATTTGCTGTAAATAGCCCGCAGATTTTATATGAACAATGAGTGGATTATAGTGCGGCCTGTTTTTTAATGCAAATATTTTTTGAACCGCAACTTCGCTATACGCATTGCCTGCAAGCCCATATACTGTTTCGGTGGGCATGGCAACAATCTCGTTGTTTTGTAAGGCTGCTACTGCAGCTTGTATAGCGTTTGTTGGCATAATGTTTTGTTATGGATTACACCTATCGCAGTAGGTAGGGTCTTCTTCTTTTTTACCATTTGGAAAATATGCTTCGTGGGTATGGTTGCATTTTTGACAAGCATACACGTGAAAAAGAGTACTCTTAGTTGGCGTTTTACAGTTTTCGCAAGGTAGCCCAGGTGTTGCTTCTTTAATACCAAAGCCGGGTGTTTGACAACTAGGACAGGTTGTTTTTATTTTTGCGATTAGTTTTTTGGTCGTTTCTTCTATCACTTCCATTCTAGATGGGTTCAAGTGCGCACGCATATCTGTTTCTACATAAACAGATCCATAGGTTGCCATAAACTGCGTAAAGGTTTCAAGCAATTCTTTGGTATCAATAATGCCTTTGGCAATAATGTTATAACCCTCCTTTTTATCTTTTAAAATAAGGCCATGCCCAGGAAATTGAGCACTTTGTGCAAATGCCAATAAGTCCTCTTCCGAATTTACTTCTTTGGCATTGTAATTTGTTTTTGTAGAAATTTCCCGCACAGCAATTTCTAGGCCATTTTTTTTATCGATTAGTACAAGTACTTCATCGTCTGCAGGTAAAAAATAGAGAAGTGGATGCGCACCAAAAGAGCCCTCACTTGCAACCGCTAAATCGGTGCCAGTAAGTTCCATAGCAAGCATACACTTTTTTTTAGCTGCATCAATTGGGCTTAATTCCCTTTCAATTTCGCCAGTAAAAGTACCGAGCAAATCTGTATCCAAATTTTCAGATACGATGCAGGTAACGCCCAACTCTTTTTCAAGTAGCGCTGCCATTGCAAGTTGTTTTTTGTGCTTGGTTGCTATTACAATAGAGCGGCCTTCAAAAAATTTATGCTGGCTCATTAATGTAATCAATATGAATGGCTGAAGTGACTTTTAGGGTTACATTTTTATCAGTAGCTTCTGCAATGATTGTTTCAAGTTTTGCCATTTCCGCTTTTAAGAATTCAACTTTGGCTTTCGAATTATCATCTGGGGTTCCAAAGCGCTCAATATGACTTACATTTTTTTGCGAATGAAAATTTATTTTCATTGTAAACATATTTAGTAATACGTCTTTTGCTTCTGCCACATTAAATGTTCCATCAATGAGTGTTACTTTATTATTTTCCATGTTGGTTGTTTTGAGGCTTTGATTGATTTAATTATTCTTTTGTTTTATTGACCTTGACCTAATGAATAGGCGGCAGTGCCGTCAAATGCATATAGGTTCTCGGTTTTAATGGCGTCAATGTCTTCTTCGATGGCTTTTTCTAAAAGTTCGATGATATCTGTTTTATACATTTGTTCGCTATTTTTTGCTTTAAACCTACATCTCCAATGATCGGTACAAAATGTTTCTTTAAATCCATCGGGCCACACTTTAATACCTCTATTGGTAATCATTGAAAGGTAAATGCCTTTACTTTCCATTTTTTGAATTTTACTTGCAAGCTCGTTAGGATCTGAACCCTGCCAGTGCACAAAAAGATCCACACCTTCTAATGTTTTGGTGGCAGGTTCTTTTCTTTTATACTTTGGAAGTTCAATAGCCAAATTGTTAGAATAAGCAACTGCTTTTAATGTCGATGGCTTTTGTCCTAAATTGGCAATAACGGCAGCTGCAAATTCTTTGGTGCCCACTTTTTGTTTGCTGGTTCCTTCTTTAAAAATATCTGGTGTATGGGTTCCGTCTTCGATGGTTTTAAGCCATGCGTTTTGAATTTTTTCTGCTACGCTAGCTTGTCCAATATGGTTTAGCATCATAATGGCGCCTTGTAATAAGCCCGATGGGTTTGCAATGTTTTTGCCAGCAATATCTGGCGCAGAACCGTGAATGGCTTCAAACATAGAACACTCTTCACCAATATTAGCAGAGCCTGCAAGCCCCACAGATCCTGTAATTTGGGCAGCCACATCACTTAAGATATCGCCATATAAATTAGGCATTACAATCACGTCAAATACCTCTGGCGTATCTGCTAATTTAGCAGCTCCAATATCAATAATCCAGTGTTCGTTTTGGATGTTAGGGTACTCGGCAGCTATTTCATTAAATACTTTACGAAACAAACCATCTGTTTGTTTCATGATATTGTCTTTTGTAAAGCAGGTTACTTTTTTTCTATTCTGTTGTTTTGCATATTCAAATGCGTATCTAACAATTTTTTCGCAACCCGGTCTGCTAATTAATTTCAAGCACTGCACTACTTCATCCGTTTGTTGGTGTTCGATACCTGCATATAGGTCTTCTTCATTTTCTCTTACAATCAAAATATCCATGATTGGATGCTTCGTTTTTACAAACGGATGCAAGCTCATACAGGGTCTAATATTTGAGTATAGCCCTAAAAATTTTCTAGTAGAAACGTTTAAACTTTTGTAGCCGCCACCTTGAGGGGTAGTGATAGGGGATTTTAAAAACACTTTATTGGTTCTAATAATATCCCATGATGCTGGTGCAATGCCAGCCGTATTGCCTGCCAAAAACACTTTTTCTCCAATTTCAATTTCATCAATCGCAAATTTTGCCCCTGCTGCTGTCAAAATACTTAGGGTTGCGTCCATGATTTCTGGTCCAATGCCATCACCTTTTGCTACTGTAATTCTAGTCATTTCTATATACTTTTAAGATGTGGCAAAATTGAGCTATTAAATACATAAATTTCTATTTATATTTGTTATCGATATCATAAACAAAACTTATGAATTATACCCTCAATCAGCTTCAGGTTTACTTAAAAGTGGTGCAAACCCTGAGTGTAACCAAGGCCTCCGAGGCGCTTAATTTATCGCAGCCTGCGGTGTCTATTCAATTAAAGAATTTTCAAGATCAATTTGGGGTGCCCTTAATTGAGGTAATTGGCAGAAAAGTTTACGTCACTGATTTTGGTAAAGAAATAGCCGAAGCTGCTGAAAATATCATCAACCAGGTTTATGCCATCAATTACAAGTCGTTGGCCTATAAAAATCAGTTAACGGGTCGTTTAAAAATTGCGTCAGTATCTACCGGAAAATATGTGATGCCCTTTTTTTTATCTGGATTCATGCGCCAACATGTAGGTGTTGAACTATTAATGGATGTGACCAATAAAAATAAAGTATTTGAAAGTTTAAAAAACAACGAGATTGATTTTGGGCTGGTTTCTTTTTTACCCTCCCTGTTGGACATTGAAAAACTAGATTTATTGCAGGATAAATTATATTTAGTAGGTAAGCGCGAAACAAATCAAAAAGACAATATTACAGCTAAAAAAATGTTCGAAAACCTGCCAATTATATTTAGGGAGCCTGGTTCAGGAACTAGACAGGTGATGGAAAGGTTTTTACAAACTAACAATATTACAGTGCTGCGTAAAATGGAGCTTACGTCTAACGAGGCCGTTAAACAGGCACTGATGGCGGGCCTTGGCTATTCTATTATGCCATTTATTGGTATTCGTAAGGAGATTGTGAGTAATGAGCTACAAATTATTCCGGTTAAAGGACTTCCCTTCAAAACAACATGGAATTTAATATGGCTAAAAGGAAAGAAGCTGTCGCCAACAGCAGCAGCTTTTTTGGAATATCTGAAAAAAAATAAAGAACAAATTGTCGCGGATACATTTAGTTGGCACGAATAAGTTTAAATGATTATTTTACAAGATTAACATAAGTCTATGCGTTTTATTTTTTGGATGGCAAGTTTATTGTGTGTGGCTTCTGCTCATGCTGGTTCTGATATAGACAGTTTGGTGCCTATAATATCAAAAACACCTTTTTTTAAAAACGCAGATACGCTCAATAAAAAAAGGTTTGCATTTGTCAACGGCACTTCTCTTTTAGCTTTATATGGTAGTTATCATTACATCAATAACGCCTGGTGGGCCGATTCGCGCAAAAGTTTTCATTTTGATGGAGGCGGTTCAAATATTACACAAGCTTTTGATTTTGGAAGAGACGCTATTTATGCAAAGAGCTTAGATAAAATAGGCCATTTTTATGGCGCCAGAATTACGAGTGATATTTTTGCACGTGGTATTAGATGGTCTGGCAAAACTGAGGCGCAGTCACTATTGTGGGGTGGCTTATTGGGCACAGCGGTACAAGGTTTTATTGAAATTAAAGATGGCTATTCGCCCACATGGGGGTTTAGTGTGTACGATTGGATGAGTGGTTCTTTAGGAAGTTTTTATCCCTACTTTCAGTCTAAAAGTAAATTCTTAAAAGCAATAGACATCAAGTATAGTTATTATCGAAAGGATAATTACTATTACGATTTTATTAAACGTGAAAGTAATTTTCAAGACGACTATATGAATTCTACATTTTGGCTCACCTATAATCCTCGCCGGTATAAGCCATCAAGTAAGTGGCCCAAATGGCTTGGAATTTCTGTGGGACTTGGCGTAGATCACACCCTTAATAATTATTATATTAATATGCCTGGTGGCACTTCAGATTGGGGTAAAGGCGGGTATGAATTTTATTTGGCGCCAGATATCGATTTCAAGGGCTTACTTCCTAAAAAGCCTTTCTGGCAAACGCTTGCACACGTTTTAAATTATATCAAAGTACCAACACCTGCATTTAGGTTAAGTAGGAATTCTAAGTTTATGCCTGTGCATTTTTAACGCCACATTGCAAACTTTTACTTTACCAAGTAAGGTGCTATAACACCCTGCCATATTTTATAACCTTCTGCATTCATATGCAGTTTGTCGGATAAAAATATATGGGTTAGTACTTTACCATTTGCATCAAGCATACTGCTATACACATCGATATAGCTAGATCTTTTTTGCTGCTCCATAAAGGTTTTAATCAGCGCATTGCCTTTTTGCATGGTTTCTAAATACTTTTCTCTGCTTGGGCTTGGCTTCATAGAAATATAAGCGACGGGTACTTTTTTATATTTCGACCTTATAAGTTGGTGTAGTTTTTTTACACGATTTAAAATAGTATCGGCTGTAATGGTTGGCCCACCTGTTAAATCATTTTCGCCACAATAAATAATTATTTGTTTAGGGTTGTATTTGAAGATGATGTCTTCTGCGTACATAATCATATGCGGCAGTGATGAACCTCCAAATCCTCTATTGATAATGGTGTGTTCCGGAAAATATTTTGCAACGTCTTTCCAGTTGGTAAAACTTGAGCTGCCTATTAGTAAAATTGCATTTTTTGGAGGCGTAGTAATAGAATCTGCTTTTCTAAAAGCATTGATTTCATTGATAAATGGCTGGCTTGTAGCGGTTTCAGCTATTACCATACATGCCAACAAAATAAAAAACTTAGATAATAATTTCATACACTTTAGTTTAAATAAATACACGATTAATATTGGCGTAATCTTCCCTAAACGCTTTAGGGGTGCAGCCCTTTTTCTTTTTAAATATACGGTTGAAGTTAGAAATATTATTGAAACCGCAGTTAAATGCAATCTGACTAATAGGTAAATGGGTATCAATTAACAGCCTTGAAGCTTGCCCTAATCTTATTTCTAATAAGTTATCAATAAAACTATTGCCAGTGTGTTGTTTAAAAAATCTACTAAACGAAACTTCTGTCATGTTGGCTAAATTAGCAACGGTTGCCAGGCTAATTTGCTTGTCAAAATGTTGGTTCAAATAGTCAATCACTTTTTCTACTCTTCTACTATTATATGATTTATTGATATTACTGAAAGTGGCTCCTGACAGTAGTTGCATGTCATTGGAGGTAGATAGTACATGTAAGATTGACATGAGTTCTAGTACCGATAAAAACCCCTTTTTATTGGCTAATTCAATGATTCTTTTTTGCACCAAATTGATCGTAAAATTTGAAAAGAGGATACCTTGTTTAGCCTTTTCAAACATTTCTTTGATAAAAAAAAGTTGATTGCGGCGTAAGAATTTTTCGTCTATGAGGTCTTTGTGAAATTGAATGGTAATTTCAGATATAATGTTGTTTTTGCATTGATGTGTGGTCCAGCAATGTGGCAAGTTGGGTCCAACTAAAACAAGTTCTAGTTCATCAATTTCTCCAATATGGTCGCCAATTATTCTTTTGGCACCTTTTGCATTAATGATCAGGTTAATTTCAAACTCTTCATGATAATGTAATGGGAAGTCAAATTCGGTTTTTGTTCTAGAAAAAATGGTAAAACAATCACTATTTGTAAGGGGCGTGATTTCTTTTAGTAGGTCATTTTTCATAATGCTGATAAAATAATATCATCTCAATTATAACTCTAATATGAGACAAATTAACATTATTTGACTAATAAAATACAATAAAGGGATAAAATAGTACCATTATTTATATAAACAACTATTTACATTTGATAAAATCATTGCTATATGAAAAAAATGTTCATTTTCTTTCTTTTGTTTTTTGCCATCCTAGTTGTTGAAGGACAGGCACAATCAAAGAAAATCACCGGTAAAGTATTGGACGAAGCCGGCGCTCCAATTAATGGCGCAACAGTAGCCGTTAAAAACTCTAAAGTTGTTGCGTTAAGTAATGACAAGGGTAATTTTTCTATTGATCTTCCTAGCGGGGCTACTACTATAGTGGTAACATTTGTAGGGATGGAAACAACGGAAGTGAATGTCTCAAAGAAAACCTCAGTTACTATTTCATTAAGGTCAACTGCCTCGGCTCTTGCCGACGTGGTTGTAATTGGATATGGTACTGTTAAAAAATCAGACTTAACCGGTTCTGCTCAAAGACTTAATCGTGAAGATATCATGCGTGATAATCCTGGAAATATATTACAGGCTATGCAAGGTAAATTGGCTGGTGTAAATGTTACTCAAAACGATGGTGCACCTGGAGCCGGCCTTAGCATTAGAATTCGTGGATCTAATTCATTTTTAGGTGGAACGGAACCTTTATATGTTATTGATGGAGTACCCTTCAACAATAGTAGTAGTGGTACAACACCAGAATCTTTGGGTGGTGATGAAAAACAAACACTCAATGCGCTTGCTTTTTTAAACCCTAACGATATCGAATCTATAGATGTTTTAAAAGATGCGTCTGCAACGGCTATTTATGGATCTCGCGGCGCCAACGGTGTTGTATTAATTACAACTAAAAAAGGCAAGATAGGAAAAGATAAGGTTGAACTAAATGTGACAATGGGTTTAGCAGAGGTTTCAAGAAAAATGAGAATGCTGAATCCAATGGAGTATGCAAATTTTCAAAACCTAGCCTTCCAAAATGCAAACAAATATGACGGCACTAATTATTCTTTGTTATTTCCTAATCCTTCTGCATTTGAAAATGATAGAAATAACTGGCAGGATAGAATATTTAGACAAGCGTTCACTCAAAATTATACAGTAAACGTTTCTGGTGCATCTGAAGCAGGTAGCCACAATTTTACCTTTGGTTATGTAGATCAAGAAGGGGTCATTCAAACTTCAGGCTATAAAAAAATAAACCTTAGTTTTAATTTAAACCGAAATATCAATAAAACATTCCGCATTGGTACAAGTAATGCTATCTCTAATTCTACAACAAGAGGTGTTAAAACTGGTACAGACAAATCTGATGCTGCAAGTGCTGGGGTGGTTCGTTCTGCGTTAACATACCCTGCTACTATTAGTATTTTAGATGAGTATGATGGACTGGGTGATGATTTTATTACCAACCCATATATTTATGTGAATGATGTATTAAATAGGGTTACTGCCACTAATATTTTTTCATCTAACTTTTTAGAAGCCACTATTCATAAGAATTTAAAGTTCAGACAAAATATTGGCTTTAATTATGGAGCAAATACAAGGGATCAATATTATCCTCGAACTGTCTTTGAAGGATTTGCATCTAAGGGATGGGGTTTAAAATCAGATAATAATTGGTCTAGTATTGTTTCTGAAAGTATCTTAACGTATAATAAAAAAGTAGATAATCACAGTTTTACTGCTACCGCTGCTTCAACCTTTGAGCAAAATATGGGTAATTCTAAGCGCGCAGAAGCTAAAACATTCCCTAACGATCTTTTAAAGAACGAAAACCTGCAAGCGGCAGAACAAATTTTGCCAATTGTAACCAATAAATATCAATCTAATTTAGTGTCTGTGTTAGGTCGTTTAAATTACACCTACGCCGATAAGTATATTTTATCTGTATCACATAGAAATGATGGATCTAGCAAATTTGGTAAAGACAATAAGTGGGCCGCTTTTTCTTCGGCAGGTCTAGCCTGGAAATTACACAAAGAGTCTTTCATCAATAAAATTGATGCGATTAGTGAATTAACATTAAGAGCAAGTTATGGTCAAACTGGTAATCAGGGTATTGGCTCTTACGCTTCTTTATCAAAACTAGCTATATACAATTATACATTTAATGGTACGGTGCAAACTGGGTTAGCCGATGACGTATTTGCCGGTCCAGCTAATGCGCAACTTAAATGGGAAACCACAAATGCATATAATGCTGGTTTAGATTTGGGTTTATTTAATGGACGTATCAATGCGCATGTTGATGTTTACTTAAAACGTACCAACGACTTATTGCAATACATTACAACACCTGCATCTACAGGGTTTCAGCGTCAGTTAAGAAATTCAGGTTCAGTTGAAAATAAAGGTTTAGAAATTGCGATGGATGCAACTGTTATCAATAAAAAAGATTTCCAATGGAAAACTAATTTTAATATTTCCTTTAATAGAAATAAAATTATTTCATTGGGTGGAGATGTTAAAGAACAATTTGCAAGTAATATTTCTACACGAGATGCTCCATTTATTCAGCGTGCAGGATTACCAATTGGAACCTTGTATGGTTACGTAGAAGATGGCTATTTTGATAATGAGGCTGAAGTAAGAAACTCATTGGTATTTAGCGGACAACCTTCAAATATTATCAGACGAATGATTGGTGAAGTTAAGTATAGGAATTTTGACAACGACCCAAGCTCTATTTCTGTTACAGACCGTGTAGTTATTGGAGATGTAAATCCAGATTATACATTTGGTATCACAAATAACTTTAAGTACAAGAGCTTTGATTTAAGTGTATTTATAAATGGGGTTCAGGGCAACGATATTGTGAATATGAATAGTGTTTGGAATGCTAATATTGGAACTTCTAAAAATGTCACTTTAGATATGTTTAATGGGGCATGGAAAGAAGGTGCTGATAATTCTAATGCCATAGCGCCAAAGCCTATTAGACAGTTTTGGAGAACATTGCCATTTACTAGAAGATTTATTGAGGATGGTAGTTTTGTTCGTATCAAGAATATCAATCTTGGTTATACACTTCCTGGTAAATTAGTTAAAGGTATTAATGCCATTAAAGTTTCTTTGGGTGTAAACAACCTGTACACTTTTACAAAGTATACAGGATTTGATCCAGAAATAAATAGTTATGGCGATAATCCTGCATTGTTTGGAGTAGACTTAGGAGGTTTCCCTAATTCAAGAACTTACAATATTGTGATTAAATGCAACTTTTAAATTTTTATAAAACTTATTATATGAAAATTAATAAATTAAATAGCTGGAAAATTTTATTGCCAGTTTTGATATTTTCAGCCTTTTCTTGTCAGAAGGTTTTAGAAGAAAAGCCGCTTTCTTTTTTATCTCCCGAAAATTTCTATAAGAACGAGGCAGATGCTAAAGCAGCAATCAATGCCGTATACGGTGCACTATATACTTACGATCTGTATTTGCAGCCTATGTGGAATTTAACGATGCTAGATGATGATCATGTATCAGGAGCTGATTGGTTTTTAGGTACATCAGGTGCTGGAAACCCACAGGGATATTGGGGTGTTGATGGACCATGGGTAGGTTGTTATTCTGTAATTGCTAGAGCAAATACCGTTTTAGAAAATGTAAGCACTATTAATACCAATATAGATCCTGCCGTAAAAAATAGAATTTTAGGAGAAGCTTATTTTTTTAGAGGTTGGGCTTATTTCCAATTGGTACAGTTGTATGGTGGCGTACCTATTCGCTTAAAGTCTTTATCCTTAGATCCAACAGCAAGTATTGCTAGGTCTTCGGTAGTAGATGTGTACAAGCAAATCATTGCAGATTTTAAAAGTGCTGAAACTAATTTGTTGCCAGCAAAAGATCCAAAAGCTGGTGAGGTTGGACGGGTTAATCGCTCAGTAGCTAAAGGCTACTTGGCAAAAACCTATATGACTATGGCATCAGGTGCAGCTACAGGAAATGTAAGTGTTAGAGGTGGTGCAGATAATGGTATGTATACTTATACAAAAACAGTAGTAGCTGGACTTGAAAATATTTCATCAAAAGATTATTACACTTTAGCTAGAGAAAAGGCGCTTGAAGTTATAGCTAGTAATGAATATTCTTTATATACCAATTGGACTGATTTATGGAATAAAGCTGGAAGAAACAAAACTGAGCATATGTGGCAGTTACAAGCATTAGGCGGCTCGCTTTTTGTAAATGAACTGCATAATTATATGTCTGCATTTTCAACTTTTGGTAGAGGTGCTATGTGGTTTACGAACAACCATTATAGAGATTACGATACCACCGATGTTCGTGTGTTAAATGGAGTTGTTCACAATTACGAAATGAACAATGCCGCTAAAACAAAGTATTACTATCCTTCATGGCAGGCTTATAATTATAGGGTTGTAAATGGTGCTACTTGGGCAAATAATGGCACTACAGATGATCGCGCGTATACTATTAAATATAGTGATGTGGCAGATCCTACTGTATCTAGAAGTGATGCTCATTTTTCAATGATTCGTTTTTCTGAAATGCATTTAATAGTTGCTGAAGCTGATAATGAAATCAATAATGGTCCATCTGCTCAGGCTTATACTGCATTAAATACAATACGTACTAGAGCAAAAGCGCAAACAGCGCCTGCTAATTTAACTAGAGATGAATTTAGAAGTTTTGTGCTTGCTGAAAGAGCGAGAGAGTTTGTTTTTGAAGGGATTAGAAGGTATGATTTAATGCGCTGGGGTATTTATTTACAAGTAATGAATAAAATAGGTATTGGTCAAAATAATATTACAAAAGTGAGAAACACACGTAATTTGTTGTTGCCTATTCCTCAAAGTGAACTTAACTCAAATACATTAATACCTGCTAATAACCCTGGTTGGTAAAATCAAATAAAAATTAATCTTATGTACACAAATACTATTTTAAAATCGCTAAAGCAAAACGCGCTATGCTGTCTTGCTTTTTGTTCGATGCTAATCTTATTTTCTTGCAAAAAAGACAATTATGTAGATTATTCTACTAAGCCAAGTGCATTGCCGCCAAGTATTAATGCGGTAACAGATTTAAACAATAGGGCTCTGGCAGTTTCTTCCGTTGTTTATGGCGATTGGATCATCATCAAAGGTCAAAACTTAGCTACAACACTTAAAGTAGAATTTAGCAATGTAGCTGCTGCAGATTCTTTGTTTAGTGCAGATGATACAACTGTTACTGTTAAAATCCCCTCTAATTTACCAGACCCTGTTAATAACCCAATTAAGGTGACTACTAAATATGGCACGGCGGTTTATAATTTTAAAATTTTACAACCAGCTCCAGTTATTACTTCATTTACTCCAGGTGCTGGCGGCGCAGGAACAGAAGTAACACTCACTGGTGATTATTTTTTAGGTGTAACAAGTGTTAAATTAAATACCACAGATCTAGCCATTGTGTCAAGTTCTAAAACACAAATAAAGGTTACCATACCATCAACTATCACGGGTGGTTACTTTTTTGTAACAACACCTTCTGGTACAACAAAAGCTGCTATTTCTTATGGATTAGGATATGTAATTTATGCAGATGCTTTAACAACAGGATGGTCTAATACATCTTATAGTACTACTGCTACTGTAACAAATACACTTAATGTGCTTAGAGGTACGAATTCAATTAAAACAAATTATACGGCAGGGTTTGGAGGATTCAGATTAACTAAAGCGGCGCCTGCAATTAGCACTGCTGGATATTCTGCCATTAAATTTTCTGTGTATGGTAGTACCAATTCTGGAGGATTTAAAATAAGGGTTATATTAAATGGTAGCTCTACTGTAACCTATACTTTAACCTTGCCAACTACCCTTGGTGTTTGGACACAAGTAGAAGTTCCATTATCAAGCATTGGAAATCCAGCAACTATTTCTTCAATTGAATTAAAAGAATTTAGCGGTAAGATTTTTGAAGTATTTTTTGACGATATTGGGCTCTTTTAAATAAAAGTCCAATGCTATTAATTTACCGGGCTTGTATGTCTTTGTTATCATGTATAACTTTTATAACTGTTATACATGCACAGCAATGTTCAGACATGTCTGCAACCACATTAACGCAAAAGCTGTATAGTCATCTTTACCAATTAAAAGATGACTATACGATTTTTGGGCACCAAGACGCCATGGCTTATGGCGTTGGGTGGCGCAGTGTTCCAGGTAAAAGTGATATTAGTGATGTCGTGCATGATTATCCCGGTTTATATGGTTTTGATATTGCCAACATTGAGCTAGGCATGTCAAAAAATATTGATGGGGTTCCTTTTAAAGACATTAGATCTAATATTCAGGATGCATATGCAAGGGGTGGCGTGAGTACAATAAGTTGGCATGTTGGCAATCCCTTAACCGGGAAAAACGCATGGGACACGACACATGGATCTGTTGCTTCTGTATTACCTGGTGGACAACAGCACCAAAAGTATAAAAGCTGGTTAGATAAGGTTGCCGTTTTTTTGCAATCATTAAAAACGCCTGCAGGTGAACCTATCCCAGTTTTATTTAGACCTTTTCATGAATTAACGGGCACTTGGTTTTGGTGGGGAAAAAACAATTGCACCCCAGAACAGTTTATTGAGCTATGGAATTTTACACAAGATTATTTGATGCAAGTGAAAAATATTCATCATTTAATTTATGTCTATAATACCGCCGATTTTGAAGATGAAGCATCGTTTTTACTAAGGTATCCTGGTGATCAAAATGTTGATATGCTAAGTTTTGATAGGTATCAATATGAAGGAGTAGATGGCCGTGCTATTTTTTTACGTGTAATGAATCAGCAACTTGGGATATTAACTAAATTGGCTTCAGCTAAACAAAAAATTGCTGCCATTGCCGAAACAGGTTACGAAGCAATTCCAGACCCCAATTGGTGGACGGGTACATTATATCCGCTATTGAAACAGTATCCCGTTTCACATGTACTAGTATGGCGTAATGCTGGATTCATGAAGTCGACACAAAAAATGCATTATTACGCGCCTTATCCAGGGCAAATATCTGCACCCGATTTTAAACTGTTTTATACCTATCCAAAAATACTATTTGAAAAACAATTAGCTACTAAAAATATCTATCAATAATTATTATATGAAATTACATGTCATAGATATTGCGATCATTTTATTGTATTTAGCCACCATGATTTTCATTGGTTTTTACATGCGTAAAAAAGCCAAGGAAAGCAAGGAAAGTTATTTAATGGCAGGTAAAAAACTACCCTGGTATTTATTAGGGTTGAGTGACGCAAGTGATATGTTTGATATTAGTGGAACCATGTGGATGGTAACACTATGTTTTGTGTATGGCTTAAAAAGTGTTTGGATACCTTGGTTATGGCCAGTTTTTAACCAGGTATTTATGATGATGTTTTTATCTAAATGGTTGCGAAGGTCTAATGCTAACACCGGTGCAGAGTGGCTTGCAACAAGATTTGGAACAACGGGTAAGGGTGTTAAAGGGTCGCATACTGTTGTTGTTGTGTTTGCGCTTATTGGTTGTTTAGGATTTTTGGCATATGGCTTTATTGGGTTAGGAAAATTCATTGAAATATTTATTCCTTGGAACTCAGTAGCAGCTTATGTTCCATTTGATGTTCCGGCTGCTTATGTGGCACATTTTTACGGCATTATTTTTACTTTATTTGCTATGTTTTATTCCATTTTAGGGGGTATGCACAGTATCGTATTAGGAGATCTAATCAAGTACTTAATAATGACGGTTGCTTGTATTGCTATTGCAATTATTGCAATGATGCACTTGCATAGCGGTAATAATGTGCTTGCTATTCCGGATGGATGGTTAACACCTTCTTTTAGTTGGGATTTAAATTTAGACTGGTCTGCAATTAATTTGGCAGTAAATGATAAAATAAAATCTGATGGTTATAGTTTGTTTGGAATCTTTTTTATGATGATGCTTTTTAAAGGCATTTTTGCAAGTTTGGCAGGTCCTGCACCTAATTACGATATGCAAAAAATACTATCCACCAAATCACCAAAGGAGGCGAGTAAAATGACGGGCTTTGTTTCCATAATTTTATTACCCATTCGCTATTCCATGATTATTGGAATTACGGTACTTGCTTTGTTGTACTACAACCAATTAAATATTGCTTCGGTAGAAGGTCCCGATTTTGAAAAAATATTACCTGCCACTATTTATGCCTTTTTACCAGTAGGTATTTTAGGCATTACACTAACTGGATTATTAGGCGCTTTTATGGGTACCTTTTCTGGCACTTTAAATGCTGCACAAGCTTATATCATAAACGATATTTACTTGAAGTATATGAATCCGAATGCTAGCAACAAAAAAATTGCTACAACAAATTATATCGTAGGTGTTTTGGTGGTCGCACTCGGCGTCCTATTGGGCTTTTTTGCAAAAGACGTGAATAGTATTTTACAATGGATTGTAGGGGGCTTGTATGGCGGATATATTGCGGCTAATCTATTTAAATGGTATTGGTGGCGCTTTAATGCTAATGGCTTTGTAATGGGTATGGCTACAGGTATTGTTTCGGCACTTGTATTTTTAAAATTATACGATGGTCTCTTTTTAAATGTATGGCCAATTATATTTTTACTTTCTATTATTGGTTGTATTGTAGGAACATACACAGCGCCTCCTACGTCAAATGAAACCCTGATTCAATTTTACAAAACCGTAAAGCCTTGGGGCTTTTGGAAACCCATTCATGCACTGGTGGTTGAGGCGGATCCAAGTTTTGAACCCAATAAAAGATTTACCCTCGATATGTTTAATGTGGTGATAGGTATGATTGCCCAAACCTGTTTAACATTATTACCAATTTATGTAGTGTTATGGCTTAAAACGCCACTATTTATTACGGTGGCTGTTCTTGCCGTTACGGTGGTTATTTTAAAAAGAACTTGGTGGAATAAATTAGAAGATTAGAAATTAATATAGCATGAGCAAGCAATTTAATGAAAGGTTACAGCAAATTCGAAGCGGTCATGCCTCGTTACTTACAAGAAAAAACGAGGAAGCGTTTTATAATGGTTTATATACAAGGTATAAGCATCCGGTTTTAACAGCCGAGCATGTTCCTGTAGAGTGGCGTTACGATTGTAACCCTGACACCAATCCATTTTTGATGGAGCGCTTTGGAATTAATGCGGTGTTTAATGCTGGCGCAATGTTTTGGAACGGTAAATATATTTTAGCAGCCCGTGTAGAAGGAGTAGACCGAAAATCATTTTTTGCAATTGCAGAAAGTCCTAATGGTATTGATTCATTTACTTTTTGGGATACGCCAATTCAAATGCCTCAAACAAATGAGCCTGATACCAACGTGTATGATATGCGTTTAGTTGCGCATGAAGATGGTTGGATTTATGGTTTATTTTGTACGGAGCGCAAGCAAAAAGGTGTGCCCGATTCGGATCAATCTTCTGCAGTTGCCCAATGTGGTATTGCTAGAACAAAAGATTTAAAATCATGGGAACGTTTACCGGATTTACAAACAAAATCTAATCAGCAGCGTAATGTGGTATTACATCCAACATTTGTGAATGGTATGTACGCGTTTTATACAAGACCTCAGGATGGTTTTATTGAAGCTGGAAGTGGAGGTGGCATTGCCATTGGTTATACAAAAGACATGCAGCAAGCCGTTATTGATGAGGAAACGCTTATTGATAAACGCATTTACCATACCATCAACGAGTCAAAAAACGGCTTGGGTCCTGCGCCCATTTATACGCCGCATGGGTGGCTTCATTTAGCTCATGGCGTGCGTAATACAGCAGCGGGTCTTAGATATGTGTTGTATTTATTTATGACTGATTTGCAAAAAATAGATAGCATTATTTACAAGCCTGCTGGATATTTTATGGCACCCGATGGTGAAGAGCGTGTTGGCGATGTATCCAATGTATTGTTTTCAAATGGTTGGGTAGAACGTGAAGATGGTTCTGTGGCTATTTATTATGCATCTTCCGATACACGTATGCATGTTGCTACTACTAGCATTGATAGGTTGGTTGATTATGTAATGCATACGCCTGCCGACGGTTATACATCTGCAAATGCAGTGGAGAGAGTGATGCAAATAATTAAGGGCAATTCATAAAATTAATTTTGCATGGCAGTTGATCCTGAAATTAAAAGGTTACTTGAAGGATATTCTAATGAGGTAGAAGCAGAACTAGTTTCTATACTTGATTGGTGGACGCAGCATATTCATAATCCAGCCAATAGTTTTTATTATGGCGAAATAAATAGAAAAAATGAACCGGATGCTCAGGCGCCAATAGGTTTGGTGTTGCAGAGCAGATTGTTATGGACTTTTTCCGCGGCTTTTAAGCATACCCAAAACCATCAATATTTAAAGGCGGCCAACCAGTCATATGATGCGCTTGTAAAAAAATTTTACGACAACAAAAATGGGGGCATGTATTGGTCTGTGCATCCAAATGGCCAAGTAGCATCTGATAAAAAGCAAGCCTATGGCATTGCTTTTGCTATCTATAGTTTGTCTGCGTATTATGAAGTTACTTTAGATGCAGATGCTCTAAACAAAGCCACAGATTTATATACCTCTTTAGAAAAGCATTTTTTTGATTCTGAATTTGGTGGTTATATCGAATGCTTAGGCAACAATTGGTCTGATATAGATGACGTGCGGTTGAGTGATAAGGATCAAAACGCTATTAAGTCTATGAATACCCACCTTCATATTATTGAAGCATATGCTACATTGTATAAAGTGCTTCCTAATGCGGCTATAAAACAGTCGATACAAAAACTGCTTTATTATTTTGAAGAGTTTATCATAGACGCAGGTACATTTCAGCAAAATTTATTTTTCGAAAAAAACTGGACGCCTACTTCTAGTGTGGTTTCTTTTGGGCATGACATAGAAGCGTCTTGGTTGTTACAAGAAGCGGCAGCTATAATTGACGACGATATGTATTTGCAAAAATTTACTAAACTTGTTACTGATATGGCTGGGGTTGTGGCTAATCATGTATCTAGTGAAGGCGCTGTCTACAATGAGTTTCACCCTAGTAATGATACTTTAGACTTTGGAAAAGATTGGTGGCCACAAGCGGAGGCGATGGTTGGCTTTATAAATGCTTATCAGAACACGGGCAATATTCAATTTTTACATCATTCTTTAAAGAGTTGGCAAGTTGTTAACGATTATTTTAAAGATCCAATTTATGGAGAGTGGCATTGGGGTTATGATTCAAGTGGTAATTTGATGGTAAGAGAAAAGGCTGGATTTTGGAAATGTCCTTATCATAACAGCAGGGCTTGTATAGAAGTGGCTAATCGTATCAGGTATTTGTTGAAACAACAATAACAGTGTATGCGAAAAAATATTTTTTATATATTCTTTCTATTTTTTTGTGGTACTGCTGCAGCGCAAAGTGGGCAGCAACAAGTTTATTTGCCTACCCATAAGGCCATACGCTATATGGGCCGAATGGATGTTTCCAATCCACTGCAACCCAGTTTTTGGCAGCCTGGTGTAAGTATTGAGTGGGCTTTTAGTGGTGATTCTTGTGGTATTATTATTGAAGACGAAATAAAATGGGGGTCTAATCATAATTATATAGAATTGGTAGTTGATGGTAAACCTAAGCGAATCAAGTTGTCTAAACGTTTAGATACTATTTGGACAAAGCCAACAAATAAAAATGCATGGCATCAATTGCTGATTTGTAAAAACACCGAAGCTAATATTGGGGCTTTAACTTTTGTTGGCATTGTTGCTCATAAAATACAATCGCCCACAACAGCGTATGCGCTTAAAATTGAGTGTATTGGTAATTCCATTACTTGTGGAACTGGCAGTGATGAATCTGAAATCCCTTGCGGTAAAGGCGTTTGGTATGATCAACACAATGCCTATATGAGTTATGGCATGCAACTGGGTAGAAGATTAAATGCTCAAGTGCATTTGTCCTCTGTGTCTGGGATTGGCCTCATGCATAGTTGTTGTAATTTATCTGTAACTATGCCAACTATTTTTGATAAAATAAATATGAGTGACAATAAGTTGCCATGGAAATTTGAAAAGTACCAGCCAGATATTGTGACTATTTGTTTGGGTCAAAATGATGGCATTCAAGATTCAGCTTTATTTATTACTAACTATATTCAGTTTTTAAAAAGTCTTCGAGATAAATATCCTAAGGCAAAATTTGTGTGTTTATCAAGTCCAATGGCTGATGCTACCCTTAAAGCATTTATGGTAAAAACCATTCGTTCCATTGTAAAGCAGTGCATTACAGCGGGCGATAAAAATGTTTACAGTTATTTTTTTACAAAGCAGTATCGTGCAGGCTGTGATGGTCATCCATCGGTTGAAGAACAGGAACAAATAGCTAAAGAATTAGCTCAATTTTTAAGTATGGCTAAAGTTTATACAAATTCCACTAATAAAATTTAACATTCCAGTTTAGCGTTAATCCTTACTTTCGCCAAACGCTTTAAAATGAATGTTTTTAAAAATCTGGTATTACTTCTTGTAGTAATTTCTTTTTCTTCGCTTAAGGCTCAAGAATTCAGGGCTATAGACTCCATTTTACAATTACAAATACAAAAGCATAATACCGCAGGTGCTGTTGGTTTAATTATTAAAGACGGCGTGGTTTTGTATGACAAGGCATTTGGTGTTGCCAATTTGGTACAAAAAACGCCTATGACTCCCCAGTCTATTTTTAGAATTGCTTCTCAAACAAAAGCGATTGTATCAGTTGCTTGTTTGCAATTAGTTGAAAGAGGGTTCATTCAATTAGATGACCCCATTCAAAACTACTTTCCAGCATTTACGAATCAAAAAGTAGTGTCTGGCACTCCAGAACAAATGGTGCTTGTACCTTTACAAAGGCCCATTACGATAAGAGATTTACTTACGCATCAGTCTGGTATTAGTTCTGCTGACGAATACCCGAAATATGCTGCCTTATTTAAAAAGTTTAACCTCGATAAGTCTTTAAGTAACAATTTTAAAACCCTTGCGAGTGAAGTGGAGCAAATAGCTCAAATGCCGCTTATGCATCAGCCTGGCGAACGATTTAGTTATGGACTTAGTACCAATGTGATAGGTGCGCTTATCGAAAAAGTATCCGGACTGTCATTAGAAGTCTATCTGCAAAAAAATATTTTTGATCCTTTACAAATGAAGGACACTTATTTTTATTTACCCAAAAATAAAGCGTCAAGGCTTGTAGAACTTTACTACAAATCTTCGGATACAACCCTTGATACCGTTGATCCTGCTGTGTTTGACGCCAATTATCCTTTGCGACAAAATAGCAGCTATTTTTCTGCCATTGGAGGACTTGTTTCAACAACGCACGACTATGCCAAATTTTTGAGTTGTTTGCTAAACGGCGGCACAGTTAAAAATAAAAAAGTGCTCAGTAAAAATTTAATCGATTCTTTAACCACCAATCAGTTGGGAACTAAAACATTTATTTTTGGAGGTTTTCCTTCTCTAAATAATTTTGGTTTAGGCGTTGGGTTAACCAGTAATAAAGGACAGGTTGTAAATCTGGCATCTGTGGGAAGTTATTTTTGGGGTGGTGCTTTTAATACTGCCTATATGGTGGATCCTACCAGAAAATTAATTACTGTATTTTTCTTTCAGCGCACACCATTTGCTCTATCCTCAGTGCTGTCTAGTTTAGAAAAAGCAACCATTAAAATTTTGGATCAAAAATAATCAATGACAGATCGTAGTTATCATAATCCGGAAGCAATACAGGCATTTATTACACTAGCACTACAAGAAGATGTTGGTGATGGAGACGTTACCACCTTATCTAGTTTCAATAACGGTGCCATTGGTATGGCAAACTGTTATGTTAAAGAAAATTGCACCCTTGCGGGTGTTTCACTCGCTATCGAAATTTGTACATGTGTAGATCCTGCGTTGCAAATACATTTTACCTATAAAGACGGTGATATTATTGAAGATACTCCGGTATGTATAGGTCAAATAACTGGTAAATTATCAAGTATACTAAAAGCGGAAAGGCTGCTATTAAACTGTATGCAACGCATGAGTGGCATAGCCACCGTAACCAAACAATTTGTGGACTTGGCTAAGGGCTCAAACATTGCCATTTACGATACGCGCAAAACAACACCCAATTTTAGACTTCCAGAAAAGTGGGCAGTTGCAATAGGCGGTGGATTTAATCATAGGTTTGGTCTCGACGATCAAATTTTAATTAAAGACAATCATATTAAAGCGGCTGGTGGTATTTTACAAGCTTTAGACAACTGTATGGAGTACTGTAGTCAACAAAATTCTAGCATACCTGTTATTGTAGAAGTGCAAAATGAACAAGAATTTTTAGTAGCTATTCAACACAAAATTGTAAACCGTGTTTTAATCGATAATCACAAACCCGAGTTGCTAGAAAAATACATCCATTACCGTAACAGCATGGCGCCAGATAAAAAATTGGAAATTTCGGGGGGTATTACATTAGACACCATTAAGTCATACTTAATTTCTGGTATCGATTGTATTTCAGTGGGTGCATTAACGCACCAAGTTAGATCCATTGATATATCATTAAAAATAGTATAAATGTTATTTGAGCAGGAAGTAAACAAAGTGGGGTATTTGAGTAGGTCTGTGCCAGCAAATGTAAATTTAGTGGACGCGATATTGGCGCTCAAAAAAGAAAAAAATGCAACTATTTTGGCGCATTATTATGTTTCAGAGGATATCCAAAAAATTGCCGATCATATTGGAGATAGTTATGCCCTTGCCAAAATATCTAAAGAAATCAATACCAAAATGATTGTTTTTTGTGGGGTGCATTTTATGGCAGAAACCGCTAAAATTTTAAATCCGACAGCAAAAGTATTAATACCTGATTTACATGCAGGATGTTCTTTAGCTGATGCAACGCCACTCGATGCTTTTGTGGCTTTTAAAAAAGAGCATCCGGATGCTGTTGTAGTAAGTTATATCAACTGTTCTGCCGAAATTAAAGCAGAGAGTGATTATATATGCACTTCGTCAAATGCAGTGGAAGTTGTAAACGCTATTCCAAAAGATAAAAAAATTATTTTTGCACCCGACAAAAACCTGGGTTTATATGTTCAAAAAGTAACGGGTAGAGAACTCTTGCTTTGGGATGGTGCATGTATTGTGCACGTGAATATCTCGCAAGACAAACTACATCAGTTACAAATAGACAATCCAAATGCTGTTTTAATTGCGCATCCAGAGTGCTTACCGGGTATATTAGATAAAGCTTCTTTTATTGGTTCTACTAAAGCGCTTATTGAATTTGTAACAGTATCGGAACATAATGAGTTTATTGTAGCTACAGAAGCGGGTATACTCTATAAAATGAAACAGGCGGTTCCTCATAAAAAAATTATTCCAGCACCAGCTCTAGAATCCAATAGCTGCGCATGTTCTGAGTGTCCGTACATGAAAATGAATAGCCTCGAAAAAATTTATAATGCGCTCTATTACGAGGTTCCTGAAATTACCATTCCATCATCTGTGCATGAGCGTGCTTTGCGCGCATTAAATAATATGCTAACGGTATCGTAATGCAGTCCAAACATTTTGATACCATTGTTATTGGCTCGGGTGTGGCTGGCTTAACTTTTTTGCACTACTACAAAAAGGCGCAAGAAGCTGCAGACTCTAGTAAAGCTGGTGCGAGTCCTAATAAAAAATTAAACATCGCTTTATTTGCAAAGTCAGATATATCCAATACCAATACCAGTTGGGCACAAGGCGGCATTGCAGCTGTTGATACATCTAGTATACCAAATACTGATTCTTTTGAAGCGCATATATCAGATACTATGATTGCCGGTGGTCATACCAACAATGAATTTATTGTTAGAAAAGTGGTGGAGCAGGGTCCTTCTTTAATGCAGGAACTAATAAAAATGGGGATGCCTTTTGATAGTATCAGTCACGAGCAAATTGATTTAGCGCAAGAAGGTGGACATAGTCAGGCGCGCATTTGGCATGTTAAAGATTATACCGGTAAGGCATTGCAGCAAACGCTCCAAAATAATACTGACGCAGAACCGTCTGTTTATTTGCAGGAACATGTTTTTGTAATAGGCATAAAAAAAGTTTCGGAACATTTATTTGAAGTAGATACCTATCATTTAAAAACAAAAGTACATACCACTTATACCACACATTTTGTGGTACTCGCAACAGGTGGAGTAGGGCAATTATATGCACAAACTACCAATACGGATGTTGCAACAGGTGATGGTATTTATGTAGCACATAGTTTAGGGGCACGAATACAAGACTTGAGTTTTATTCAGTTTCATCCCACGGGTTTATATTCGAAAAATGCAAGTGTTTATTTAATTACAGAAGCATTAAGAGGAGCAGGGGCAGTGCTTCGCAATCATGCTGGCGAAAATTTCATGCCACGTTATGACAAGCGTGGTTCATTGGCTCCACGTGATATTGTGTCGCGCGCAATTGTTGCTGAAATGCAAAATGAAAATGCAACTCATTTATATTTAGATGCAACGGGTATAGATCCTGTCATATTGGATTCACATTTTCCTTCTATTAAAGCCAGTGTTAAATTATTGGCAGACATTGATATTGCTACTGACTATATACCTGTTGTTCCAACGCAGCATTATAGTTGTGGTGGTATTGAAGTAAATGAATTTGGTGAATCTACTGTTGCGCAATTATATGCCATTGGCGAATGTGCGTGTACCGGGCTTCATGGAGCTAATAGGCTTGCCTCAAATTCACTACTAGAAGGCCTAGCCTTTGCTAAATTTGCAGCAGATCAAATTGTGGATGCATTAAAGCTTGCAAGCTTTTCTGATCCACAGAGGCAAATTCAAACAGACACTCAAAACAAATACGCTGTTTTAAAACTCGATAGGGCCGCTATCCAAAATATTGTTAGCAAATATGCTGGTGTTGTAAAAACCACTGAAGGTTTATTAGAAGGGCGTTTGGCAATTACGGATTTGATAAAAAACGCGCCTGTTCTTGACTTTTTTAGTATAGAGGATTATGAAACCACCTGTATGTCCACCACTGCGTTACTTTTATTGGACAACGCTATACTGCAAACAAAAAATGTTGGCGTTTTTTATAATGATTCTATTGCGTAATGCAAATACATGTCATTTTCAAAAGACATAGATTCTAATAAGGTAAGTGGTGCCGCGTTTTGCAGTGGTGTGCTAGTAGCAATATCCAATCCTGCTTTTGCATTAGCATCTAATAATAATTTACTTCCTATAAAATAGTCAAGTTCATTCACCCATTTTTTAGATAATAGATAAAAACTAAATACTGCACCTGCTTCTACTAAAACACTATACAAGCCTTTTTGCAATAGTTGTTTGCCTAGTGTATCCAAATCTATTTCTCCATTAGCATTAAATGGCGTTTCAATAATTTCTGTATGTGCAGGTGGCTGCAAACTCGTATCAATTGCCCCTGGCGCTGTTACAACAAAAACTTTTGTTTCTGTTCTATTGTAAAATATTGGATGGGAAGATTGAGCAGGTTCAAGCATAGAGCCCGTTCTATCAATAATGACTGCGTTAAGCTCGGTGCTATGTGTATTAGGTATTCTGATATTTAAAGTGGCCTCATCTTGGATCACGGTTTTGGCAGTAGATACTATAGCGTCAACCTCAGTTCTTATATGCGTGTGTAAATAGGCTCTACTACTTTCGTTGGTGATCCATTTAGAAGCGCCTGTATAGTCGGCAATTTTACCATCTAATGTTGCTGCCATTTTGAGGCGCACAAATGGTTTGTTGCTTTTTTGATTGGTAAAAAATATTTTATTTAAAGAAATAGCTTCTGGTGTTTCAAGTATTGAAATATCAATCCCTTTTTGTTGTAATAACGAAAAACCGCTTACATGAGGGTTAGGATCCAAAGAACCTACTATTACTTTTTTAATGCCTGATTTTAAAATCAAATCGGTACAAGGAGGGGTTTTTCCATGATGGGAGCAGGGCTCGAGGGTTACGTATAAACTGCAGTTACTTAGATCAGCGGTTTTTAAAAACGCTTCTTCTATGGCAAATACCTCTGCATGCTTTTCGCCCCATTTTTGGTGGTAGCCAGACCCAATAATGGCACCATTTTTATCTACAACAATAGCGCCAACAAAGGGATTCCCTTTAATATCTTTTCTTTTGGCTTTTTTGGCTAAACTTAATGCTACGATTAAGTGTTCTAATGTTGTCATCGCTTATCTTTGCGCCTCAAAATTAAAGAAATCAGTCCATGTTTACCGGAATTGTTGAATCTGCTATTATTTCAAGCATCGAAGTGCAGGAAACGGGCTGGACCCTTGCTGTTACAAGCGCTTCTACCACTGCCCGTGTTAAACTGGGGGATAGTGTTGCAGTAGACGGAGCCTGCCTATCGGTGATTGCAATCAATAACGACACCATGTCGTTTTTTGTGTCTACCGAGTCTATTTCAAAAACAATAATTAAGCATTACAATCAGGGTTGCAAAGTAAATATTGAACTTCCATTACAGCCTACTAGTTTTTTAGGTGGTCACTATGTATTAGGGCATGTAGATGATACGGCGCTTGTACAAAATATTGTGGTGTCTGATACGGCTTGGTTTGTAACCATCGCTTTTGATGCTTCTTTTTCAAAATATGCAGTGTATAAGGGTTCTGTAACAATTAACGGTGTTAGTTTAACAGTCAACAAAACAGATCAAAATTTGTTAGAACTGTGTATTATTCCTATCACACTTGAAAAAACCAATTTGAGTGCATTAAAAATAGGAGATCGGGTTAATATTGAGTTTGACATTTTAGCCAAATACACCGAAAAGTTGTTATCCAAATAATTATGAATCATTCGTTTAGTTCTATAGATACTGCATTAACTCATTTTACAAATGGTGGACTACTTGTGGTGGTGGATGATGAGAGCAGAGAAAATGAAGGGGACATTGTTTTTAGTGCGGCTCTATCAACACCTGAAAAAGTAAATTTTTGCGCTACACATGCACGTGGTCTTGTTTGCATTGCTATTTCAAAAAACATTGCACAAAAATTAGATTTACATCCAGTACCTAGTAACGCTAAGGATCCATTTAGTACGGCGTTTCATGATTCTATAGATGCTACACCGGCATTTGGTATTACAACAGGTATTTCTGCCAAAGAGCGTTCTATTACTGCAGCGCATATTGCTAGTGAAGCTAGTACGCCTAACGATTTTATTAAACCTGGACATTTATTTCCGGTTGTTGCAAAAGAAGGTGGCGTTTTAACTAGACCAGGTCACACAGAAGCAAGTGTTGATTTGTGTTTACTAACCAATCAACCTGCAGCTGCCATCATTTGTGAGATTATGGATACGGATGGAAATATGATGCGCAGAGATGGTCTTTTTGAATTTGCAAGCCATCATCAACTGCCAATAATTACGATTCAGCAATTAATTGATTACCGAAAAAAGATACAATAACATGGAACTTATTTCGGAAGCGCAACTCCCTACAAAATTTGGCAATTTTACCATCAAGGTTTTTAAAAACCCTATTAGTTTGGTAGAGCATTATGTGCTTCAAACAAATGAAGTAGGTGATGTAACACCGATGGTTCGCATTCATTCCGAATGTGCTACTGGTGATATCTTTGGAAGTTTGCGTTGCGATTGTCAAGATCAGTTACATGAGTCACTTTCACTGATTGCAAATAATAAAAATGGTGCCGTTATTTATTTAAAAAATCAGGAAGGAAGAGGTATTGGTATTTCTAATAAAATTAAAGCCTATCATTTACAAGAGCAGGGTTTAAATACATATGAGGCTAATGAGGAGTTAGGGCTTCCGCTCGATGCGCGTACTTATGATGATGCTATTTCTATTTTAAAAATACTAGGGTACAGATCTATTACGCTGATTACAAATAATCCAGCAAAAGAAGAAGCTGTAAAAGCGGCGGGCATTACTTTTACCACACATCATATAAGTGCTTCTGTTAATGCACACAACAAAGCATATATCGATGCTAAAATAAATATTGGACAACACCACATTACATTATAAGTTATGATTGCAGTAGTACAAGCCACTTTTAATATTGAAATAACGGATTTATTGACGCAGGGTTGTGTGAACCAGTTAAATGCTACGCAAACGCCTTATGTGCTGCTACAATGTCCAGGTGCTGTTGAACTTGTGGGTTATTCTAAAAAATTAATGGATACTAACAAATATGATGCAATCATTGTAATTGGGGCCGTTATTAAAGGCGATACGGATCATTACGAATATGTTTGCCAGTATGTAACAGAAGGCATGGCGGTACTATCTACACAGGCTTCTATTCCGCTCATTTTTGGTGTTTTAACTACTCAAACCGAAGAGCTTGCTTATGAGCGTGCTGCGCTTGACAAAATGAACAAAGGCAAAGACTTTGCTGATACGGCTGTATTTATGATAGACGCATACGCTAAGGCGTAACAATTACATTACATTTTGATAACATTACGGAAACAGTTAAGTAAGCATTAATGTGCAGCTTTACGGTGTTGGTATTTAAAAATTACCAAGCCAGATATGTACACACTACTTAATAATCAAAAGGAGCCTATTGCTTACATCGAAAACATGATGATTTTAGATGCCACTAAGCAAAGTGTAATTGGCATCATTATCGGCGATTGTTTTTTTGGAAAAAAAGATCATGTAATTGGCAAAATATTTAAAGATCATGCTTATTTACTGAGCGGTGAAATTGTTGCATCTGTTGTTCGAGATCCAAATTATGTAAACACGGCCCCAACAAAAGAGCAAACAGCTGCTGCTTGGGAAATTTTATCGAAAATTAGTACGCATACATCCGACTGGATTGTAGAGAAAAATAAATGGGCTTCTATTTCACTTGAAGAATCGTTATCTTAGGTGTCATAAAGTATTACTTATGTTTCGAATTTTTCTAGTGATTTTATGCTCATTGCAAATTGCAGCGGCTCAAAATAAAAAAGTTTTATTTGTTATTGCAGATGGCATTCCTGCTCCCGAATTAGAAAAAGCAACCAAGCCTGGTTTTGACGCTATTATAAACAAAGGCGCCTATTTACCTTGTTATGTGGGTGGCGAAAAAGGAGGTATTACGCAGTCGCCAACTATTTCTGCAGTAGGCTACAACTCACTACTTACGGGCACTTGGGCCAATAAGCATGGTGTGGTAGACAACGATATTAAAAACCCCAATTACAATTACCCTACTATTTTTAAAGTATTTAAAGAGCAGTATCCATCAAAAAAAATTGGGGTATTTAGTACATGGATAGATAACCGAACTAAACTAGTGGGTGATGGACTAGCACAAACAAATTATTTAAAGGTAGATTACCACAGAGACGGGTATGAGTTAGACACCATTCAATTTCCGCACGACAAAAACGCAACATATATTCATTTGATTGATGAAAAAGTGGTTGCAGAAGCTGCGCATATTATTAAAGACAGCGCCCCTGATTTATCTTGGGTGTATTTAGAATACACCGACGATATGGGCCACAAATTTGGTAAAAGTCCGGAGCTTGATACGGCTATTTCAATGCTTGATAGGCAAATTCAAAAATTAATGCAGTCTGTTGCTTACCGTGAAAAAAGTTTTAATGAAGACTGGCTTGTTATCATTACTACTGATCATGGTAGAGACGCTCAAACAGGAAAAGATCATGGCGGACAGTCTGATGCAGAGCGTAATACCTGGCTAGTAATGAACCACCGTCCAAATCATTACGCTTTTGAAAATAGAACAGCTGTTGTTGATATATTCCCAACTATTGCTACTTTTTTAAATATCAAATTATCAAAAAGTGTAGTGGATGCATTGGAGGGGGTTTCCTTATTGGATTCTAAATTTTAGAAATCTAAAACACTTGCACAAGAAAACATTTACAGCTTCTGATTTTGGGCCTGATTTTAAATGGGGCGTAGGTATGGCCGCTCCTCAAAACGAAGGTGCTGCTTTTGAAGATGGCAAAGGTTTATCTGTATGGGATGTTTTTGCGCGTAAAAGAAATACCATTAAAGGTGGCGCGCGGCCCACTGTTGCTGCCGATTTTTACCACCGTTACAAAGACGATATTTTATTAGCCAAAGCGCTTGGCTTTTCTGTTTTTAGATTTTCTATTGCATGGAGTAGGGTATTACCAGACGGCATAGGAAAGGTTAATAAATTAGGAATCGATTTTTACCACCGCGTTATTGATGAATGTGTTGCAAATGGTTTAGAACCTGTTGTTACTATTTACCATTGGGACTTACCCCATGCCCTTGAATTACAAGGTGGATGGACAAGTAGAGATATGATCAAGTGGTTTTCTAAATATGTAACGCTATTAACGGCGCATTATGGTAAAAAAGTAAAGCAGTGGATTGTGATGAACGAGCCTTTTGCTTTTACGGCACTTGGTTATATGATAGGCATGCATGCCCCCGGAAAAATGGGGACAACAAACGCTTTTCCAGCTATTTTTAATGCTGCTTATTGCACCGCAGAGGGTGGCAGAATTATTAGGGAGCACTGCCCGCATGCTATTATAGGCACTAGTTTTTCAATTTCAGAAGCCAAGCCATATACAAATAGTGATAAAGATATTGCGGCTGCAAATAGAGCCGACGCACTCTTAAACCGTTTGTTTATAGAGCCTGTATTAGGTATGGGATTTCCGCAAATGGATCAATTTGATTTTTTAGATAAGTTGCATATTGCTACCACAGCTTGGCGCTTTATTGATAAATTAAAATTTGATTTTGACTATATAGGGCTTCAAAATTATTTTTCAGTTACCATCAAGCACAATCCTTTAATCCCTTATGTTTCCGCCTCCGAAGTGAGTGCGAAGCAAAGAAAAATGCCGCATACTGCAATAGGTTGGGAGATCGATCCAAACAGCTTTTATGCAATGCTAAAAAGGTTTGGCAGTTACGAGGGCGTCAAGCAAATTATTGTAACAGAAGGAGGCGCTTGTTTTAAAGATCACTTGCATCATGGCGTGGTAAACGATCAAGAACGCATTGATTATTTTAAAGCGTATCTAGGCGCATTATTGCAAGCAAAAAAAGAAGGCGTTAATATTGGGGGCTATTACGCCTGGACACTTACCGATAATTTTGAATGGGCTTATGGTTATAGCACAAGGTTTGGTCTTGTACACACCGATTTTGAAACACAACTCCGTACCGTAAAAAATTCGGGGTATTGGTTTAGAGATTTTTTACAGGGCAAAGCTGTTTGATCGCTCAATTTCATCTACCTGATTTTTAGTTGGTTGTAAAGCTTTTGCTTTTTCAATCACCATTTGTACCAGTTGGTAGGTACTGTACTCAAGTGTTAACGGTGTTGGAGCAGGCAAGTCATACCACTTTGCAATATCAACAAAAAAGGTAGCGTGCATTTTAGCAACTACCGGAACGCCTAACTTTTCTAGCGCCGCTGCATTGCATAACTGTTCGTATTGTCCTCTAATGGGTAAGCACATTAATTTTTTTCCTAAATAAAGTGCTTCGGCGGGGGTTTCAAATCCAGCGCCTGTAATAACGCCAGCGCTTTCAATCATGCTTTTGGTAAACCCTTCGTTTGAAATAGGCATGAACCTGATATTTTTTTCGATGGTTTCTGTTTTCACTTCTTTGGTAAAAACTTCAAACCTAATACCAGGTGCTTTATGTAATTGTGTTGTAATAACTTTTTTAGAATAATGCGATAAATAAACCGTTACATGCCCATTATTAACTGCTTTGGCAGCTATAATATCCGCTTTTATAACAGGGTTGAATATACCGGTATCATAGGCTTTAAAATGAAGCCCAAAATAAGCAGTTGCAGTACCATAATTTTGCAAAATCCATTCGCCAATCCATTCTTTTTTTTGAGGACGAGGAGCCGCATTACTTTTAAAGCTTGCTTGGTGCCCAAACTGAATGCTTGGTTTATTTTTTAGTTTGCATGTAAGTGAAGTGATGCATTCAAAATCGTTGATCACAATATCGTAGTCCTCTACTGGTAAAGCTTTGGCTTCTTTCCAAATTCTTTTAATGGAAAACTTTTGCCACATTTTAAAATAGTTGAGGCCGCCTCTATTTCCATAAAATAAAGAAACGCCTCTGCTTTTGTATTTTACCGGCAAACTGGTAGGTAAATGACTGTTTTCGCCACTTAAAAAAACGTCTACTTGTCCATATTGTTGTAAATAGGGTAATAATTCTACTGCTCTACTAATATGGCCATTGCCGGTTGCTTGTACTGCGTAAAATATTTTCATCTATTGCGCTATTAAACTATTAAAAAATAAAGCAACGTCTTTGGTAAGTACGTTTAGTTCTGGCAATTTATTTTCTGCACTTAAAATAGGGACTACTTTTGCAGCTTGCTCTTTTTCATTGTATTGGTGAATGTTCCATTCGCCATTTACATATTCGAGTGACGTTAAATTTTCAATCCAATCGCCACTGTTTAAATACATCACTGATCCATGCTCATTGGTTACCATTCTTTTTTGAGGTTGATGGATATGACCACAAATTACATAGTCGTACCCTTGCTCAATAGCAAGCTCGGCGGCTGTTTGTTCAAAATTGCCAATCCATGACACTGCTTTTTTAACGCTATTTTTTACCTTCTTGCTAAAGCTCATTTTTTCTTTACCCATTAGTTTAAGGGCCCAGTTAATGGCGCTATTAAGCATAATTAAAAGGTCGTAACCGTGTCCACCTAGCTTTGCAATAATTTTCGCACTTCCTTTGGTGGTGGCATCAAAAATATCACCATGAAAAATCCAGGTTTTTTTACCATCTAGTTCTAGTACCACTTTGTCGGTGAGCGTAAAGCCGCCCATTTCTAAGTCGGTGTAGCGGCGAAGGGCTTCGTCATGATTGCCCGTTATATAATACACTTTTGTGCCTTTACTTAATAAACTAAAAATTTGCTTAATTACCTGCATATGTGCAGCCGGAAAATAATGTTTCTTAAACTGCCAGATGTCAATGATATCGCCGTTTAGGACTAATACTTTAGGTGCTACACTTTTTAAATAGGTTACAATTTCTTGGGCGTGGCAACCAAATGTGCCGAGGTGTAAATCACTAAGTACGAGAACATCAATGTCTCTTTTTTCCATTGGGTTAGTTTGTCAAAGTAATAACTCTAATATGAACAAATCTTTACGCCTATGTTAACAAATTGTAACTTTAGAAGCAACTACGCTCAAGTGCCTACCTTGTTTTGTAATATCGTATACCACAAATTGTAATCATTTATGCCTAAGTATTCTTATATACCTCGAGATTTAAGTTGGTTGAGTTTTAATGGAAGGGTGTTGCAAGAAGCCAACGACCCGTCGGTACCGTTAAAAGAGCGCATCCGTTTTTTAGGAATTTTTTCAAATAATCTGGATGAATTTTTTAGAGTACGCGTTGCAACATTAAAGCGGATGATTGAATTTAAAGGCAAGGGCAAAAAGCTTGATATGCATTTAGAGCAGCATTCGCAAAGTATTTTAGATGAAATACAAACGATTGTATTAGAACAACAAAATGAATTTAACCGCATTTGGAAAAATATTGTACGTGATTTAAAAAAAGAAAACATAACGCTGGTAGATGAAAAGCATTTATCCAAAGAGCAACAGGTTTTTGTAAAAGATTTTTTTGATAACCAGGTGCGTGGCAATGTAATACCATTAATGGTAGAGTCCATAGATCAAATGCCTTATTTGAGAGACAAGAGTATTTATTTAGGTATTGTAATGCGCAAAAAAAATAGTGCCTACAAAAGTAAATACGCATTAATTGAAGTGCCTGTTTCTGCAATTGGACGTTTTGTAGAACTACCTACTAAAACGGGAGGGCATCAAATTATTTTATTGGAAGATATTATTAGGTTTAGTTTGCCCGTGATATTTTCTTATTTTGATTCTGATTATTTTGAGTCTGCCATATTTAAAATCACCAAAGACGCAGAAATCGATATTGATAATGACCTAGCAAGCAGTCTTATCGAAAAAATTGAGAAGGGATTAAAAAATAGACGAAAAGGAAAACCTGTTCGTTTTGTGTATGATAGGGAAATGGACGCTGGTTTACTCGATTATTTGATTAGGCGTTTACAACTCACTCAAAAAAGTAATATTATACCAGGAGGCCGCATTCATAATTTTAGACATTTTATGGATTTTCCAGACCTCGTTATGGAAAAAAGTGTGCGAAAGGCTTCGCTCCTGCATCCCGAACTTAGTAAAAGCCTTCGCGTAACGGATGTAGTGTTAAAAAAAGATGTAATGCTGCATTTTCCCTACCATAGTTTTAATTCGGTGATTGATTTACTGAGAGAAAGTGCCATGGATCCGGATGTGCTTTCTATAAAAATTACAGCCTACCGCTTAGCGCCAGCTTCTAAAGTAATCAATGCATTAATTAATGCCGCCCGTAATGGTAAAGACGTCATGGTTATGCTTGAAGTAAAGGCTAGATTTGATGAAGAGGCCAACTTAGAATGGAAAGATGTGTTGGAACAAGAAGGTATTACTGTATTATTTGGTGTACAAAATATGAAAGTGCACGCAAAAGTTTGTGTGATTAAAAAGCGTGAAAAAAATAAAACCGTACAGTACGGTTTTGTAAGTACCGGTAATTTGCATGAAAAAACGGCGCGTGTATATGGTGATCATTGCTTATTAACTAGTAACCGCAATATCATGGCCGATATTAATAAAATATTCCAGTTTTTGGAGTATCCCGAAAAAGGATATGGCCCACTTTTAAGTTGTAAAACGCTTGTGGTGTCACCTATTTCTATGCGGCCAACCATTGTGGGTTTAATCAATCAAGAAATTAAAAATGCTAAGGCCAAAAAGCCTGCTGCTATCACCATTAAGTTAAATTCACTCAGTGACGTGGATTTAATTAAAAAACTAAATGATGCTGCCGTTGCTGGTGTTACCATCAACATGATTGTACGTGGTATTTTTTGCGCTCATGTCGACCATAAAAAATTTAATGCAAAGCCAAGAGCTATCAGTATTGTAGATGAGTATTTGGAGCATGCCCGTGTAATGATCTTTTGTAACGGCGGAAAAGAAAAAGTGTTTATTTCTAGTGCAGACTGGATGGTGCGTAATATCGATCACCGCGTAGAAGCAGCTGTGCCTATACTTGACCCTGCTATTAAAAAGGAATTACAAGATATTATCCACATTCAGTTGCAGGACAATGTAAAGGCGAGGGTATTAGACAGTGCTTTATTAAATAACTATGTACCTTCGGGTTCAAGAAAAAAGATACGTTCTCAAATCGAGACTTATTTATACCTCCAACAGAAAACGAATAGTAAAAAGTGAAGTTAGCCGCCATTGATATTGGGAGTAATGCCGCCCGACTATTAATTAGTGAAGTTACCAAACAGCCAAAGCAGGATCCTGTATTTAATAAAATTAATTTAGTACGCGTGCCGCTCAGACTAGGGTTTGACGTCTTTGAAACTGGAGAAATATCTAAGCCAAAGGTTAAGATGCTGATGCAAACTTTAAAAGCCTATCAGCATTTATTGGAAGCCTATCAAATTAAACATGTGTATGCTTGTGCTACAAGTGCTATGCGGGATGCTAGAAACAGCAAAGACATCATTAGAAAGGTAAAGCTTGAAACGGGAATCGAAATTAAAGTGATATCTGGTCAAGAGGAGGCCTCTTTTATTTATGAAAACCATGTGGCTGAAAATTTAGATTCGGACCACTCATATTTATACATTGACGTGGGTGGCGGTAGCACTGAGCTTACTTTTTTTGCAAATGGTGCACTTGTTTCTAAAGAGTCTTTTAATATTGGCACCATTCGGATCTTAAAAGACCAAATACAGGATGAGACTTGGGAAGATCTCAAGGATTACGTTAAAAAGAACATCAAAAGTGCCCTTCCGTCGATTGCTATTGGAAGTGGTGGAAATATTACAAAAATATTATCTATGAGTAAGACCAAAGAAGGTAAACCCCTTAGTTTGGAGCTGCTCAAAGACTACTATAAAGAGCTTTCTATTGTTAGCTTAGCGGACCGTATGAATTTATACGGACTTAAAGAAGATCGGGCAGATGTTATTGTACCTGCGTTACTTATTTATATTCAGGTTATGAAATGGGCCAATATTGACGCTATTTATGTGCCTAAAATTGGCCTTGTAGATGGCCTTATACACCACCTGTATGATCAGGTTGGTAACATTGCGGTAACATAGAGGTAACATTCTGATAACACAGGCGTAACAATGCCGTAACACGCCAAAAGTAGTTTTGCTTCATAAAAGAAATACCCAGTGAAGCAATTATTATCTATCGTTTTTTTACTTGTAATTAGTAGTTCATTATTTGCTCAAAAATCTAGGATTGTTGGTAAGGTCACCAATAGCAAAAATGAAGGTTTGGCAAGTGTGACCGTTAAACTATCTGGCGCTGCAACTGCCATGACCAGAACAGATGTGGATGGCCGTTTTTCTTTTGTTGTAGAAGCTCAAAAAAAATATTCACTTACATTAAGTTACGTAGGTTACGAAGAAAAAACAATTGACGAAGTAGCTGTTGCAAAAGCTGGTGAGGAAGAAACAGTAAATATCATTTTAAATGAAGGTGGTAAAGTATTAACGGATGTAGCCGTAAAAACTACGGCTAGAACTGCTACCGCAAAAGGTGAAACAGTAAATGCGCTTATTACTTTCCAAAAAAATACGAATACGGTAGCATCTGTAATTTCTGGTGAAGCGATTAAGCGTTCTCCAGATAAAAATACTGGTGAAGTATTAAAGCGTACACCTGGTGCAAGTATTCAAGAAGGTAAATTTTTGATTGTAAGAGGACTTGCAGAGCGTTACAATTTGGCACTTTTAAATGGAGTGCAATTAGGTAGCACCGAGCCTGACCGAAAAGCTTTCTCTTTTGATTTGATTCCGGCCAACATGATTGACAATATCGTTATCAATAAAGCGTTTGTTCCTGAGCTTCCGGGTGAGTGGGCAGGTGGTTTAATTCAGGTAAACACAAAAGATATTCCAACTAAAAACTTTTTTAATATTCAAATAGGTTCTGGTTTTAATAACCAGGCTGTGCAGGGTAATTTTTACGAGCACAAAGGTGGTAAAACAGATTATTTAGGTATTGATGACGGTACACGTTCTCTACCTGCTACCTACACCACCAAGTCTAAATTTGACGCCTTGCCAAATGCCGACAAAACATATATTGGATCTACCATGCAAAATAGCTGGAACCCAATTGCTGCAAGTGGATTAACGCGTTTAAATGGTCAGTTTCAGATGAGTGCTGGTTTCACAAAAGATTTAAAAGGCACTAAAAAAATTGCAGGTATTTTTGCAATGAACTACAACAAATCTGCGCGTCACATGATTGGTACCAACAGTGGTTTTAACTTTGTTGGAGACGGATCATACACAACTGATTTTGATTTTGATGATAATAGATATAGTAACGATTTATTATGGGGTGGACTTGGTAATGTTACATTCCAACTTAACAATAACAATAAAATTTCTGCAAAAACATTATTCAATATCAATGCTACCGATTTTACTTCTTTAAGAACGGGAATTGAGGGTAACGGTAATCAGTTTTTTGATAGCACCAGAGGTTACGAATATGGTTTTAAGCAAAACACTTTTTGGAACTCTCAAATTACGGGTGAGCACAATGTAAAGCCAAATGTTTTAAAGCTAAAATGGTATGGTTCATTTACAATTTTGGATAGCTATACTCCTGATCAGCGCAGATTATACTACTTAAAAGATAACAGTGCGCGAACTAATCCTTACACTGCGCTTTTGTCAAACGTATTATCACAAAAAAGCGGTAACCGTTTATATCAAAACCTAAATGATTATATATATATTGGTGGTGCTGATTTAGCCTATACATTTAGCGCACTTGGTAGTAAGCAAACCCTTAAAGGTGGCTATTTATTCCAAGTAAAAGATCGTTTGTTTGATGCTAAACCATTCTCTATTTATTTACCAAGAGATAATGCTGCAATTCGTTTACAAGATCCGTCTTCAATTTTTGCGCCTAGCAACTTTGGTAGAGGTGAAGTGAATAGTAATTTATTAGCATTCGACGCTATTAAAGGCAATATTTACAGATACTTGGCTAATACTATTTTAAATGCAGGGTATGTTCAAATGGACAACCAGCTTGGCAATAAATTACGTGTTATTTGGGGATTACGTGTAGAAGATTATGATCAATTAATTGGAAGTGTTTATAAATCAGATCCGCGTCATAACTATACAAGGGTTACCGATTTCTTACCAGGTTTAAACGCTACATACAAGCTTAATAATTTAACCAACTTACGTTTATCTGCATCTCAAACAGTGGTAAGACCAGAGTTTAGAGAGCTTGCAACCTTCCAGTATTACGATTTCGATTTAAATGCTGCAGTGCAAGGGCTTCCAACACTTGAGCGTACAAAAATTACAAATTTAGATTTACGATATGAATTGTATCCAGCTTCTGGTGAAGTTATTACAGTAGGCGCATTTTATAAATATTTTGATAAGCCTATCGAAATGGTGTACAATTTTGGTGTGGGTGGCTCTAGTACTTTCAATTTTGCAAACCCTAATAGTGCCAATGCATATGGTGTTGAGTTTGAAATCAGAAAGAAATTAGATTTTTCTCAAACATTCAAAAACTTCACCCTACAAGCCAATGGTTCATACATTAGCAGTAGGGTACAAGACGGCAATTTATTATTGGATCGTCCATTACAAGGTCAGTCTCCTTATTTGATTAACTTTTCTGCTCTTTATGATTTGCCTGAAAAAGGGTTCAGTGCAACTTTACTTTTCAATCAAATTGGGCGTCGTGTAACATTTGTAGGAAGTTTAGATCAGCCAGATATTTATGAATCATCTCGCCCTGTATTTGATTTTCAAGTAAGCAAAAAATTTGCGAACAACAAAGCAGAGATAAGACTTAACATTCAAGATATTTTAAACCGCACACTTTATTTCTACCAAAATCCGGATGGCAATGCAAGGCTAGATAAAGCGAATGATCCATTCCGTTTAAGTAGAACCACTGGTACCAACTATGGCGTTAGCTTTTCTTATTCTTTATAATCATTAATACTTAATAAAAATTCTTAAAACAAATAAAAAATGAAAAAATCGATTTTGTTAGCAGCTGCCTTTGTTGCACTTATTGCTACAAGTTGTAGAAAAATTGAAATGGATGGTGGAACAAACGTTATCCAACAACCTACAACACCTGGTGTTCAAACTATTACTTTAAAAGGCCGTATCGCTAAGGATACTGTTTTAAGAGAAGGTAATAATTATATTTTAAGTGGAATTGTTTATATCGTAAATAATGCTAAAATAACTATTCAGCCTGGTGTTACCGTAAAAGCTGACTACACAGGCGCTAATGTGGCTGCACTTGTTATTACGCGTGGTGCTCAAATTATTGCAGATGGTACGCAAGAAAAGCCAATTGTATTCACATCAAATTCTCCAACTCCACGTTCTGGTGACTGGGGTGGTATTGTAATTTTAGGTAAAGCAAGTATTAATAGCACGTTTACTGGCGTTGGTGGTGGCGCAGGCACACTTCAAGTAGAAGGTGGTATCGATAACTCATTTGGTGATGGTATCGCTGGTGGTGGTGCTACTCCAAACGATGATGATAACTCAGGTATTTTGCGCTATGTAAGAATTGAATATGCAGGTTATGCGTATCAGCCTGACAAAGAAATTAACAGCTTGACAATGGCTGCTGTAGGTAGAGGTACAGTTATTGATTTTGTTCAGGTTACCTATGGTAAAGACGATGCGTTTGAGTGGTTTGGGGGTACTGTAAACTGTAAGCACTTGATTGCCTACAAAACACAGGATGATGATTTTGATGCAGATAATGGTTACAGCGGTAAAGTACAATTTGGAATTGTATTGAGAGATTCTACTATTGCGGATATCTCCCGTTCAGAAGCGTTTGAGTGTGATAACGATCCAAGTGGTTCTATTAACAGGCCTCAAACTACGGCTGTATTCTCAAACATCACTGTGGTAGGTCCAAGAGCCACACTTGCTAACAAGGGTAATAGTTTATACCTTGGTGCAGCTCATTTAAGAAGAAATACTGGTGTTTCTATATTTAACTCCGTGTTTTTAGGCTGGCCTGCTGGTTTAATTATTGATGCGAGAAATGGTCGTGCACAAGAATTAAACATTTTGGATAGTACAGTACGTTTTAAAAATAATATTATTGCTGGTTGCGGTCCTGAAACAGGAAGTGATAATTCATCTTATACTTTTATTGCTTCTACTGCTAACGTAAGTTTATGGAACACAGATTCTCTAAGAAATAGAATGAGTAACACTGCTTTCGGAAATAGAGTACTAGCTACTGTTGGTGAAACAAGAATCATTGCACCATTTAGTTACAGTGCACCTGACTTTATTCCTTTTGGTGGATCTAATGGTAACCAAGACGTGTTAAGAGGCGCTAGCTTCTCAGATCCTAAATTGGTTGGTTTTACAACTGTACCATTTAGAGGTGCTTGTGACGCTGCTGGGTTTGATGCAAACTGGTGGAAGGGTTGGACTAGATTTATCAATCAATAATTTGTTTAGAAGGATTTTATAAAGTTTGTTTATAAAAGAGGCCCCGAATTTTCGGGGCCTCTTTTGTATTATGCGATCTTATTATTGTTGCGCTGAAAATTAATGATTAAAGCGTTCTGGTTTTTCGAGTGGATTTGTTTTCCAATCCGGGTCGTAGCTAACAAACATGCTGAGCCATAAAGAGCGGGACAGTCTCATCAGGAGGGGCTGCACTGCAAAGAGCAGCACAAAGGCCGTTCCCATCCAATAAAACATGCGGTTGTCGTCGATGTCAAAAGTCATGCCTATTAAAACTTTCCAGGCCACAAAAGTGGAAACAATAAATGCTACCGATAAGGCGTAGCTCACATAGCCAGTACCATAATAAAACCCTACCTCAATTTCGGTGGGTTGGCCACATACCGGGCAGTGTTCGTGCATATCGGTATTGGTTTTAAATTTATAAGCTTGTTTGCTTAAAAAGATTTCTCCTTCTCTACAACGTGGGCATTTATTGGCTAGTGCTGCCGGAATAAAATATTTGCTGAGGGGTTTAGGCATGTTGCTTGCGAATTTGTACGAATGATGCAAAGGTAACTTAATTGTTTTCGATTATCTGTTTATTGAACAACTGCCGCCGCCATAGCCGCAGCCTGTTTTTGTTTTAGACGCGTAAATGCCAATTGTAATCATTAGCACACCAAAAATAGCAGGCATCCAGTCTTTAAACTGCCATGCAATTACTAAAAACATACCACCCATAATTAAACGAATCACGAGCACAAAGTCTATTTTTTGAAGTAAGCGTATCATAACATTAGATTTAGATACAAATTTCGGGGTAATTATTTGCCCGAAACGTGACTTTTGTTACGCAGGACGATTCAACTATATTTGTTACATATAAAAGGTAGGCGCATGAGCATTTCAGAAATTTATGACATTTACTTACAGTATCCGAGTGTTGTAACAGATACCCGCAAGCTAAAGGAGGGTGACTTTTTCTTTGCTTTAAAGGGGCCTAATTTTAATGCCAATACCTTTGCGTTTAAAGCCATAGAGGCGGGTGCTGCATACTGTTTGGTGGATGAGCCGCTCACTACCATTGCTGGTTATTACGAAGGAAACAACGAAGCGCAAAAAGAATCAGCCCTTGCAAAAATGATTGTGGTGGAGGATGTGCTTGACACGCTGCAAGCGCTGGCAGGATATCACCGCAGCACTTTTGATATTCCTTTTATAGCTATTACAGGAAGTAACGGTAAAACCACCACCAAAGAATTAGTGTATGCGGTACTTTCTAGTCATTTTAAAACCTATACGACACAAGGGAATTTAAACAATCATATTGGCGTGCCACTTACTATACTTAGCATCAAAAAAGATGCGCAAATGGCCGTGATTGAAATGGGCGCCAATCACCAAAAAGAAATTGAAGGCTACTGTGTGTACACAAAACCTACGCATGGTATTATAAGTAATTGTGGTAAGGCACATTTGGAAGGATTTGGTGGCGAAGAGGGCGTTAAAAAAGGTAAGGGTGAACTCTATATTTTTTTACGCGGCCATAATGGCACTGCATTTGTATATACAGGGTATAATTATTTAAAAGAGATGAGCGCCGGCATTCAAAACATTGTCCCTTATATACATGGTGAAATAAAAAGTAGTGAGCCGTTTTTAACGGTGGCAGCAAATATAAATGACACAGTCACCACGGTAAGTTCGCAACTAGTGGGCTCTTATAACTTACCCAATATATTATGCGCCTTAACTATTGGAAAACATTTTGGTGTTCCTGAACATAAAATGGTGGAAGCCATTGAAGCTTACGCGCCTTCTAATAGTAGATCGCAATTGATTACTAAAGGCACTAACACTATTATACTAGACGCTTACAATGCCAACCCGAGTAGCATGAAAGTGGCCATCGAAAATTTTGCAAAGCTAGCAGGTGACAATAAAATTGTTATGCTAGGTGCCATGATGGAACTGGGTGATCATTCAACCGCAGAGCATTTGGCGTTATTACAACTTATTGCATCTTATTCATTTACACATGTGGTGCTTGTTGGAGAAGATTTTTTAGCATATCAAAACGCATTACCTCAGTTTATATATTTTAAAACAACTGCCGAGGCTAAAGCTTGGTTGGTAGAAAAAAATCCAACACATGCGCAGCTATTAATTAAAGGATCGCGAAGCATGCAAATGGAAACGGTACTGGCATAAACACACCATAAGCGCAACGTATGCGCATAAAAAAACCACCACTAAATGAATAGTGATGGTTCTTTTTTATTTTCCTTTCCTTTCCTTTTTAACGTTTGTTCTTTTTGGTAGGCATAAATATACCTGTTTTTGCTTTTTTAGAAGTTCCTTCTGAAGAACCGTAGTGGTTCATCGCGCAACGGAAACCAATGGTGTTGGTACTTTGGTCTTCTTCTAAAAATCTTCTAGCACCTGGGCTTAACCAATAAGCGCGGTCGTTCCAGCTTGCACCTTTTACTACACGAGACTTATCAGAAATAAGCGATGTAATACCATAGCTGTAACCTGCATTACTTGCAGAGTCACCATCTAGGTGGTTAACAGCATAACCTTTTTGATAGTTACGGCGGTTTACGAGTGTTGAATCAGATTCTGTCTTATAAATGATACGACCTTTGTCATCTCTTAAATTACCAGCGCCTCTAGAAAAATCAATTTGCTTGAATTCGTTACCTCTAAAAATATTGTAATCGTCACCATCAACAGCTGTCATTGGACGGTACACATCGGCAACCCACTCACTTACGTTACCAGACATATTGTATAGTCCGTATCCGTTTGGTGTGAAAGTAACTACTTCGGCAGGGATGGCAGCATTATCGTTTAGTCCACCAGCCACACCCATGTTATCACCGGCGCCACGCTTAAAGTTAGCAAGCATAGAACCTTGGTAAGAACCTTTTTGAGTGTAACGAACGTTATCGTAACCATTATTTTTCCAAGCATAAATTTGCTTGTTAGAAATTAATTCTTCACCACGTTTGTTGCTCTTAGATTTACGTTGAGGGTTAGCAGCAATATAACCGTAAGCAGCATATTCCCACTCAGCTTCTGTTGGAAGGCGATAGTCACCAAATAAAATACCATCTTCAAAACTTACTTTGGTACGCGGTCTACCTTGCGCATCTTTTAGAGGATTGCTTTTTTTAGCAGCATCTCTACCAGGCGTTGCTTGGTATTCACCCAATAAATAAGCTCTGGTGTTGAAGTTATCTTGACCCGCTCCGTTTAATCCTTTTTTAATTTGATTTTTAGGATCTAGGTAGCTGCTTTTCATGAGTGTTAATTCATTTACGCGGTCGGTACGCCAGATACAATAATCGGTTGCTTGTTTCCAGCTCACACCTACTACAGGGAAATTATTGTAAGAAGGGTGACGGAAATAATATTCTACCATTGGCTCGTTGTAGGCAAGTTCTGAACGCCAAACGAGTGTGTCAGGTAATGCTTCTAACACTACAGTGTCCATGCCAAATTTAGATTGACCTGGTGTAGTTCCTTCTGGGAATACATTTGATAGCCAATATAAATATTCGCGGTAGTGAAGGTTTGTTACTTCTGTTTTGTCAATAAAAAACGAGTTTACAGTAATTCTGCGTTGGATATTATTCCAATCGCCCATTACGTCTTCTTGCGCTGCGCCCATGGTAAAAGTACCACCTTGAACAAATACAAGGCCTGGAGCTGCTTTAATGTCTTTAGGTTTTGGCACATTAAAATTACCCATTGTTTTGTCGTTGTAATTCCAACCAGTAGCCGAAGAAGTTTGCGGCTTTTTCTTAAATGGATTACATGAAATAACAGCACCTGTTAGGGTGGTGAGTAAAACTAAATTGCGAACTGTTTTTGTGAACTGCATATGCTTATAAATTCAATAAAAAATTGATTCTAATTTACCTCTGCGAATATATAAGTTTTCCGTCAACTTAAGGGTGGCTTAAGGCCTGATCTTGTTACAAAAAACTTAAGATTATGGGGTTGGGGGGTGTTTTTGACCCTATTTTATGATTTTTTTAAGGTAAAGGCCTGCCTGTGGCCTCGTATCAGTAGCTTTGGCATCAAAGTTTGTTATACTTGTAATATGGGTAAACCCGGGCGCTACATATGGTTGATTTTGGTTGTTTTTTGGACTTTGATAGGGTCCAAAGCGGCTATGACCCAGGTGGGCTTGTTTAACAAGGGGGCTTGGGGTAAAGTTGGGGTTACGGCTAGGGGTGTATATAAAATTGATATAGCTGCACTTAATAGTATGGGGCTTTTACCTGCTGGGGGCGTTATTGCTTCCGATAAAATCAGACTTTTTGGATCTGGTGGTGCAATGTTACCAGAAGCGGTGGGCGAGGCGAGGTCTAGTGTTTTTACCGAAAACGCATTACTTATAAATGATGGGGGTGATGGTATATTAAGTGGGCAAGATTTTATTGTTTTTTATGCGCCGGGTCCGCACAGGTGGCATTACGATAGTAATAATGACCAGTATAATTATGTAAACAATTTGTATTCCGATACTGCATTTTATTTTTTAAATGTTGATGGGCATATTGGAGGAAGTGCTAAACGTATCGGTACCGGTAATGCCGCGCATGTCAACGCCACAGCGGGTCCTCGCGTTACAAGTTTTATTGATAACTGGATTTACGAAAAGGATAATATTAATGTATTAGCCTCCGGAAAATTGTGGTTGGGTGATGCGTTTAGTATGGCGAGTGGCGGAACTACTTCGCGTAATTATGTGGTGGACATGCCTGGTTTAATTAGTACCGATAGTGTTACTTTAAAAGTATACGCTGCTGCCAGAAGCATTGGTGTGCCTGCAAATTTTGCTGTACGGGTTAATAATAATTTAGTGCAAAATGTTGTGCTTCCGGCGGTGAGCGGCGGCTTTTTAGATACCTATGCCAGTTATGTTACGGCTCAAACAAAATTTTTGGCTAGTACTGGTGCTTTGCAACTGAATGTACAATTTAGTGCAGGCGGTGGTGGAAGTGGGGTAGGTTTTGGTGCCGAAGGTTTTTTAGATAAAATAGAATGCACGGCTACAAAGGCGCTGAGTATGAGTAGTGCCAGTAGCGGTATAGGGGGAAGTGTTGTTGGCGGGTCTGTTAGTGGCGCGCTTTTTTTTAGAAGCGCAGCTACTGCTGCAGTTACGCCGGCTACGTTTGTAGTAAACGCTGGAGGGTTGCAAAATTTTGCAAATACAACGGTGCTGGATATAACAGATATTGCTACGCCTAAAAAAATGGAAGGAAGTTTTAGTGGAAGCACATCGTCCGATTTTGTTTTTAATAACGATAGAGTTGCTTCGCGCGAGTATGTAGCGTTTACGCCATCACAAATTTTAGTACCTGCAATACTTACACCTGCGCCTAATAATAATTTGCACGCGTTGGCACTTGATACGGCAGCTAATTATTTAATTATTACGCACCCTAGTTTAGTTGCAGCGGCTAATAAATTAGCACAGTTTCATACCGCGCAAAAAGCTGGCATTAAACCACTGGTACTTACTACAACGCAGATGAATCAGGCGTTTGGGAGTGGCGCGCCGGATCCTACGGCCATAAGAGACGGTATCGCATTTTTTGCAAGGGCGTATGGAAGTTTGAGTGGCGGCGGGGTGGGCAGCGGCGCGGGTGGCGGCGGAACTTTTGCGCAAAAGCAGTTTTATGTTTTATTACTTGGCGCGTCTAGTTACGATTATAAAAACCGCATAAATGGCAATGTAAATTTGGTGCCGGGTTATCAGTCAAGTGCATCACTTGATCCATTAAGTAGTTATACTAGTGATGATTATTTTGCGCTGCTGGACAGCAGCGCAAACATTAACATAGAGCCATTACTCACAAATTTTAATGCAACAAACACACAAGTAAACATAGGCCGTATTCCTGCAAAAAACATAAGCGAGGCAAACACGGTTATCGATAAAATTATTAACTACCATAGTGCTACAAGCCAGGGCCCATGGCGTTTACAGGAGCGTTTTATAGCCGATGATAAAGATTTTAATTTGCACGTGCAAGACGCAGAAGCAGTGTCTGGTGCAGCGCAAAAAGCAAATGCTTTATTTAATCAGCAAAAAATATATTTAGATGCGTATCCATTAGTGAGTGGGAGCGGAGGAGGAAGGTATCCAGCAGTTAATGAAGCGCTCGTAAATGCATTTAATAGTGGATCGTTAGTCATTAATTATAGTGGACACGGCAATTATTTACGCCTCGCAGACGAAGCTATTTTTAGTAGCACCGAAATCCCACTTATAAATAACGCTAGCAAGTTACCGCTAGTCATTACTGCTAGTTGCGATTTTTATCCGTACGACGATCCTTCAAAAAAATCTTTGGGGCAGCAGTTACTTTTTGGTGCTGGGAATGTTGGCGCGGGCAGCGGTGGTGTTGGCGGCGGGGGTTCTAATGCCGGTGCTAGTGGCGCTATTGCGCTACTCACAACGCCGCGCCTTGTATTTGCGTACAGCAATAAAATTATCAACGAAAATTATTTTGTGGCAGCGCATAAACCGGATACAAATACCGGATTATTACCAACGCTTGGGGAAGCAGTTAAAAACGCTAAAAACCTTACGGTGCAGCAGTCGCGAGATTTTATCAATACCAGAAAATTTGCACTATTAGGTGATCCTGCTATGCGCCTTGCGTATCCAAATAGTAGTATTGTTTTAGATAGTGTGAACAGTAAAATTATTGGTGCAAATGATACGCTTGTGTCTGGTAAGCTGTATACATTTAAGGGTAGCGTTATGGCGCCGCGCAGCGGCGCCATAGGCATCATTAACAGCACAAATACAAATTTTAACGGCACCCTCTATTTCACACTCTACGACAAACAAATTACGCGCACCACACTCAAAAACGATGCATCAACACCAGCCGCAAACTTTAATGCGCAAGAAAATATTTTGTACGCTGGACTAGTGAGCGTAGCGAACGGGAAGTTTTCGGTTTCGTTTGTGCTTCCACTCGATATTAGTTTTGCCCCAGGTAAAGCAAAAATTAGCATGTATGCGCAGCAAACTATTAACCCAACACTCATAGCGCAAACTTTACCTGATGCAGCAGGGGTAGACACTAGTTTTTATACCATGGGAAGTGGTGCCGTCATTACAGATAAAGTGGGCCCGGTCATTGATCTATTTTTAAATGACTATAATTTTAAAAATGGCGGACTCACACATTCGGATCCGGTGTTACTTATAAATCTGCAAGACGCTTCCGGCATCAATACCTCTAGCAGCGCCATCGGGCATGATATTATTGTAACGCTCGATAATAATCCGGCTACCACGCGCACGCTCAATGCATTTTATCAGGCCAATATTAATACCTACCAGTACGGTACGGTTAGATATCAACTTCCTACTTTAACCCCTGGGCCACATACATTACAAGTGCGCGCATGGGATAATGTCAATAATTCAAACACTAGAACTTTAGGGTTTACGGTGGCCGCAACAGCCGGAAGCATCGGGTCAACTGGCGGTGCAACTGGCGGCGGAACCGGTGGCACCGGCACCTCAAGCGACATGTCTCCACTGGTGATAGACAAGGTTATGAACTTCCCTAATCCTTTTACCGATCAAACCACTTTTTCATTTGAGCATAATTTTCCGGGGCAAAACATAGCGGTAAACCTTAGTATTTATACGCAAAATGGCAAGCTGGTCAAACAAATTAATAAAACTGCTAATACAAATGGCACCCGAAATGTGCAAATTACTTGGGACGGTACCGATGCCACGGGTTCAAAAATTGCAAGAAATGTTTATATTTACAAAATACAAATAAGCGCGGCGGGCACAAATTATCAGACCTCCGGAAAACTTATTTGTTTGTAACCCCCCTTTTGTACTAAATGTTTTGAATGGTTTAAATTTTACTTTAAAAATTTTACTGGCTTCACACAAAACATTTGACTATGTCTACATTTCACGCATCGTATAAAGCGCCACTAACTGCCGCATCTAAAAATGCATGCAAACTTTTTCGCGCAACAATCGCGGCAATAGCAATCATCGCATTAACTTCTATTAGCACAACAGTAATCGCTCAAGCCGATTCTATAAACATTGTGTCTACGGCGGTTCCGTTTTTGCGTATTTCTCCAGATGCGCGCGCAGGTGGTATGGGTGATGTAGCTATTGCAACTTCTCCAGACGCCAACGCTTCTTTTTGGAATATTTCAAAAGTTAATTTTGCAAAAAAGCGCGGCGCCATTGCTGTTAACTACACGCCTTGGTTAAAAGATTTAGGTTTAACGGATGTGTATTTAGCAACCGTTGCGGGGTATCGTCAACTCGATGATGTGCAGGCCGTTACCGGATCACTTCGTTTTTTTAGTTTAGGAAATATTCAGTTAACAGATTATTCTGGTAATTTATTAAACTCGGTAAAACCTTCAGAATTCGCTGTAGACCTAGGTTACACGCGTATGCTGAATGATAAAATGAGTGTGGGTGTGGCGCTTAGATATATTAATTCACGCCTTGTTGTGGGCGATGTTGGAACCGGTGTTTTATACAAAGCAGGTAACGCTGTTTCTGCGGATGTTTCTGTATTTCATGATGCTACTGATGAAGGCGAAGGTTTACGCTGGGGTGTAGTGCTTTCAAATTTGGGAACAAAAATTGGGTACACCAACGATGCAAAAAATAAAGATTTTATACCTGCAAACTTTGGCGCAGGGGTTTCTTATACCAAAGATTTAGACGGAAGTAATAAAATTACATTTGCCCTCGACATTAATAAATTACTCGTACCTGCGGCGCCTACTGCAACGGGTGTTTACAGCGTAGATTCTGCCAATTTATCGGAATACCGCACAGGTGGCGTAGTGGCTAGCTGGTTAAAATCTTTTAATGATGGAACGGGTGTTGGAAAATCTATGCAAGTATCTGGTGGATTAGAGTATGCATATAACGAACAGTTTTTTGTTCGCGCTGGATATTTTTATGAAAACAGAAACCGCGGTAATAGAAAATACGCAACAGTAGGAGCGGGCTTTAAGCTCGATTTTATGGATATTAATTTATCGTATCTGATTCCTGCTGGAGCAGGCATTACGCGTAATCCATTATCCAATACCATGCGCCTGGGCGTTGCCTTTAAACTTGGTGAATAATACAAACGGCGTGTGCTACAAGGCCTTCCTCTCTGCCAACAAAACCCATCGTTTCGGTAGTTGTAGCTTTAATAGAAACATCTTTTATGCCAATGCCTAAAATGTTTGCAATGGTTTCTTGCATGGTGGCAACATAAGGTTTAATTTTTGGCGCTTCTAAACAAAGTGACGCGTCTATGTTTCCAATCGCATAACCCTCGGCTTCAATTAATGCGCGTGTTTTAGCGAGTAAAATTTTACTGTCAATATTTTTAAACTCCATTGAGGTATCCGGAAAATGAACGCCAATATCTCCAAGGCATGCGGCGCCAAGTAGTGCATCGCAAATAGCGTGTAATAATACATCGGCATCGGAGTGGCCTAGGGCACCTTTATGGTGAGGGATGGTAACGCCACCAATAACCAAATCTCTACCTTCTACTAGTTGGTGAAAATCAATGCCGTAGCCAATGCGTAGTTTCATGTATTTCAAATTGTGTTTCAAAGTTACGTTTTTATATCTTTACCGGGTATGAAGCAGCAGCCTGTTATTGCCGTTATTGGACTTGGATATGTGGGACTCCCGCTGGCAGCTGCGTTTAGTGCTCAATACCGGGTTATTGGATATGATATAAATGAAGAGCGGATAGCGCAGTTACAAAACGGCATCGACGCAACGCATGAAATTGTGCCGGAGGTTTTAAAGGCCGCGATTAACGCCACAAGTAGTAGTGTAGGTTTAACCCTCACGCACAATCCAAACGATTTATCCGAAGCCAATATTTTTATAGTAACGGTTCCAACACCACTTACATCAGATAATTTACCTGAATTAAGTTTTTTAACCGCTGCTAGTGAAGTTGTAGGAAAACATATTAAGCCTGAGGGCATTGTGGTGTATGAATCTACGGTGTACCCAGGTTGTACCGAGGAGGTTTGTGTGCCGGTGGTGGAGGCGCATAGTGGTCTAGTTTTTAATACAAATTTTTTTGTTGGTTATTCACCAGAACGAATAAACCCAGGAGATACGCTTAGGCCACTACAATCTATTGTAAAAGTGGTGTCCGGAAGTACGCCAGCAGTTACCGAGCAGCTTGCAAGTTTATATGGGTCCATTATTACGGCGGGTGTTTTTGCTGCCTCTAGTATTAAAGTGGCCGAAGCTGCTAAGGCCATCGAAAATGCACAGCGCGACGTAAATATTTCATTTATGAATGAGTTAGCGTTACTGTTTGATGCATTGCAAATTGATACACAAGAAGTGCTTGAGGCGGCGCGTACCAAATGGAATTTTTTACCCTATAGCCCTGGGCTGGTTGGCGGACACTGCATTAGTGTAGATCCGCATTACTTGGCGTTTAAAGCAAAAGCAGTAGGGTATGAGCCGCATGTTATTTTATCAGGAAGGGCTGTTAATGAAAAAATGGGAGTGTTTGTTGCGCAAAAAATTATTACTGCACTAGCCACAAAATTTAATGGAAATATTGCAAATAAAACCGTGCTAATTGCTGGCTTTTCATTTAAAGAAAACTGCCCCGATACCCGCAATACTAAAGTAATTGATATTTACACAACCCTATCTGCTGCTGGGTTACAGGTAAGTGTGTTTGACCCGGTGGCAGATGCTGCAATGGTGCAAAAGTCCTTTAATTTAAAACTAACTGATCATAATAGTTTAGCAACTCATTACGACGCAATTATTTTAGCGGTCCCTCACCAGCAAATACTAGCAACCATTAATTTTGAATCCTATAAAAATGCTGGTTCATTTATTTACGATGTAAAAGGAGTGCTCCCTAAGGCCATTGTATACGGAAGGCTTTAGGAAAATCTTCAAAATCCCCGCTTGTTAAAGGTTTTGAGCCTGATTTTAAACAATGAATGATATATAATCTTAATAAGTTTTTCGCCGTTTTTTAATTGACTTTCACTGAATTAGCTATATATTTGCAGGAGTTGAGTTGATAGCGTATGAATTACCCCCCCCCACGTCTATTAACTTACTAAAAATCAATTAGTTGCGTTTGTAAAAATTAACCTATCCCCCCTAGTTTATGTTGCTACCGTGGATGGGTATTTTATTTTTAGCACTAAACGATTAAAATAATACTTGGTCTAAGCGGCGGAAAGCTGTCAATTGGCGGCTGCTACTTGTGACTGAGAAAGGCGGAGCCCTGCGCTGGAGCCAACAAAAGCGCAACAAACACAACAAAACAACCAATTCAAACCTATTTTATCCCCCCAATTTTTTAAACCATACTTGTACATGCAATTACAACAACTCATAAAAAAAGCAGGTTTCATTATTCTAACAATAATGCTAGTTGCTACTACAGCCACTGCGCAAGATTTGTTTAAGGGTAATAATCTAGCCAACGTTAAGGTAGATCAGTTAACAGATGCAGATATTGCAAAATTAAAAACGCAGTTAACCTCTCAGGGAATTACTATTGACCAGGCAGAGCCTATGGCTATTGCAAAAGGCATGAGTGCTGCAGAGTTTGCAAAACTTAAGGCACGTGTTGCCGGTGCAGCAACCACCACAGGAGCAAAAACAACCAAAGCTCCAGAGGCGCGCACCAACAACCCAACCGATACTGCAGACACTGAAAACTACACGCAAAAACAGCCTAAGCCATTAATCAATCCACTCATTTTTGGATCAGAACTTTATACTAGTGTTGCGCCTAGTTTTGAACCCAACATGTCACTTGCAACGCCGCTTAATTATGTGCTTGGCCCTAACGACCAAATTGCCATTAGCGTGTATGGTGTGCAGGAATACAGTGGCGATTTACTAGTGAGTCCAGAAGGAAACATTAATGTTCCTAACGTTGGCCTGATAAGAGTTGCAGGATTAACAATAGAAGATGCAACTCAAAAAATCAAAAACACCATGGGTGCAACAGTGTATTCTTACCTCCGCAGTGGTGGAAGTAAAATATCTGTTACCCTTAGTAAAATACGCACCATTAAAGTAACCATTATTGGTGCCAACCGCCCAGCAACTTACAGGCTGTCTAGTTTAGCAACAGTCTTTAATGCACTTTATGTGAGTGGTGGTCCAACAGCGTTTGGATCTTTTAGAGAAATTGAATTACTCCGCGATAACAAACTATTTAAAAAAATAGATTTGTACCGCATGCTTTTAAATGGCGATCAATCGGATAATGTGGGTTTAAAAGATAATGATGTTATCAGAATCCCTTCATACAAAACAAGAGTTTCTATAGAAGGTCAAGTAAAACGCCCAGGCATTTTTGAAGTTTTAGCTGGTGAAAATTTCGCTAATATTTTAGCATTTGCATCTGGCTTTACCGACACTGCGTACCAAGCAAGTGTTAAAGTATATGCACAAACAAATAAAGAGCGTCAAATTAAAGATTTACAAGAAACGCAGTACAATAATTACCAACCTCAAATTGGTGATGTATTTGTTGTAAGTAAATTATTAAACCGCTTTAGTAACCGCGTAAAAATTGCTGGTGCAGTATACAGGCCCGATGTATTTGAACTTACCAGTAATTTAAAAGTTGCCGACCTTATCCGTAAAGCAGATGGTTTAACCGAAGACGCTTACACCGGCCGAGCACAAATTATTCGTTTACAAGAAGACCTTACCAGATCGGTAATAAGTTTTGACGTAGCTAAAGCGCTTAACGGCGATGCTAACAATAATTTTTTATTAAACAGAGAAGATGAAGTAGTGATCACTTCTAAATTAGACCTTAGAGATTCTTTAAACGTATACATACAAGGTGAAATACGTAAGCCTGGTTCTTTTGAATTTACACAAGGCATCACATTAAAAGATTTGATTTTACAAGCAGGTGGTTTTACCGACGCTGCATTTAAAAGTATTGAAATTGCGCGCTTAATTAAGCGCGATAGTATCGAACAAAAAGATTTTAGAGCCGCCGAAATTATTAGTACCGAGGTGGATGGTGATATCAGCACTGCCGCTGCAAGTATTAAGCTTACCCCGTTTGATGTAATTACGGTTAAAAGAAAAGCAGGTTATACATTACCTGAATCGGTACGTATATCTGGCCAAGTGCAATACCCAGGCCCATATGCATTAAGTGCAAGAAACGAGCGCGTAAGTGCGATATTAAAGCGGGCGGGTGGTTATACTGCCGATGCATTTATTGAGGGCGCTTATTTAGTGCACAACAAAACTGCAGAAGAAAAAAAGCGTGAAGAAGAAAATATTGAGCGCGCACAAAAAATATTAAAAGATTCTAGTGGTCTTGCACAATTAGAGGCGCAAAAAAACACTGCGTTTATTAAAGTGCCACTTAATTTAGATAAAATTTTAAGTAATCCAGGGTCTGAAGAAGACATTGTTTTAAAAGTTGGCGACGAAATTTTTATTCCTAAATACGATGGGCAAATTAAAGTAGGCGGCGCGGTATTATTAACCACGCAAGTACCTTACAGTAAAAACAACAGTTTTGGTAATTACATAACTGCAGCGGGTGGTTACAGTGCCGATGCTATCAAGCGCAAGGCCTATATTGTATATGCCAATGGCGAAGCTGCTAGGTCTAGTAAGTTTTTATTTTTTACAACCAGACCCAAAGTAAAACCAGGGTCTGAAATTATAGTACCTAAAAAGGCTGAGGGTAAAAAGGTAAGTACTGGTGAGCTTATTGGCATTAGTAGTTCCATAGCATCACTTGCTGGTTTAATTATAGCCTTATTAAGATTATAAAGTATCCCCCATGCAAACAAACAACAACGATATACAAAATATAGATCAGGATGAAATTTCTTTAAAAGAACTCATCTTAAAAATAAAAGATTGGTACCGCTTTTTAGTATCTAAGTGGGTAGTGCTGGTAGTAGCTGGTATTATAGGTGGTGCCATTGGTGTGGGTTATGCTTTTATGCAAAAGCCAACCTTTACAGCTAGCTTAAGTTTTGCATTAGAAGATGAAAAATCGGGTGGTGGTGGACTCTCTGGTGCACTAGGTTTAGCGAGTAGTTTAGGAATCGATTTAGGAACCAGTGCAGGTGGTGCTTTTAGTGGGGCTAATTTAATTGAACTCATGAAAAGCCGTAAAATAGTAGAAAAGGCTTTACTAAACCCCATTGCTGTTAATGGTAAAACTCAAAGCTTGGCTCAGTACTTTATTAATTTTAATGAGCTTAATAAAAACTGGTCAGATAAACCAACACTTAAAAACATTGCATTTGATGTAGACGCAGACCGCTCCAAATACACACTCCAACAGGATAGTATTTTAGGAAACTTGTATGCATCTATTGCAGGCGCCAACGGACTATTAAGTGTTGCGCAAAAAGATAAAAAAATATCCATTATAAGTATTGAGGTAAAAAGTACCAATGAGCTTTTTAGTAAGGCTTTTACCGAAAGCATTGCACAAGAAGTATCTAGCTATTACATAGAAATTAAAAGTAAAAAAGCTAGGCAAAACATGGAGATACTTCAACACCAAACAGATAGTATTAGAGCCGAGCTTAATGGTGCTATCGTAGGTGTTGCCGCTGCCGCCGATAATACATTTGGGTTAAACCCCGCTATGATGGTGCGTAAAGCACCGGGTACGCGCAGACAGGTTGATGTTCAGGCCAATACGGCTATTTTAACGCAATTAGTTACCAATTTAGAAATGGCAAAAGTGAGCCTTCGTAAAGAAACGCCCCTTATTCAGGTAATAGACAAGCCCATACTTCCACTAAAAAAAGAAGGGGTAGGTAAATTAAAGTCGTTAATAGTTGGCGGATTTTTAGCAGGATTTTTAACAGCACTCGTACTTATATTTAAAAAATTATTTGCAGGTATCTTGGCAGATTAATCTTAATATTATTTAACTAATAGCGCCCCCACTATTATGTTTACACGCAAAAAACAATTTATGCTTAACAAAATAAATATTGTTCCTCGCTGGATCATATTTGTTATTGACCTAGGGGTTACTACTACCGCATTATTACTTGCTTTTATTGTAAAGCAAAATTTAACGCTGGTTGGTGTCAATTGGGAGAGCTTATTTACTACTGTTGCTATTATGCTTATTGTAAATGCATTTGTATTTACAACCATAAAAACCTATGCTGGTATTGTGCGCTACACAGGTATGCAAGATGCGCTGCGTATTGCGGTATCGGTATTTGCGTCTAGTGTGGTACTCTATTTGATTTCAATTATTAGTAGTCCTATACAAAATGATTTAGTACTTAACAACGTAGTTATTATTGTATACGCTACCTTTAGCTTTTTAGCACTATTAACATATAGGGTAGCAATTAAATTTGGTTTTGCCTATTTGCGTTCTTATAAAATGAAACGCAAAACGGTGGTAATTTTTGGTGCTGGTGAAGCGGGTGTTGCAACTAAAAGAGTGTTAGAGCATGATGGTCAAAATCATATTAGCATTTTAGCCTTTGTGGACGATGACCGTAAAAAAACAAAAAAGGCACTGGATGGCGCACGCATTATAAGTTTTAATGACCTTGCTGCTTTAGCCGCAGAGGAACCTATCGATGAACTTATTATTGCATCTTTTACCATTACTGCAAAACGCAAAAATGAATTAGTTGACTTTTGTTTAAACCACGATATTAAAGTACTAGTGGTTCCTGCATACAGCAACTGGACCGAGGGTAGTTTTTCTAGCCGTCAATTACGTTCAATAAATATTGAGGAGTTATTGGAGCGCGACCCAATCCATATTAATAACAATCAAATACGCGCTCAAATAAAAGGTAAGCGTGTGCTTGTTACTGGTGCTGCCGGGTCTATTGGATCCGAAATTGTGCGCCAATTAATGCACTATAGCCCCGAGCTAATTGTATTATGTGATCAGGCCGAAACACCTTTACATACGCTGGAGCTTGAGTTACAAGAAACTGGTAAATCCGTTAATTGTATTTCATATTTAGCTAGTATAACCAACGAGGCACGCATGCGCCAGTTGTTTACCAGTTTTAAACCACACTATGTGTATCATGCTGCTGCTTATAAGCATGTGCCTATGATGGAGCTTTGCCCTACCGAGGCGGTGCGTAACAATGTATTAGGCACGCAACTTATTGCAAATTTGGCTAACGAATATGGTGTAGAGCGTTTTGTAATGGTTAGCACCGATAAGGCCGTTAACCCTACCAATGTTATGGGTGCCAGTAAACGCCTTGCTGAAATTTATGTGCAAGGGCTTAGTAAACACAACACCAACACAAAATATATTACTACTCGTTTTGGTAATGTACTTGGGTCTAATGGATCTGTAATTAATAGGTTTAAGCAACAAATAGAAAAGGGTGGGCCTATTACGGTAACGCACCCTAATATTACGCGTTACTTTATGACCATACCAGAAGCATGCCAACTAGTATTAGAGGCAGGTAGTATGGGTAATGGTGGTGAAATATTTGTGTTTGATATGGGGCAACCAGTAGCTATTGCCGACCTTGCTAAAAAAATGATTCGCCTATACGGTCTTATCCCTAATATTGATATTGATATTGTGTATAGTGGACTACGCCCTGGTGAAAAGCTTTATGAAGAGCTTTTAAACGATGGGGAAAACACAGGCAATACCTACCACGATAAAATTATGATTGCTAAAGTGCGTGAGGTTGAGTTTGTAGAGGTATCTAAACATTTTAATGAACTTGTTACACTTGTAAGTTCTGAAGAAAGTGATATGTACTTAGTTGCTAAAATGAAGGAAATGGTGCCAGAGTTTGTAAGTAACAACAGTGTATTTGAGAAGCTTGATATGGGTGGTAAAGTGGTTGGAATGGATTAGTGTGGTCCACACTAATATTGAGTATTTGTAGATAGTCATAAATCATTAATAAGCTGAAAATCAATCACTTTATATGTTCGATTTTTTGTTTATAGGTAACACAAAAAGGTTGAAAAATAGGTTGAATGTGCGCAGTTTTGTGCGTTATTTTATCGAAAAACAATTGAGTAATTTTTTCAAGCAAACCACATTCAAATTCAACTATTTAAAATTTAAACCAAACCAACCAATTGCTTTGAGTTTATTTTTTTCGAAAAAATAATATTAATTCAATTTTTGTTATGATAAATGTAACCAAACCATTTCTTCCTCCAATTCAAGAATATTTAGAGTATATCTCTGGCATTTATAAAAGAACATGGTTGACTAATAATGGGCCATTAGTTAATGAATTGGAAATTCAATTAAGGAATTATTTAGGGACACCTCATCTCCTTTTTTTAACAAACGGCACTGTCGCCCTACAATTAGCTATTAAAGCACTAGATTTAAAAGGAGAAATTGTCACAACCCCATTTAGTTATGTTGCGACGACCAGCAGTATCGTGTGGGAAGGTTGTAAGCCCGTTTTTGCTGATGTGGATCCACTAACTATGAATATCTCTCCAGAAAGTATTGAAAGAGCTATCACTTCTGATACTTCTGCAATTCTCACAACTCATGTTTATGGAAATCCATGTGAAATCGATGCAATAGATGTAATAGCAAAAAAACATAATCTTAAAGTTATATACGATGCAGCTCACTGTTTTGGCACAACTTATAAAGGGAAAAGCGTTTTTCAGTATGGTGATATAAGCACTACAAGTTTTCACGCTACAAAACTATTTCATACAATAGAAGGAGGTGCCGTATTCTGTAATTCGCCCGAAATTTTAAAAAAAATAGCATACATGCGAAATTTCGGACACGATACACCAGAATCTTTTACTGAATTAGGTATAAATGGTAAAAATTCAGAGGTGCATGCTGCAATGGGCCTATGCAATTTAAAATACGCAGATGAAATACTTGCAAAAAGAAAAACATTGTCTGATCGTTATGATTTTGCTCTTAAATGCTTGAAACATACAAAACCAACAATAAATCAAAGCGCGAAATTCAATTATGCTTATTATCCTGTGATTTTACAAAACGAAGAAATTGTTGAAAGGATTATTTATAACCTAAATGATAACCAGATTTTCCCAAGAAGATATTTTTATCCATCTCTTAATACTTGCTTGCCATATTTAGAAAAATCTGTAATGCCAAACTCTGAAACATTAAGTAAAAAAGTAATTACTTTACCTTTATATCACGATTTAAGTTTTGAAGAAATAGATTTTATATCACGTATTATTTTACGAACTCAGAACAATTAATTTCTATATGAGACTAGCTATAATGCAGCCATATCTGTTTCCTTACATTGGATATTTTCAATTAATGAATGCTGTTGATAAATTTGTGATTTATGATGATGTTAATTATATCAATCGTGGTTGGATTAACAGAAACAGAATTCTTTCAAATGGGAAAGCGCATATGATCACTATTCCTTTGATTGGCGCAAGCCAGAATAAATTGATCAATGGTATTACTATAATTCAAGACCCATTATTTTTTTCTAAATTATTACGAAGTGTGTCAGAATCATATAAGAAAGCACCATATTATTCCGAAATTTTTCCATTAATTGAAGAAATTTTACTGTGTAAAGAATCAAATTTATCTGAGTTCATTCATTTCTCGTTAATTAAAATAAAGGAATATCTTGGTATCCCTGCATTAATAGTAAAATCTTCTTCTATTTACAATAACGAGGAGCTCAAAGCTCAAAATCGAATATTGGATATTTGTAAAAAAGAAAATGCCCTACATTACATAAATCCAATTGGAGGAAAGGATATTTATAACCAAGAATTATTTGAAAATAATTCAATTGAATTAAGCTTTATCAAAACTAATGAGATTGTATATAGTCAGTTCAAAAACGATTTTGTTCCAGGCTTGTCTATTTTGGATATTTTGATGTTCAATTCTGTTGAGCAAACAAAAAGACTTTTGTTAAAATATCAGCTTATTAAATAAATTTATTTTATCATTTTAAAAATATACTATGAAACTAAATAAAATTTTAGTAGAATCCTTTGGTGCAAAACAGGACCAATTAATCGATTCATTCTCTATTTATAGTTTTCCTGAATGGGATTCTATGTCTCATATGTTTTTTATCACTAAACTAGAAGAAGAATATGATATAGTAATTTCAGGTAATGAGATCGAAAGTATGAGAACAGTGAAAGATGTAAAAAATATCATATTGACTAAGGGTAAAAATATAGAGTAAATGGAGATTTGCAATTCAAATATTTTAATTACAGGAGGCGCAAGAGGAATAGGCAATTTCCTTGCTTTACATTTATTGAAAAAAGCTAATAAGGTATTTGTTATTGATAGCAATATAGAATTATTAAATGATTTGCCTATTTCAGATAAGCTAGTTTCTTTTGTTTGTAACATTACTATTCCTGAAGAACTTGAAATAGTAATACGTCAAATATTCGAATTACATGGCGGGGTAGATATTTGTATTAATAATGCAGGAATTATTCATAGTGAACCCCTGATTAATTTATTAGATCGCACAGATCGCAGACATAGTATAATTAACTGGCAGAAAGTTATTGATGTCAATTTGAGTGCCGTCTTCTACGTCACCATGAACGTCGCCGATCAGATGATTTTTAAAAAAAGAAAAGGCGTAATAATAAATATCAGTTCTATTTCTGCACAGGGGAATGTTGGCCAATCGGCTTATTCAGCTTCTAAAGCTGGAGTTGAGGCTTTGACAAAAACTTGGAGTAAAGAGCTAGCTATGTTTGGTATCCGATCTGCGTGCATAGCCCCTGGTTTTTTTGACACTCCATCCACCAAAGAAAAGGTAAATACTCATATGCTTGAAAAATGGGAAAAGTCAATTCCTTTAAAACGTTTGGGCAATTTAGATGAGCTTCTTACCTCAGTTGAGTTCATTATAGCAAATGATTATTTTAACGGTAAAATTCTATCTATTGATGGTGGATTAAATTTATAGTTTATGGAATCAAGTAATTATCAATATAATTTGGCATTAAGCTTTTATAAAGTTGTAAAGGATAACTCTGATAGAGCTGCACTAAGTTATCCGGATGGAAATAGAATTTCATATAGCGAATTAAATGAATTGTCTAATAGATTAGCTAGATTTCTTATTGGTAATGGCATCGGTAAGAATTCTGTAGTCGCTATTTTCAACGAAAAGTCACTACATGCATATGCTTTAATTCTTGCTTGTTTGAAAGTAGGGGCTATTTACACCAATTTGGACGTAACAAGTCCATGGATAAGGTTAGAGAAAATACTTGACACTTGTGCTCCTGCAATGGTTTGTTTTGATAGTCTTAATGACGAATTGGCGACTAGTGTCCAGAAATGGAATAATGAAATATTATCATTTAATCTCAATACTGAAGATTTTAAATCAATGCTATATCAGCATGATCTTGGGAATTGCGAGAATGTTAATACAATAACTGGTTCGCATCCTGCTTATATTATGTTTACATCAGGTTCAACAGGTTTCCCGAAAGGTGCGGTAATGAGTCATCAAAATTTATTGAATTTTATTAAATGGGGAAAACAAACATTTGATGTGACATCAGATGATGTATTTACAAATGCAAACCCAATTTATTTCGATAATTCAGTTTTCGATTTTTATGTATCCATTTTTAACGGAGCAACACTTGTTCCATTAAGTCATGATTTAGTTAAGCAGCCAAAACTTTTGGTAGATGCAATTAATAAATCAGGTTGTACAATTTGGTTTTCTGTACCATCTTTACTTGTTTATTTGTTAACTACAAAATCTCTGAACACTGATGATTTTAAAACTATCACTAAAATATCCTTTGGCGGGGAAGGGTTCCCTAAAAACAAGCTAAAGCAATTATATCTGATGTTTGGTAATAGGGTACAGTTATTTAACGTATATGGTCCAACTGAATGTACCTGCATCTGTTCGGCTCATATAATTTCAGATGCTGATTTTGAGAATATGAATGAGTTAGCTACTTTGGGATTTATATCCCCAAATTTTGGTTATGAAATTCTGCCCATTGACAACTCTAATCTTAATCTTGGTGAATTATGTTTAACCGGTCCATGTGTAGGCATGGGATATTATAATGATTTAGAACGTACCTCGAAAGCATTTGTTCAAAATACTAATGTGGGTTACCTTCAAAATATGTATAAAACAGGCGATATAGTGGAGAAAGCAGAAAATGGATATTTATACTTTCGGGGCAGGGTGGATAACCAGATAAAACATATGGGTTATAGAATTGAGTTGGAGGAAATAGAAGCGGCCTTTAGTTCGCTTTTATACGTGGATGAAGTTGGTGTAATTTATCAAAAGCTTAGTGCTGAACTTGGTCAGATTGTTGCCTTTATTAGTGTCAATAATTTAGAAAAGGATGCGACAATTATATTGAATGATATAAAACAGATTGTACCGCCATATATGGTACCTAGAATAGTTAAAATATTACCTATTTTGCCAAAAAATCAAAATGGGAAAATTGATAGAAAGCAATTAAATGAATTATAATGAAAAAAAAAATAGTAATATTTGGCATAGGCAAAATTGCAGAAATTGTATATTATTATGCCACTCAAGATTGTGGGTTTGAGGTAAAAGCATTTTGTGTGGATGATTCATTTAAAACTAGTGATAATTTCTTAGGGAAACCAGTTATTGGGTTTGGACAAGTTGAAAATACTTATCCTCCTTCTGAGTATAATATGTTTGTAGCTGTTGGTTATCATGACCTGAATGCATTACGTAAACAAAAATGCACAGAGTCCATGGAAAAAGGTTATACATTAGTTTCAATTATAAGCCCATTCACTAATTTGCCTTCAAATGTCACTTTTGGCTACAATTGTTTTATTATGCCTCCTGCCATAATTCATCCATGTGTAGCAATTGGGAATAATGTTTTTATATGGAGTGGGGCCTTGGTCGGTCACCACTCAAGAATAAGCGATCATTGTTGGCTGACTAGTAATTGTAATATTGGCGGTAATGTTGAGTTGGGTGAGCAAACATTTGTGGCTTTGAATGCTACAATTGCTAATTCAATTGCAATCGGAAAATTTTGTTTTTTGGGAGCAAATACCTTAGTAACAAAGACAATGGCTGACGAACAGGTTGTTATTTCTGAATCGTCTAAGCCAATTCGATTAAATAGTAAACAATTTTTAAAAATGTCATCCTTTTCATCTTTATAATGTTTAAAAGAATTGAGAATCATTCTTACAATCTAAATACTGGCTTTCCAATTACCCAGTCCGTAATTAGTGGATCTCAGAATGGGAGTATTTTTCAATTTGGGCAAAACTATTTTATTCTTCACAAAGCAGGATTTTCATCGTTAATTCATTCAACTAATTGTTTTGAAGAATTGCTAGAATTATTTAGAAGTGAATGCATTCCTGAATATTTTCATTTGTATAATTCCCCTGAAGTTTTGATAGATAAACTTAAAGAATTGAGTTCTGAATTCAGTTTTAAAATTAGAACTAGAATCCGACTTGAATATATAAGTAAAGATTTGTTAAATGTGAATAAAATTGATGGATTTATCGTTGAAAAGGTAAGTAGTTCCAATTTTGATCATTTTCAAGAATTAGGTCTTATGCTTGATTCAAAATTTTGGAATAGTAAAGATGATTTTATTTCAGGAGCTAGAGGGGTAGTTGCTACAGATAACAAAGGAAATCCTGTAAGTATATGTTATGCAGCTTCATTGTCAAATCAGAAAGCAGAAATTGATGTTCTGACAGTTGATAAATTTAGAGGAATGGGGTTAGCTAAACTTTTGGTATCTAATTTTGTAAATAATTGTGTTTCTGATAAAATAATTGCTAGTTGGGATTGTTTCGAAGATAATTTTGGTTCAATTAATACAGCACTTTCTCTAAAATTTCTTGAATGTAAAAAATATAATTTTTTATCATTATTCAAACATTTAAAATATTAAAAACTCTAATTGAATGCATTTTTAAAATTAGGTTTAAAAATGAGCAAAATGTCTAATATCATTTTTTGTTTAATTCAGAGTAAAGTAAATAAAAAAAGCGTATGAATTTTATTTGGAATAAAAAAGGAATGATTTTCAATCCAATAGATAGGTATGAATGGATGCAGCAATATGCCCAAGTACCCACTATTTTGGAGTTAAATGACAGATTAAGAATTTATTTTACTTGCCGTCCAAAACCTGATACTTATGGAAAATTTGTAAGTTATATTTCATTTATAGATGTGGATAAAAGTGATCCTGAAAAAGTGCTTTACATTCATGATAAGCCTGTCCTTGATCTTGGCGTTTTAGGGTCATTTGATGAATTTGGAACTCATCCTTGTTGTTTTATCTTTAATAAAGAAGAATTATTTTTCTATTATCAAGGATGGAGTAGACCATCTTCAGTCCCTTATGAAACTGCAATTGGACTTGCGACAAGTGATGATTTGGGATTAAGTTTTAATAAGTTTTCTAAAGGTCCCTTATTTGGCAGAAATTATCAAGATCCTTTTTTGGAAAATGGCTTTTTTGTATACTCAGAAAATCAATCTTATTATTTATTCTATGCCTCTTGTAAGGAATGGATTAATTTATCTGGTAAGTTAGAGCCAGTTTATAAGATTGTAATGGCTACATCATCAGATGGAATTAACTGGCATCGAAAAGGAGTTGAGCTTTTTAACCCTAAATTTGATTTAGAGGCTTCCGGTCGGCCATGCGTTATCAAAATAAAGAATTTGTATCATATGTGGTTCTGCTACAGAAATGTAAAATCATTTAGAGGAGATTCAGATGGCGCATATAGGATAGGGTATGCATATTCAACGGATTTGATTAATTGGACTAGGGATGATGATAGGTCAGGTATAGATATTTCTTCATTTGGATGGGATTCAGAAATGATTGCATATCCCTATGTATGTAAGGTAAAGGATAAATATTTTATGTTTTACAATGGAAATAATTTTGGAAGAGACGGTTTTGGTTATGCAGAATTAATAATTAAATAATTAAATATGAATATTGAACGACAACATCAAGGAGTTTTTGAGTACAAAAAATTTGATGGTAGAAGAGATGATTATTATGAAACATTAAATCAATATAGGGGTTTGGATATTCCTTTGCAGGATTTAGTTGAAAATTTCACCTGTTTTACAGGTCATATGAGTTTATCAAGGTATCTTGGACTGTATGAATTATACAAGCAGACTTTAGGAGTAGCGGGCCACATTGCAGAGGTAGGCACGTTTAAGGGTTCTTCATTTTTTCTATTTGCTAAATTGATTAAAATTTTTGAAAGTGAGTCGTTGACACAAGTTCACGGTTTTGATTGGTTCGGTGGTATGGAGACAGATAAAGTAGCGGATTTTAAAGTTGAAAAAGGAAGTTATCAAGCTGATGAGGCAACTGTTAGAAAACTTATTGAGATTCAACAATTGGGGAATATAGCATTTTTGCATAAGTTAGATGTCACAAAAGAATTGGACGTTTTTTTAAAAAAATACAATCATCTTCAGTTTAAAATGGTTTTTTTAGACGCCGGATTGTATGAAGTGGTAACAGTTGCGCTGCCATTGCTTTGGGAGAGATTGACACCTGGGGGTATTTTAATAATGGATCAGTATAATCATGAGTTATCACCCGGCGAAACTATGGCTGTTAGAGAAATTCTGCCTAATGCCAAAGTCAAAACACTTCCTAATATATGGATGCCATCTGCATATATCATTAAAGAATAATTATTTCCTGATAGTTAATTAGTAATATTGAAATTTGAGTCTATATCAATTGAATTACAAATAATACATGTCCAATAATAGGATTATTTTAAAGAATAGTATTTTATTAAACATCAAATTTTTAGTAACCAGTTTTTCAGGGTTAATAGTAACACGTATACTGTTTAAGTTTTTTGGTGTATCTGACTATGGAATAGTTAGTGTTGTAAGTAGCTTAGTAATAATTATTGGTTTAATTAATGCATCTATGGTAACTACTACATTTAGATTTTTATCATTAGCGAATGCATCAAGCGATGAATTTAGAATAAATAAAGTATTTAATATAAGTTTCACTATTCATTTAGTTATCGGAGTACTAATCATTTTTTTATCTGAAAAATTCGGAGTTTGGTATGTAATAAACAATTTAAATCTTCCTCCTCAAAGAGTCCCTGATGCATTATTTCTTTTTCGGGTTTTAGTATATACAAGTGCGATTAGTTTGGTAAGTGTACCATATCAAGGAGTTTTATATTCCAATGAAAATTTTTTTATTATTTCAATGATCGAGATTGTTAAATCTTTATCTCTATTAATCTTGTACAGTAGTATGCGTTTCTTTACATTGAATAAGATAGTTAATTATTCAATAGTAAATGCTATTGTGACATTAGTTGTCGCGGGTTTATATATTATATATTGTATAAAATATAACAAAACGTCAGTAAGATTGAAATTTCAAAACAAGTTGAGTGAATATAAAGAAATGTTTTTTTTTTCTACTTGGGTTTTATTAGGAGCAACTGCTCAAACTGCAAAAGATACTGGATCTCAACTAGTTCTAAATAAATTTTTTGGCACTGTTGTTAATTCTTCGTTTGGTATAGCAGCTAGTATTAGTATTTTTGTCAGAATATTATCTAATAATATTGTACAAGCTGCAACACCACAAATTATTTCAAGTAGTTCATCTGTAAATAGTCAAAGAGGGTTGCAACTTGTCACCTATCTTAGTAAGTATTCCTTTTTTTTACTATTCATAACTACACTCCCATTTCTGTTGGAAACAGAGTTGGTCATAAAATATTGGCTTGGAGACGTGCCAATATATGCAGTAGTTTTTTGTAAATTAATGTTGTTTATTGGATTAATTGATAGTCTATCTTCCAGTTTTTCAGCATTTATTTCTTCGTCTGAAAAGATAAAATGGTTTCAAATCACCACAAGTTCTGTACTGATTTTTGGTTTACTTTTTTCTTATCTGCTTTTCAAGATGGGATATCCACCTCAATATATTTCTTTAATTTATATAGGAACATCAATATTTAATTTGTTTATTGTCCTTTTACTAATGAAAAAATTATTAAAATTCAATATTCATTTCTTATTTAAAGTTTCTTATTCAAGAGTAATTAAAGTTCTTGCAACAACTTCACCAATATTTATTCTAATTCCGAAAATAGCTATAATTGAATTTAGATTTATTTATGTAGCAATTATTTCTGGAATTTGGTCAATTTCCTCAATTTACTTCTTCGGTTTAGAATCAAACGAAAGAAAAAGTATTTCTAATTTTGTAATTCATTTTTTTAAACGTTGATTCATGTTCAATACAACTAGATATGCCCCTGTTTTAATTTGTACATTGCATAGGGATGTTCTTTTTAAGCAATGTATCGAATCGCTCGCAGCTTGTGATTATGCACAATTAACGGATCTTTATATATGTGTTGACTTTCCATATAATGAATCTCAATTTTTTGGATATAATAATATAATCAATTATTTGCCTTCTATTAAAGGGTTTAAAACTTTAAATATAACCATTAGAGAAAAAAATTTCGGGGTCAATGAAAATTGGTCGAAAATGCAACAATTTGTTTTTCTTGAACATGACAGAATTATAATTTCAGAAGATGATAATATTTTTGCAAAGTCTTTTTTGGATTTTGTTAACAAAGGCTTGGAAAAATTTAAAGATAACCGTAAAATATTTAGTATTTCCGGTTATAATTTTCCAATCAATTTACCTGATGATTTGCTGTCTAACATTTATCTTTGGCCTGGATTTGCGGGGTGGGGAGTTGGTTTATGGAGGGATAGGTATTACCAAGCGAAAGAAACGTTTGAAAATTTAGATTTAAGTATCCATTACAAAAAAAGGTTCTTCAGTGATTCCAAAAAGGTATGGAGATTGCATAATGTTGCTAATCATATAGTGCCTAGTTTGTTAGCATGTGTAATGAAAAAAGTATTTTTAGGTGATGTACATTATTGTTTATTCATTAATGAAAAAAATATGTTATCAGTTTTTCCTCCTGTTAGTTTAGTAAAGAACTTGGGTCAGGATGGAAGTGGAGTGAATAGCGGCGTTGACAAACTAAATATTTATTTAAATCAACCTATCTATAATAAAAAAATAAATTGGGAGTTTTATCCAATCGAAAATGCCAAAATAAATAAATTAATATATAATCATTTTAAAATTAGTTTTTTGAGTAAAATAAAACTTTGTATTAATTTATTTAGGTATCATCTTTTTTCAAATCTAAATGCATCTAAATATTAAATCTATTTTAATGAATAATGAACAAATAAAATCGCCTTTAGTTTCTCATAGTGAAATTAAGCACCTTTTTGATTTATCTACAAAAAGTCTAACTCAAGATTACAAAAAATTTAATATTGACACCAGGAATTTGTTTAAGGATATTGATATAATTTCAGCCTATCAGTGTAATTTTACAGGGTATAAGTTTTATTATCCACCAATTCAAGGAGATTCTAAGTTTTACGAAGAATGTAGTAAGATAAGTTGGTATTATGTTCCGTGGAAATGGGAACATGAAGAGATATTAAAATTCTTGAAAAATGATGATAAGATATTAGAAGTTGGCTCAGGTAGTTCCGGCTTTATTAATGGTCTCATTGATAAAAAGATACTTGATTGTACTGGGCTAGAATTAAATAGAGAACAAGTAGTTATTGCTTCAAGTCGAGGTTTAAACGTTTTAAATGAGTCTATTGAAAATCATTCATTGCGCAACAGGTTGTATTACGATATTGTTTGTAGTTTTCAAGTTTTAGAACACGTTTATGATGTAAAATCGTTTATTCAGTCATCATTAGATGCTTTAAAAATCGGGGGAAAATTAATTATTAGTGTCCCAAACAATGGATCATATGTTTATGACTCTAAAAACATATTTAATTCACCGCCGCATCATGTTGGAATGTGGGATGAAGCATCTCTTACAAGCGTTGCTAATCTGTTTGATCTACAATTAGAATGTATAATTACAGAACCAATACAAGAACATCATAAAGATTTCTTTTTTCATGTAGTTTATAAAAATACATTTAATTTCATCTATAAGTTCAGACTTTTAAGAAAAGTTTTCGAACTAACCATTGCTAAATACTTTCTTAATCATATTTTAAATTATACAACTAAATGGATTCCAGGTCATACAATAATTGCAGTGTATAAAAAAAAGTAAGTAAAATACATTTTAATGAAAGTTTTATGGTTCACAAATGTTCCTATTAAATTTAATCAAGAATCTAAAGGAACAGGCACTTGGATGAATAGCTTATTGAATGAGGTTAAAAATAAAATTCAATTAACTGTATGCTATTATGGTTTGGTAAATGACGATTTTTATTCAGATAACGTATCCTTTATTGTTTTACAAAGAAAAAAATATCATCATCTTATTAACACAAATTTTTACAATAAAAGAATCACAAATAAATATCTAGAAATTATTGATAAGGTTAAGCCTGATGTTATTCATATTCATGGAACTGAAAATGATTTTTCGAATATTTTAAGGCACAAGAATAGGTTACCCCCTATTGTAATTTCAATACAAGGTAATCTCACCATTTATAAACATTTTTATTTTCGAGGCACTTCGATTTTGAAATGTATTTTAACTCTTAATTTTAAGTTTTTATTGTATTATTTATGGTTTTCAAATAAAAGTACTAACGAAAGGATAGCTTTATCCAATTTATCAAATGTTTTTGGCAGAACCGATTGGGATTTTAGGATTACGAGAGTCCTTGCTCCTATGTCTAATTATTTTAGAGTTGGTGAAATTCTAAGAGATGATTTTTATATCAATGAATGGAGGTACAATAAAAATGGAAAAATAGTTATTTATACTACAACAGGAGATTCTGTTTATAAGGGTTTGGAAGTAATATTTCAGTCGATTAATATTCTAAATGGATTTGGTTTAGAATTTGAATGGCGGGTTGCCGGAATTTCATCAGATAATTCTCTTGTCAGATTGATGAAATTTGAATCTTTATATAAAAACAAATCGAATTTGATTTTACTAGGTCCGTTAAATTCCAACGATATTGTCAATGAAATGTTAAATGCACATCTATATGTGAGTACTTCACATATAGAAAATAGTCCGAATTCTTTATGTGAGGCTTTATTAATTGGTATGCCATGTGTAACTTCTTTGGCAGGCGGGACAAGTAGCCTTGTAACTGACAAAATAGATGGTTTGTTAATACAAAATGGAGATCCTTGGAGTTTATCTGGTGCTATTATTGATTTATTGTCAGATAAAAATAAATTGATAGAATTAGGGAAAAATGCAAGACGTAGAGCTTTGATTAGACATGGTAAAGAAAATGTAGTTAATGAACTTTTACTTGGCTATCGTAGAATTTTGTAACTATTCAATCAGAGCAATTTAATTTATTTTCTAAAACGTAAAAATTTGTATTGGTCTATTCTTTTATTCCTAATCTCTGTTCTTTTAATTCTATTTCATGAGAGTAAGAATTTATCTATATTTAAATTTTTTTTATCTTTTATTTTATCAATATTTATTGTATTTGGAAGTAAATCAATGCAAGATTTTTCAGGGTATGTAGATTTCTACAATAATTTAGATTCATTTGACACAAAATTTTCTGGATTAAATTTAGTCCAAAGACAAATAGCATTAATTACTTCATCAAGTGGAGGTTTCGAGCCTGGATTTATATATTTAAATCGTATTTTTTTCGATCTTGGATTTACTGCTTTACAATTTTTAACATTTATCACATTTTTTACAAATTACTTTTTACTTAATTTTTTATCGAAGTATCCAAGATTTACAGCTAGTTTGTTCTTTTTAATCTCGACACAATTTTTTTTTCAGCAGGGTAATCTGGTGAGGCAGATGTTTGCTATATCTATTCTCCTTAATGCAATAAAATATTTGTATACTCGTAAGCTTGGTTTATTCGCTCTTTTAGTAATTTTGGCTTCATCTATACATGTTGGTTCTATGATATTTATGTCTGTTTATTTTTTTAATTCATTTTATATTAAGAGAGTTATTCTTTTTATTATTTGGCTTTGTTCTGTAATTATTTTTTATTTTCCACAATTAATTCCTCTAGATTTTGGTACTTTTGGTATTTTTTTCACAAAAGAATTAATTAAAAATGATAGTGTTGGGGATTTAGTACACTTTAATTTTATTTACAATTTTGTTTGTTTATTATTTCTAATATCATACGAAAAAATCTCATCACTTAAAGAAGAAAAGGTTTTATTTTTAATATTTTTTGTTGGTGTATGTCTGGGAAATTTAGTTTCTATTTCTGAATGGTTTTATCGAATTAGCTTATATTTTTTGCCTACCTTAATAATTTTACTTTCTAAAATTTATATACCTATTAAATCAATTTTCAGGATTAATTCTAAAAACAATCAGATAATTGTGTACAGTGTTGTATTTTTATTTTTATTATTTTATCCATTTAGATTTGTAATCTTTACAAATACTACTGCAATTGGTAAAGAGGTTTATAGTATATCAGAATTTTTTCGACATTAAATTAATATTATAAATATATTACATGCATGTTTAATCCCAAAAAAAGACTAGCCTCAAAACATTTTTTTTTAGGGGGAATATATCCACCTCTTGAAATAGATAATATTTCAAAAAATAGCACAAAAGGACTAGATATTGCATCTCATAATTTGCAGTTGTCATTTATACAAGGCTTAAGATTATATTATGAAGACCTTGAAGTTGTTTCTGTCTTGCCAGTATCTTCTTTTCAATTAGGTTACAATCAATTATTAGTGCCGTCATCTAACTTTATGTTAAATGGTTCTTCTAAAAACCACAGTGTTGGTTATTTAAATTTCCCTTTTTTAAAACATTTCTTTATTTTATTTTCATTATTTTATTTTTTAAGAAATATTTTATTTTGCAAACAAAAATATATTTTTTTTTTGTACGGCCTTAGTACCCCAAAACTATTAAGTTTATGTATTTTAAAGTTATTTAAGAACAACATAAATATAGTAGTTTACATACCAGATCTACCAAACTACATGAGTTCGACTAAAAATATATTTTACAGATCAGCAAAATATATTGATAAAATAATTATATATCATTTATTAAAGAAAATAGATAAATTTATTTTAATTTCAAAGCATATTGCTGGAAAATTAAATCTACTCGATAATTATATTGTGGTTGAGGGAATTTATTCGAATTTACATGCGGATACAGATTATATATCTAAAGAAGTTGTTCCTACTATTATGTATGCCGGTTCATTAGATAATTCCTATGGAGTTAAGCATCTTATCGAGGCATTTAAGTGTCTAAAAAATAAAAATATAAAACTTTGGTTATGTGGCACAGGTCCACATGAGAAAGATTTAAAAGAATTAGCAAAGTATGATTCTAGAATAATCTTTTTTGGATTTGTAGCTCCTAATGAAGTAATACAAATGCAAAAGAAAACAACTTTACTGGTTAACCCAAGATTGTCTTTCCATGAATTTACTTTGTATTCTTTCCCGTCCAAATTATTAGAATATTTAGCATCGGCAACTCCGACAATTACATACAGAATGAAGGGAATACCTGATGAATATTATGAATATTGTATTATTCCTGAATCTGAATCAATTTGTGATCTAGCAAAATCTATAAATAAATATATAAATCTACCAAATCATGATTTAATCTCTTTTGGAATCAAGGCAAGAGCATTTATTTTAAGCGAAAAATCAGTGAATGTTCAATCTGAACGTATTTTTAACTACATTAATAGTTGATTTTCAAAGTAAAATTTAAAGAATATATGATTAATCGAATTTTATCAATTCACCCATTAATTGAATTTTTCGTTCGTCTTGTTTATTTAAAATTTCCCTTTTTAAATAAATTGAATACGGGTAGATTCATCTACAAGAATAGTAACTATTATAATTTCGATGAATTATTTGTTCGGCTAGATTCTATGGGAGTTGATAAAAATGGCATTTTAATTATCCATTCTTCATATGATAATCTTAAAAATTGCGGGTTAGAGCCTAATCAAATTATTGATAAGCTTAAAGATTATATTAGTCCATATGGAACTTTGGCAATGAACGCTACCCGAAAATTTAAGAGAGATAATAATGGGTTTTTGATATACGATACAAAAAAGTCTAGAGTAAATAGTGGTGTAATTCCAGCTTTTTTTTTAAAGTCAATGGATGTTGAAGTTAGTAGTTTTCCAATAAATTCCATGGTTGTATACGGTAGGAGGGCTAAAGAAATAGTTAAAAATAATCTTGATTGCAGTAATTCTTCGAGTTGTGGTGATACTTCATCTTGGAAATTTTGTATGGATAACGGTGCTTGGGTATTAGGAATGGGCATTGATCTTACTCATAGTTTGACAATTATTCATGTATTGGAAGAATCGAATCATGATTTGTGGCCAATAAAAGATTGGTTTGAATCAAAAAAATTCAAAATTATAACAAATGGAATATCTAAAGAAGTTGAAGTTATGGATAGGAGAGAAGTTTGGGGTAAGTTGCATTTTGCAGAAAGAACTTTGGCAAAGGATTTAATAAAAAAAGGAATAATAAAAGTATTTTATTTGGGAGAAACTAGATTTGAATTGTTAAATAGTAAAGAGTTGTATCATTTCTTAAAAAGTAAGAACAAAAATGCGTATCCATATTTTTTTATAAATCGAAAATATTTTAAATCACATAATTGATGGAATTTATTTTTCCCGAACTTAACAGTTTTAATTCTTTATGCTTTGTTGATAGTAAAAATCTTTTGGTTTCTAAGAGTAATCGTATTTATATTTTTGATTTAGAAAATAAATCATTTTCATTTTTAGTAAATCTACCTTGTAGAAGATCTACTAAATGTGTATTAAAATTTAGCATTTTAAGTAGACTATATAGAGCTGAAATAATTTATGGGATACATTTTTATAATAATAATTTTCTAGTCTGCTTTGAAAATTTTATATATAACGTAGATATTTCAACTAAAGAAGTAAAAAAAGTGTATGAATCTCTAAATGGCAGAAGGCCACTATCTATTAATGTAGTTAAATCCGTTAATAGTTTTTCTGATGGAGCATATTTTGGTGAATATTTTAGCAATATAACAAGAAAGGAAGTTAATGTTTTCAGGATAAATTTTGATTTTTCAATTCAAGTGATTCATGTTTTTAGTAAAGGGATTATCGAACATGTTCATTCACTTATTTATGATAAATATAGAGATTGTTTTTGGATATTAACTGGTGATTTTGATGAAGCAGCGGCTATATGGCAGGCTAAGTCAAATTTTGCAATAGTTAATAAAATTGTTGGTGGGAAACAAGTATTTAGATCCTGTGTAGCTTTTCCAATTGCAGATGGCTTACTTTACGCTACTGATTCTCAGTATCAACGTAATTCAATAAATTTATTAATATTTACAAATGGAATTTGGAACACAAAGTTTATTTTTGAAGTTAATGGCCCTGTTATTTATGGTGCACAGTATAAGGATAAGTATCTATTCAGTACAGCAGTTGAAGGTTTATCATTTGAAAAACCTTTTTTTCATAAATATTTGGATAGAAAGAGTGGTCCAGGTGTTATTGAAGATTTTTCACATTTAGTATTTGGTAACTACGATGAAGGATTTAAAACAATCTATAAGTGTAAAAAAGATTTTCTACCATTTATTCTTTTTCAATTTGGAGTTATTACATTTCCAACAGGTCAAAACTTAACAAATACTATTTTTTGTTCTCCAAGGGCTTTAAATATAAAAAGCAAATCAATATCATTTAAATATTAAATTTATGGATAAAATTCAATTATTTTTACTTGAATTAAGACAACAATTCGAAGATTCAGATTCCGAATTGCTTTCGATCGATACTAAATTTGATGATTTAGAAACTTTCGATTCATTGACAAGGTATAGTATTATTGCTTTTGTAAAAGATGAGTATAAAATCCAATTACAAGATGATATATTTAAGGAGATTAAAACTCCTAGACAATTATATAAAATAATTTTTAATGAATAGTAAAATTTTTGCGACTGAATATTATATTCCCGCAACTAAAATAACTAATAAGGACTTATCAGAATGTTTTCCTGAATGGAATCCTGACAAAATATCTAGTAAAACAGGAATATTTGAAAGAGGTATCTGTGCTATTGATGAATTTGCAAGTGATTTAGCAATAAATGCAGCAAAATCACTTTTTAATAAACACAATATCAAGTTAGAGGAGATCGACTTTTTATTGTATTGCACCCAGAGTCCAGATTATTTTTTGCCTACTACGTCATGCATCATTCATTCTGAACTGTCTTTACCCAATAATTGTGGAGCTTTAGATTTTAATTTAGGCTGTTCTGGTTTTGTGTATGGCCTATCACTTGCCAATGGTTTGATTAAAAGTGGATCTGCAAAAAAAGTTTTACTTATTACATCTGAGACTTATAGCAAGTATATTCATGTTAATGATAAGTCGAATAGAACTATTTTTGGTGATGGAGCCTCAGCAACCTTAATTTGTGAGACCTTAGAAGAGGGTATTTTAAATTTTGTTTTTGGGACTGACGGAAAAGGAGCTCAAAACCTTATTGTAAAGACCGGTGGTTTAAAATATAAAAATCCAACTTTTAATGTCTTATATAATGAAGGGGAATTTATTAGATCAGATGATCATTTATTTATGAATGGTCAAGAAATATTTAAGTTCACAACGGAAGAAGTCCCACTAATTGTCAATAATTGTTTAATAAAAAATGGCGTATTTATTTCTGATATTGATTTGTTTATTTTTCACCAAGCAAATAAGTATATGTTAGACTATATTAAAAGAAAAATAAGTATTCCAGATGAGAAATTCTTTGTATTTCTAGAAAAGACGGGAAATACGGTATCCTCAACTATACCTATTGCAATTAATGAGGCAATCAAAATGGGTAAGTTAAAAAGAGGAATGAAGCTAATGTTGGTGGGATTCGGTGTAGGCTATTCTTCAAGTGCAATTATTTTAAATTTTTAATTTATTACCATGTTAACAAATTATACCCTATTAATTACAGGCGGAACAGGATCTTTTGGTAATGCAGTATTACATCGTTTTTTGAATACCGATCATTTTAAAGAAATTCGAATATTTTCTCGTGATGAAAAAAAACAAGACGATATGCGCAATCATTTTAAAAATCCCAAATTAAAATTTTTTATTGGTGATGTTAGAGATTACGAAAGTGTGGAGCCTGTAACTCGTGGAGTTGATTATATATTTCATGCAGCAGCTTTAAAACAAGTACCCTCTTGTGAATTTTTCCCTATGCAAGCAATGAAAACTAACGTTGAAGGTACTCAGAATGTAATAAAAGCAGCAGGACAAAATAAAGTGAAGAAGATAATTTGCTTAAGTACCGATAAAGCAGCATACCCTATTAATGCGATGGGAATTTCAAAAGCAATGATGGAAAAAGTTGCAATTGCTGAATCTAGGAATTTGCAGGATACGATAGTGTGTTTAACTCGATATGGCAATGTAATGGCATCAAGAGGGTCTGTAATCCCAATTTTGATTAATCAAATTAAAAATGGGGTTCCGTTAACAATTACTGACCCCAATATGTCTCGGTTTTTAATGAGTTTGAAAGATGCTGTTGATTTAGTGTTGTTTGCATTCGAAAATGGAAACCAAGGTGATTTATTTGTAAATAAAGCTCCAGCGGCGACTATAGGAGACCTTGCTAATGCAATAAAAGACTTAGCTAAAGCGGACAATGAGATTAATATTATTGGAACACGCCATGGGGAAAAATTATATGAAACGCTTTGTACTAGAGAGGAAATGGCTAAAGCTGAAGACATGGGAGATTTCTATCGAATTCCAGCAGATAATCGCGATTTAAATTATTCAATGTATTTTTCACAGGGAGAGAGAAGTATGGCTGAAATTGAGGATTATCATTCTCACAATACAGAAAGATTAGATGTTGAAGGTGTGAAAAGTCTAATTTCAAAATTGGCAATTGTTAGAAAGGAATTGTTTGCTGAAGATGTTGATGAGTTTTTGGTTTAATTATAATTTATAGGATTCAATTAAAAATAAATCGTAATGATAAGGGTTGGTATAACGGGGAAAAACGGGTTTATTGGGTATCATTTGTGCCAAACCTTAAATCTATTTAAAGAAGAGTTCGCTTTAGTAGAATTTGAAAAAAACTTTTTTATTGAGCAATTAAAATTAGATGCTTTCGTTTCTTCATGTGATGTAATTATTCACTTGGCGGCTTTAAATCGTCATAATGATCCAGAGGTTATCTATGAAACTAATGTATCCTTAGTAAACAATTTAGTTAAGGCATTAGAAAGAACCGAAAGTAAAGCTCATTTAATCATCTCATCATCTACCCAGGAAGAGCGTGAAAATCTCTATGGTAAATCTAAAAAAGAAGGAAGAAAGCTCCTTTCCGATTGGGCAAAGAAGAATAATGGAAGATTATCTGGTTTAATTATTCCTAATGTATTTGGACCTTTTGGTCACCCTTATTATAACTCTGTAATTGCTACATTTTGTCATCAAATAGCTAGAGGTGAAACCCCTGAAATTGATGTTGATGGAGAACTAAAATTGATTTATGTTGGCGACTTGGTTGAAAAAATCATTCAAATCATTCGAGATAATAATAATACCCATGAATTATTTATTCCCCATACTACAGAAGCAAAAGTTTCGGAAATATTAGTCAAATTAAAATATTTTCAAAACACCTATCAAGAAACAGGCGAGATTCCTGCGCTTAATAACGATTTTGAATTTAGGCTTTTTAACACCTATCGTTGTTATATGGATATTGCATCCTATTTTCCTAAGAAATTTGTCCAACACTTAGATGCTAGGGGAGGATTTGTAGAAATTGCTCGGCAGGGAATTCCAGGGCAAACATCATTTTCTACAACCTTGCCCGAAGTTACAAGAGGTAACCACTATCACACCAGAAAAATTGAGCGATTTGCTGTTATAAAAGGAAAGGCATTAATTCAGTTAAGAAGAATTGGAACCGAAGATATTCATGAATTTTATTTAGATGGTGATTATCCTGCCTATGTTGATATGCCAATTTGGTATACCCATAATATTAAAAATATTGGGGATGATACCCTTTACACCATCTTTTGGATTAATGAACCATATGATCCGAATAATCCTGATACATATTTCGAAATAGTATAATTATGAATAAGTTAAAAGTAATGACTGTTGTAGGTACTAGACCTGAAATTATTAGATTAGCAAGAGTCATGAATGCCTTAGACAATTCTGATGCAATTGAACATGTAATTGTTCATACTGGTCAAAATTATGACTATGAGCTGAATCAAATATTTTTTGATGATTTACAAATTCGTAAGCCAGATTATTTTTTAAATGCAGCCGGATCAAGTGCTACCGAAACGATTGGTAAAATATTAATTAATATTGATCCGTTATTAGAAGAGATAATGCCAGATGCATTTTTAGTTTTAGGGGATACTAATAGTTGTTTGTGCGCAATTCCTGCAAAAAAAAGGCATATTCCAATCTTTCATATGGAAGCAGGTAATCGTTGTTTTGATCAACGTGTTCCTGAAGAAACAAACAGAAAAATTGTAGATCATATTTCAGACATAAATTTAACTTATAGTGATATTGCAAGAGAGTACCTTTTGCGTGAAGGCTTGTCGGCAGATAGAATAATCAAGACAGGTTCACCAATGTTTGAAGTTTTGAATCATTATTTGCCATCAATTAAATCCTCTAATATCTTAGAGCAGTTGCAGTTAGAACGCAACAAATATTTTGTTGTATCGGCTCATAGAGAAGAGAATATAAGTAATGACTCGAATTTTTCGGGTTTAGTTTCCAGTCTAAACTTAGTAGCAGAAAAATATGATTTACCCATAATTGTTAGTACTCATCCTCGAACCAGGAAAATGATTGATTCGAAAGGAATTGTTTTACACAAAAATATTCAGTTATTAAAGCCCTTAGGGTTTAATGATTATAATGCGTTGCAATTACATTCCAAAGCGGTTTTATCTGATAGTGGAACAATTTCCGAGGAATCTTCAATTTTGAATTTCCCTGCATTAAATATTAGGCAAGCACATGAGCGACCAGAAGCGATGGAAGAAGCTTCTGTAATGATGGTTGGACTAAATCCTGAAAGAATTTCACAAGGATTAATTCAGCTTGAATTACAAAAAAGTGGAGAGGAAAGATCATTCAGAAAGGTGGCAGATTACTCAATGCCAAATGTTTCTGATAAAGTGGTAAGAATTATAATTAGTTATGTTGATTATATTAAAAGAGTTGTTTGGTCTGAATAATGAAAATCCTTTTTTTGACATTAGCTAGAATTGATAGTATTGAAGTCCAAGGGATTTATCCAGATTTATTACGAAAGTTTAGAGACAATGGCCATGAAGTTAGTATTGTTAGTCCTGCCGAAAGAAAGTATGGGAATAAAACTAAATTTATTCAAGAAGGTAGCGTAAGAATATTAAATGTTTGGACTACAAACATTCAAAAAACCAATTTATTTGAAAAAGGTATTACAACTCTTTTTCTAGAATTTTATTATTACAAAGCAATAAAGAAATATATAAATTATAAGGATATTGATTTGATTCTTTATTCAACACCACCAATAACTTTTACCAATCTTATAAAGCAATTAAAAAAGGCTTCTAATGCCAAAACATACCTACTGTTAAAAGATATATTCCCTCAAAATGCTGTTGATCTAAATTTATTAAAGTATGGTGGAATAGTTTATAATTATTTTAGAAAACAAGAAAAAGTACTTTATAAAATTTCAGATTTTATTGGCTGTATGTCGCCCGCTAATCTCAACTATCTAATTGAAAACAACCCTGAAATTGAAAAGAAAAAGTTAGAGGTAAACCCTAATTCTATTGAAGTAAATAAGAATTCTTTTGGATTGGAGACTGATTTATACATTAAATACAATATACCTAGAAATAAGGTAATATTTATTTTTGGAGGAAACCTAGGAATACCCCAAGGGATTGATTTTTTAAAAATCAATATTACTTATTGCAAATCTATCAAAGAAGCTTTTTTTCTTATAGTTGGAGATGGTACGGAGTATAATAATTTTAGTCAATGGATTCAAGCCGAGGGTATAATTAATGCTTTACTTATAAAAGAATTGCCTAAATTTGAATATGAAGAAATAATTAGACTATCTCATGTCGGATTAATTTTCTTAAATCCACTTTTTACAATCCCGAATTTCCCCTCTCGTATTTTAAGTTATTTACAAAATTGCTTACCGGTTATTTGTGCTACCGATTTAGTTACTGATATCGGCGAAATTGCAGTTAATAATAAATTTGGTTTTAAGTGTTTGACAAATGATTCTGAAGCTTTTTTTGAGTATATAATAAAATTATTAGATAAAAACTTGAGAATTACAATGGGTAAAAATGGTTTTGATTTTTTATGTAATGAATATAGTGTTGAAAATTCCTACAATAAAATAATTGATAAACTTTAAATATAAGTGAACAATATTTTAATAACATCAGCTGGTAGAAGAGTTGAACTTGTTCGTGCGTTTCAGGTTGAGCTAAAGAAAAAATTTCCTACATCTAAAGTTTATACCGCAGAAGCAAATCCAGAATGGTCATCTGCCTGTAGAATCTCCGACGAATACTTTGCTATACCAAGAGTGGATAATGAAAATTATATTAATTCAATATTAGAACTTTGTATCAAGAAGCAAATTAAAATTGTTGTACCTACAATCGATACGGAACTACTTGTTTTGTCCGATTCAAAAGACCTTTTTTTATCAAAAAATATTCAGCTTGTTATATCTGACTTTGATTTTATTTCAAAGTGTAGAGATAAACGCCAAACCAATATTTTATTTAAAGATCTTAAGATTGAAGTTCCAAGTGCTATTGATAAAAAGAATCCATCATTTCCTTTATTCATAAAGCCGTATGACGGCAGTTTAAGTAAAGACATATTTTTAATTAATTCTAAAGAAGAACTTACTGATTCATTATTGAATAATCCAAAGTTAATGTTCATGGAATATATCAATCCTAAGGATTTTCATGAGTATACAATTGATGCTTATTATGATAAAAATAGTGATTTAAAATGTTTAGTTCCAAGACGAAGAATAGAGGTAAGAGGAGGCGAAATAAGTAAAGGAAAGACTGAGAAACTTGAATTTTATAAGACACTTAAGGATAAATTAAGCTTCATAAAGGGTGCGAAAGGGTGTTTAACGATTCAGTTTTTTATAGGTAAAGAAACTAATGCAATTATTGGAATTGAGATAAATCCTAGGTTTGGTGGTGGATTTCCATTATCATATGCTTCCGGCGCTAACTATCCAGAATATATCATATCGGAATATATGATGAATGAGCCGATAATATTTAATGATAATTGGATTGAGAATAGAGTTATGTTAAGGTTTGATTCCGAAGTAATTTTAGATCAAGATGATTTTACCAAGTAGTAAAATTTTTGTCTTTGATTTAGATGATACATTATATTCAGAACGCGATTTTGAAAAATCTGGAATTGAATTTGTTTATGAAAACCTGAGTATTAAGCACATTTCACTTGAGACAATTTTAAATAATAGCGAAAATTGGATTGAGCAGATCATCGATGGTTCAAATAATCAAATCACATTGCAGATGGTTTTAGATACCTATCGAAACCATTTTCCTACTATTCAGCTTTATAAAGACGCCAAGGTGTTTTTAGAAAAGTTGCTTTCAGAAGGAACGGAAATGTCTCTTATTACTGATGGTAGATCAATTACACAAAGGAATAAACTTAGAGCTCTTGGTATTGAGACATTTTTTAAAAATATAGTAATATCAGAAGAAGTAAATTCCGAAAAGCCATCTGAATATA
>CANHCY010000002.1 GCA_947459295.1 Chitinophagaceae bacterium
TTACCTTCACGTAAACGCACACTTTGTTCAAACGCCTCTTCTTCTTTCCATTTAGCTAAAATTGATTGCTCAATGCTAGGCAGATGAAGCCCCTGGAATTCTGGATATTTTACACGCATACCTTTGTGGGTTAATCGGTTCTGTAATGCAATTACAGCCCTGTTTTTAAGGCTGCAAAGGTAATAAATATAAGCAAGGACTTACCTTTACCCTATGAAAATTGCCTTTTTTTCTACCCAGCCCCACGACACCGCATTTTTCGAGTCTGCAAATCAAGCATTTGGGCACGAATTGGCATTTTTTACCCAAGCCTTAGACCCTGCCACCATGAGCCTAGCAAAGGGCGCGCAGGCTGTTTGCTTGTTTGTGAATGACCAGGCATCAGCCCCCGTTATTGAAGGCCTGAGGGCCCTTGGCGTTCAAACCATCGCCCTTAGATGTGCTGGGTTTAACAATATAGATATAGAAGCTGCAAAAATGGCCGGCATCAAAGTATGCAGGGTTGCCGCTTATTCGCCAGAATCGGTAGCAGAACATGCAGTTGCACTTTTGTTAACCCTCACAAGAAAAACGCATAAAGCGTATAACCGCGTTAGGGAGCAAAATTTTGCTTTGTCCGGACTGTTGGGCTTTAATTTACATGGAAAAAAAGTAGGTGTTATAGGCACTGGAAATATTGGTCAAGCATTTTGTAAAATCATGCTTGGTTTTGGATGTGAGGTAACCGCTTTTGATTTGATCGCCAATAAAGAAATGGAAGCGGTTGGTGTGAGGTACGCACCACTTATTGAAGTGTTAGCGTCAGATATTATTTCTTTGCACTGCCCACTCAATGAACAAACAAAACATATTATTAGTGCAGAAACACTGGGCTACCTAAAAAAAGGAGTGACCATCATTAATACCGGTAGAGGTGGACTACTAGATACAAAAGCAGTAATCGACGCCTTAAAAAATGGAACCATTGGCGCACTGGGTTTAGACGTATACGAACATGAAGAAAAATTATTTTTCAAAGACTTATCAAATACGATTATTCAGGACGATATGATACAAAGGTTAATGAGTTTTCCAAACGTACTCATTACTGGTCATCAAGGTTTTTTTACCCATGAAGCCCTAGAAAAAATTGCAGTAACAACGCTTGATAATATCACAAAAATTAATCAGCAATTGAGCTTAGCTCCCAGCAACACTGTTGTCTGAAGCAGCTTTGGTGTCATCTTCTGAACCGCTTTCTGGTAAAGGGTTTACAAAGAATTTGTTTTGAAAAATTAGGAGTATAAATACACCTAAGGAAATAGATGCGTCCGCTACATTAAAAACAGGTCTAAAAAATTCAAAACCTTCGCCACCCCATATTGGAAACCAGGTTGGAAATTGCCCGTCTGTAATAATTGGGAAATAAAACATATCTACAACCCTTCCGTGAAACAAAGATGCATAGCCACCCGCAGCCGGAAATAAATGTGCAACATTTTGCGCGAAATAATCGCTTTGCTCAAAAATCAATCCGTAAAATAAACTATCAATTAAGTTACCAAGTGCGCCTGCATAAATCATAGCTGCGCAAATAATAAATCCTTTGTGCATGCCTTTGCGTAAAAAATCACGTAGTAAAAAACTACCCCAAATAACAGCACCCAGTCTAAATAGTGTAAGTGCTACTTTTCCAAAATCGCCACCAAATTTCCATCCCCAAGCCATGCCTTCGTTTTCAACAAAATGAAGTCTAAACCAAGTACCCAATACGAGATGCTCTTCGCCAATGTGGTAGTTGAGCTTGATATAAAATTTAAGCGCTTGGTCTAAAAATAAAATGGCAATTATAATTCCAATAAGATGTTTTGCTTTCACTGGTGTCGCTTTTTATTAAACTGGTCCAAAGATAAGATTTACTCTTCTATGTAAATCCTTTTTACACGTGCATTAATACCACTCATCATCTCGTACATATTAATACCTGACCATGCAGCAAGGGTTTCAATAGCAATATGTTCGCCAAATATTTCTACTTCATCGTTTATCGAAATATCTTTTACTGCTGATACGTCTATCATAGTCATATCCATACATACAAGCCCAACCACCGGACATAAAACGCCATTTATATACATTTTACCGGCTCCACAGCTAAAGCGTCTGTCATAGCCATCGGCATAGCCTATACGCACGGTTGCTATGCGTGTGTCTTTTTTCATCATTGCCGCTCTATCGTAGCCAACAGAACTACCTGCAGACACCTGTCTAATTTGCGCTATGGTCGTTTTTAAAGTGGCCACTCTTCGAATTACACTATTTGCTGCGGCACTCGTGCCATAAAGTCCAATGCCTACACGCACCATATCTAACCTAGACCCCGGATGCCTTTGTACTGCCTGTGAATTTGCAATGTGCCTAATAAATGAATATCCAATATTTTCTTTTAATATATTACAAACCTTTTCAAATATGTCTATTTGCTCCCTTGTAAAGGCATCATGCTCCGGCGCACCACTAGCCACCAAATGACTCATCACAGATTTAACAACCATGCATTTATCCGACACTAATTTTTGAGCTAGTAGTGGGACGTCCGAGGGTTCAAAACCCAAACGGTTCATACCCGTGTTAATTTTTAAATGAATGCCATAGGCTTCAATGCCCTGAACATTTAAAAAAGTGGCAAAGGCTTCGTAGATTTCAAATGAAAAAATTTCTGGCTCTAAACCATAGGCTACCAAGGCTTCAAAGCCTGCCTCGTTGGGACTCATCACCATTATCGGCAAATGAATACCAGCCCTTCGAAGTTCAACACCTTCGTCTACATAGGCTACAGCTAAATAATCTGTTTTAACAGCAGCAAGGGTTCTTGCAACTTCTGCACTTCCGTTTCCATAAGAAAATGCTTTTACCACTGCCATTAATTTGGTAGATGCCCCGATTGTATTTTGTATTTGCTTTACGTTGTGCGCCAACGCCGTTAAATTAATTTCGAGTACGGTCTCGTGCATTTTTTGTTCCAACCAATTTGCAATGCGCTCAAATTCAAAAACACGAGCGCCTTTCAACAAAATAATTTCGTTGGAAAAATCTTGTAAACGAAACTGCTGTAAAAACAACTCCGTACTGTCAAAAAAATAAAGTTTTGTTGCCGTTGTAGAAAATTCGTTTTCAATAACAGATTGACTCTTTTTTATTTGAGGACCAATTCCAATAAACCGTTTGAGATGTAGCGCTGCAGCATGCTTGGCTACTTTAGTGTACAAGTCTTTAGAGGACTGCCCTGTTTCTGAAAAATCAGACACTATAATACTAGACGCCCGCTCAGCAGCCTGGGCTTGCAAATAAAAACCAGCGGCTACAAAAGAATCGAAATCTAAATTGTAACTATCATTAATAAACGTGCAGCCGTTAATGCCTTTTTTTAATTGCATGCGCATATCAACAGCTGTGAGCTGCTTAATACGTTCAGTAATAAAAGTAAAATCTTTACCAATTGCGAGTAGCGTAAGGATACAAAGCACTACGTTTTCAACAGATGCTTTGTCTGTAAATGGAATTTCTACTTCAAACAAATCACCTGCATATAAAAGACTTAAAAGCGTATGGTTTCCTTTATTGATTTCACTTGTAACAACTAGGGTTGCTGGCGCTATTCTACTCCAAGAATAAAATATTACGGGGCGTTTAAAAACAGACGCGTCACTTTCTAGGTCATAGCCTTGTATTTGATCTTTGCCATAAATAAATGTATTTGTCAATTCAAACAACTGAAGCTTCTCCTTTATTTTTTCGGACATACTATTAAAACCTTCTGCATGCGCTGGCCCCATATGCGTTAACACACCAATAGTAGGCTTGATAATAGTAGCTAACTGCTCCATTTCATGAGTAGTAGAAATGCCTGCTTCGAAAATGGCCAAATCATATGAATTATCCATTTTCCAAACACTAAGTGGTACACCAACTTGAGAATTAAAACTACGCGGACTTCTTACAATATTAAAACTTGTATGCAGGAGCTGATACAACCATTCTTTAACGGTGGTTTTTCCATTGCTGCCAGTAATTCCAATTACAGGCATTTCAAAACGGGCTCGGTGGTAGGTTGCAATTTTTTGAAGGGCCGTTAAACAATTAGGCACTTCAAAAAATATAGCCTCTGTGCAATATGTTTTTAACTCAGAAAGATCAACTTGCTTGTTCACCACAAAACAGCGAACGCCCTGATCGTATAAGCTTTCTATAAATTCATGTCCGTCTCTGCGCGGACCGGGTAATGCAAAAAATAAAGTTTGGGGTGCAAATACAAGTCGTCTACTATCCGTCAAAAGCTGCTCTAACACTATACTACTTGCCTGAGTAAGCGGAAGTTCTAGTATGCTTGCGATATCATTTGCCGTGTATTTCATACAGGTAAATTAAGACAAAGATCCGTCCACAACATCTTTAGGTGTACCCTTTTTGCTATTATAAATAGAATATACAATAGACCCTCCAATACAAAAAACAATAAATAGAAGTGAGATAACCACCTGAGTGTTTTTACTCAACACTTGGTTTAGATAATGTTCACCAAGCATTTTTACACCAATAAACACGAGTACAATGGCAATGCCTTGTTGTAAATAATCAAATTTTGAAACGGCGCCTCTAAGCAAAAAAAACAAAGAACGAAGACCGAGTACTGCAAAAATATTGGACGTATAAATAACGAGCTTGTCAGTAGAAATACCCATAACCGCAGGTATGGAATCTAGTGCAAATACAAGGTCAATCACTGCGAGTAGTACCACTACTACAAACAAAGACGTATACTGCGGCTTGCCGTTTTCTCTAATTACATATTTTCCGTTACCATCAGTTCCTGAAAGCGGCAGGTATTTTTTTAAAAACCGGTATACCGCCGTATCATGCGGATCAAATTCTTCAGACTCATTGGAGGTAAACATTTTAAATCCAGTATAGAGTAAGAAAATACCAAAAATGTATAGCAGCCAATGGAATTGTTCGACAAGTGCTACCCCTACGGTAATAAAGAGTACCCTAAATACAATAGCCATCATAATACCCACTAGTAATACGCGTGGGTAAAACTTTTCATTTACTTTAAAGGCGTTGAATATTAAGATAAATACAAAGATATTATCGACGCTGAGGCTCCACTCCATCAAATAGGCACTCAGGTATTCGAGTCCTGTTTTTTGACCTTCTTTGATCCAAACAAAAACAAAAAATCCAATGGCAAGTGCTACCCAAAATAAGGTTTGAAAAAGGGCCTGCTTAATAGTAATGGTTTTATTTTTTTTACTAAGTAGCCCAAGGTCTAGTATAAGCGCAAGTACTAAAACGATTGCAAAAATGAAATAAACCAACTGATGTGATGCGGTCATAATTAAGTGTTATACGTATTTTTTCTTGCGCCAAAATGAAACAAGGATATCAATAAATAACAAAAGTAAAATTGGTCCTCCGATAGTTACCACTTGCCAAATTTTTTCTTGATCGACTACTTTTTGTTTATCGAGCAGGCGCAATACCACTACTTTATTTCTAGACTCAAATAAGCCGTTGTCATTAACCAAGTAATCAATAGCATTAAGTAAAAATGTTTTGTTGGCAAATTGAAATGCTTCAAAAGGAAGTTCTCCCATTGGAAGTGGGCCCGTGGTTTTAGTAACCGCATTGGTTACAATATCTGCGTCTGATACCACAATTTGTTTGGCATCTTTAATCCCTGTCTTTAAAAAAGGTAGCCCGGTAACACGCTTCACCGAATCAATAACAGTGTTACCAACACTATTGGCAAATAAAGAAGAAAACTTTCCTTCTAGTAAAACCGCTACAGGAATATGACTTTTTGTAAACGTGTATAAATCCGCTTCTGATTGCACACTATTTAATGACACTAATGCTGGCGATGCAATACTACGTGAACTAGTATCGGTAGCGAGTAAAATTGTTTTTTTAATGCCAAGCGCTTTAACGGTATCAATACTGGATGGAAAAATAGGCAATACCCGGTCCATATTTTTGGTTATCGGATTATCAGACGGCGTTGTTAAAAAAGGATAATAAGGCCAGGGGATACGCTGCATGGTAGGTGAACCGTCCGGATTTTTACCCACCACAATAGGAAGTTTAGCGCAGTTTAAGTCTTGTACTAAATCACCATTAATACGAACGCCATACTTAAATAAAAGTGGATCAATATTTAATCCTCGATCATAAGCCGTATATCCAGCTTGGGTGCGCATTAAACTATCCAGCTCAGCATGAAGTTTATCTACAAACCAAATCACTTTTCCGCCATTTAAAACATACTGATCAATTTTTAATTGATCTTCTTCTGTAAACGGCATAGTTGGTTTCACAATTAAAAGCAAATCAATCTTTGCTGCACTTGGATATCCCAATTTTAAATCAAAAATACCAAGGTTATAATCGTTTCTTAATGTTTCTCCTAAATCACTTACCGTTAAATCGGTGGGCTGGCCATTACCTACTAAATATGCAATTGTTGGATAACTATTTTTGGTAGCCTTATCAATTGCTGCAGCAAATTTATATTCGAGTAATGCTTCTGCAGCATTGCGGGTCGCTTCTTTATCTTCTTTAGGTTCAACTGCTTCAATAACGTTGTAACTAGTGAATACTTTTTGACTGCTTCTTAAATCAACAGCTACGGGCGGTCTATTACCATACCTAACTAATGCAGATGGTACAATAAGTTGTGAACTAGATTTTTCAATACTCTCGGTTATAGCTGTTCTTTCAAACACAACGCCCATTGCACTAAGGCTATCAAAATATTTTACTTTTGCGTCCTCATCCACAATACCAGTTCCAGGCTCTGTAAAGGAAACCTTAATAGGACCAGCAGCATTAGATGCAAACGTTTCTAAAATTTCGGCGGTGGCAATGTTTAGCTTTTTATAATCGGCTGGCAAATCCCCAGTTAAAAAAACTTCGATGCTAATGGTACTATCTAGTTTTTTATCTAATAATTTTTTTGCAGCGTCACTTAAGCTGTAACGCTTTTCGGCAGTGAGGTCTATGCTATAATGCAACCAGGCATTGGAGGCATAAATGACAGCAACCAGTAAGCAACCTATAATAATATTTGAATATTTTTGAGACATACTTTGAAAGTGCAATTAGCGCTTAATAATATTTTGCTTGGTGAAATGCAAACAACCAACGATCAACACAGTAAAATAAATAAGGTCATCCATTCGTATCACGCCCCTACTAATACTTTTGTAATGAAATTTAATACCCAGCACTTCTATAAAATACCCTGCCTTGCCGTCAAAAAATGAAAGCCTACTTGCCGCTTCAAAACCTGCAAATAATAAGTAACAAACAAAAGCTGCGCCAATAAATGCAACCACCGTATTATTTGTAAAGCTACTAACGCAAATACCAACAGCAACAAATACGGCTGCTAGTAAAAAAAGTCCCAAATAAGAGCCGGCAGTAGCACCCATATCTATGCCACCTACTGCAGATAAAGATTCTACGGCCACGCCATATAATAGCGTTGGCAGGAGTAAACAAATTACAACAAGTAGTGCGCCAACATACTTGCCCCACACTAAAACGGCTGGGCGAATCGGTAGTGTTTTTAGTAATTCAAAAGTACCCGACCTGTATTCATCAGAAAAACTACGCATGGTAATGGTAGGAATCATAAAAATAAGCAACCAAGGAGCGATATTAAAAAAACCAGCAAGGGTTGCATAACCCATTTCTAAAATACTAGTATCCGGGAAAACAAATAAGAGTAGTCCAGTAAGAAGTAAAAAAATGCAGAGCGCAATGTAGCCAGTTAGGCTAGTAAAAAACTGCTTCCACTCTTTAAGGCTAATATTTAGCATGGCCCAAAACTACTTGTTCTTGGGCAATCTTAAAAAGTAAAAAGTTAAATTATACAGAAAAGCTTTCCCCACAGCCGCAACTGCGACTTGCATTGGGGTTATTGAAATAAAAACCTTTGCCATTGAGGCCATCTGAGAAATCAAGCTCGGTATTTACGAGGTATAAAAAGCTTTTAAGATCGGTGACTACTTTAACCCCATTGTCTTCAAAAACCTGATCCATGGGCTTAATTTCGTTGTCAAAATCTAGCTTGTAACTTAGACCAGAGCATCCACCCCCAACAACGCCTACACGCAAAAAATAACTACTATCGCCTGTAACGCCAGCATCCTCCATCAGTTGTAAAACTTTGGATTTAGCCTTTTCGCTAACATAGATTGTATTTTCGGTAGCTACCATTAGGAAATGAATGCTCGGTTAAATAATATTAGTGAACGCCTTTTTCTTCAAACTGCAATGCTTCTAAACCGTTTTTTGTGCGGTAGTCATTGATAGCTGCTTTAATAGCATCTTCTGCTAATACAGAACAGTGAATTTTTACCGGCGGTAAATTTAATTCTTCTACTAAATCCATGTTGTCAATTGCTACAGCTTGATCTACTGTTTTACCTTTTAACCACTCGGTTGCAAGTGATGAAGAAGCAATAGCAGAGCCACATCCAAATGTTTTGAATTTAGCATCAGTGATAACACCAGAAGCGTCGTCAACTTCAATTTGAAGTCTCATAACGTCGCCACATTCTGGAGCACCTACTAAACCTGTGCCTACATTCTTTTTTGCTTTATCTAGAGTTCCTACGTTTTTAGGATTGCTATAATGATCGATAACTTTTTCTGAGTATGCCATATTTTTATTTTGAAAGGGTAAAAATAATAATTTTTAATATTAATGGTGCGCCCATTCGATAGAATCTAAATCAATACCTTCTTTGAACATTTCCCAAAGTGGACTCATTTCACGAAGTTTTAAAACCGTATCAGTAACCGCTTTAATGGTATAATCGATTTGCTCGTCGGTCGTAAATCTTCCAAGTCCAAAACGAAGTGAGCTATGTGCTAAATCATCCCCTAATCCTAAAGCTTTTAATACATAACTAGGCTCTAGTGATGCTGACGTACAAGCAGAACCTGAAGAAAGTGCGATGGTTTTATTAAAGCCCATCATTAAGCCTTCTCCTTCTACATATTTGAAAGAAATATTTGCAACGTGTGGTAAACGGTGCTCGGTGCTACCATTTACATATGACTCATCAATTTGTGTTAAAGCCGCTTCTAGCTTATCTCTTAGCTTACTTAAACGCTCAGCGTCTGCAGCCATTTCTAGTCTAGCAAGTTCACATGCTTTACCAAAACCGACAATACCTGGTACGTTTAAAGTACCACTACGCATACCTCTTTCGTGTCCGCCACCGTCCATTTGGGCAGTTACTTTAACACGAGGATTTTTACGACGAACATAAAGTGCACCAATCCCTTTAGGACCATACATTTTATGCGCTGTAAATGCCATAATATCAATACCATCTGCGTTTACGTCTACTGGAATTTTACCAACAGCCTGTACCGCATCAGAGAAAAATAATACTCCATGCTTTTTAGCAATCGTGCTAATTTCTTTAACCGGTTGCACCACACCAATTTCGTTGTTGGCATACATGATGGCAATTAAAATAGTGGTTGGCTTAATAGCAGCTTCAAGTGCTGTTAAGTCAATTAAACCATTGGCAGCAACTGGAAGGTAAGTTACCTCACCACCTAAATGCTCAATATGTTTACAGGTATCTAACACTGCCTTGTGCTCAGTTGTGCAAGTGATGATATGGTTGCCCTTACTAGCATACATTTCATACACACCCTTGATACCAAGGTTATCACCTTCTGTAGCACCCGACGTAAAGATGATTTCTTTAGGGTCGGCACCAATTAGTTTAGCTACTTGCTCACGTGCATAATCCACCGCCTCTTCTGCTTCCCATCCAAAAGGGTGGTTACGGCTCGCTGCATTACCAAAATGTTCGGTAAAATAAGGAATCATAGCCTCTAAAACCCTTGGATCCATTGGGGTAGTGGCATTATTATCTAAGTAAATAGGTAATTTCAACATAATATTCTAAAATTTGCTTGACTTCTAAACACAAAAGTACTGCAATAGGTTTATAATTGCGGGTCAAAAGGGGTTCAAAAACTCATTTTTTCTCAATTCGTAAAGGCAAAAACAGGCGCAGCATGAAAAAAATTGAACATATTGGAATCGCGGTCAGAAACTTTGAACTTTCGGTGCCATTATATGAGAAAATGTTAAACACAACCTGTTACAAGCAGGAGCTGGTGGCTTCGGAAAAAGTAAACACCGCCTTTTTTAAAGTAGGTGACAGTAAAATTGAACTTTTGTGTTCTACAGACCCTGAAGGGGTGATTGCTAGGTATATTGACAAAAAAGGGGAAGGCATCCACCATATCGCTTATGAAGTAGAAGATATTTACGCCGAAATGGCCCGTATGCAACATGAGGGCTTTACGCTACTCCAAGATGCACCCAAAAGAGGGGCCGATAATAAATGGGTTTGCTTTTTACACCCAAAAGATACTGGCGGTGTGCTTGTAGAACTCTGTCAAGAAATTATTGAAGCGAAATAAAATGGATGCGCTGAAATTATAGCGCTAATTTTTCTACGGCTACTTGCGCGGCAACTTGACTCGCATCTTTTTTATTGTAACCCTTACCAAGTGCAATCACTTCGCCGTCGATCGTAACATGAATAGTAAATAACCTGCGTGTTCCTTCCATTTTTTCTTCAACGAGTTCAAAGTCTAACACTTTTCCATTTTTACTAGCCCAGCCAATTAATTTATTTTTCAAATTAATATCAATCTGTTCTAAATCGTCTACAAACATATGTGGTATCACAATTTGCTTGAGTACCCACGCATGTGTTTTAGTATAGCCTTGATCGAGGTAAACCGCTCCCACCAAAGCTTCTAGCGTGTTGCCAAAAATTTGACTTCCTTTTAAAGCGTTGTCAAATTTATTATACATCGTTAATTTTCGAAGACCCATTTTTAATGCAACGTCATTGAGTTGTTGCCTATTCACCATCTTACTGCGCATCTCCGTTAAAAAACCTTCGCCTTTGTAAGGATATCTTTTAAATAAATAATCAGCCACTATAGCACTCAACACAGCATCTCCTAAATATTCTAAACGTTCATTGTTTGATTCGGCAGTATCTTTTACAGAACGGTGACTTAATGCAGTAGAATATAAGAGTAGTTTACCTGGTTTAAAACCGAGTACATTTCTTAATTGCTGATCAAAACTATTTGATGATGAGGAGGAAAAAAGTTGCTTAAAAAATTGCACAACTTAAGCTATAAATTTTTTGACAATCACACATGCATTGTGTCCGCCAAATCCAAACGTATTACTCAATGCAGCATTCACCACTCTTTTTTGAGGGGTATTGAATGTGAAATTAAGTCTTGGATCTAGGGTTGGATCGTCCGTAAAATGGTTGATGGTAGGCGGTACAATATCATGAATCACTGACTGAATACAGGCAATGGTTTCAATAACACCCGCAGCTCCAAGGCAGTGACCTGTCATGGATTTTGTAGCTGAAATATTGAGGTTGTAGGCATGCTCTCCAAATACACCCGTAATGGCTTTTGTTTCAGCGCCATCACCAAGCGGCGTAGAAGTACCATGCGTATTGATATAATCAATTTCTTCTGGCTGCATACCAGCATCGTTTAATGCAGCGCGCATAACATTTAATGCACCAAGTCCTTCTGGATGAGGAGCTGTTAAGTGATACGCATCGGCAGTAGCACCGCCACCAGCGATTTCACAATATATTTTGGCGCCACGTTTTATAGCGTGGTCATAATCTTCTAAAATAAGGGCACCTGCTGCTTCTCCCATTACAAATCCATCTCTGTCTTTGTCGTAAGGGCGGCTAGCAGTTGCTGGGTCATCGTTGCGCTCACTCATAGCTTTCATGGCGTTAAATCCACCAATACCCGCTTCACCAATTACGGCTTCGGCACCACCAGCAACAACGATATCTGCTTTTCCTAATCTAATGGTATCTACTGCGCAAACAATACCGTTGGTACTGGAGGCACAAGCACTTACCACTGCATAGTTAGGACCTCTAAATCCATGTCGCATGGAAATTTGTCCGGCAGCAATATCTAAAATCATTTTTGGGATAAAGAAAGGATTGAAACGAGGTGTTCCATCTCCTGCGGCGAAGTTTAATACTTCTTCCTGAAAAGTTACGAGACCACCAATGCCACTTGCAAAAATGACACCTACACGGTCAGGATCTACGTTGTCTTTTGTGATACCCGCATCTGCAACAGCTTGGTCGCTAGCAACAAGGGCAATTTGTGCAAAACGGTCTAATTTTCTGGCCTCTTTGCGATCCATAAATTCGGTTGGATCAAAGCCCTTAATCTCACACGCAAAGCGTGTTTTAAATTTTGAAGCGTCAAAAAGAGTAATGGGTGCTGCCCCTGAAACGCCCGCTAATAAATTGTTCCAATAATCATTTAGATTATTCCCAATTGGGGTTAGCGTACCAATTCCCGTAACAACAACTCTTTTAAGTGCCATAACTTAAACCTGATTAAGTGATAATCCGCCTTTCAAAGCAAAAACTTTAGAAAGGCGGATTAAAAAAAATTATTCCTAAATAGAATGCTTATTTAGCGTGCTCTTCCAAGTAGGCAACAGCTTGGCCAACTGTAGTAATGGTTTCAGCCTGCTCGTCTGGAATAGAAATATTGAATTCTTTTTCGAATTCCATAATTAACTCAACGGTATCGAGTGAATCTGCACCGAGGTCATTGGTAAAAGAAGCTTCATTTGTAACTTCTGCTTCATCTACGCCTAATTTGTCAACGATGATTTTCTTAACTCTTGTTGCGATGTCTGACATTGTAAAAAGTTTTGTTTACGGCGCAAAAATATACTTTTTGTTAAATAAGCAATCTTTTCGGGCATTTTTGTTTCCACAGCCCCGCAGCTCAATTATGCACAAAAGGAGATGTAGCGTCTAAAATCATGAAAATCATGCCTATATTGTAGTTAAAGCGCCGAATATGTCATTAAAAATAATTGAATTTGGATCGCCTTCTTACCAGAAAATGGTTGATTTAAGGTTCCAAATACTGCGTAATCCACTTGGTCTCACCTTTGATCAAGCCGATTTAGACAAAGAAAAAGATGATATTTTAATCGGTTTTTTTGAAGATGACGATCTAGAAGGTTGCTGTATTTTAACCCCCGACAATAAAACAATCATCCGTTTGCGTCAAATGGCAGTGGTTTCTGGTCTTCAAGGAAAAGGGATTGGAAGGGTGATTATGAATTTTGCCGAAAACGTAGCCCGTGATAGAGGTTATAAAATGCTACATATGCATGCCCGTAAATCAGCAGTTGGCTTTTACCAAAAACTAGGTTACGAGATTATCGGCGATGAATTTGAAGAAGTCACCATCCCGCATTATGAAATGCAAAAGGCTTTATAATCAAGTATACTAGGATCCAATTTTTTTATTGAGCAGCCCCCTAAGTTCGTGACGCATGTCTTCTAGCATTCCTTCTTTGGGTACTATAAAAAAAGATTTGGTATCAAAATACAAATGAAAAAAATGAGGGCTTTCAAAAAACTTAGAGAACTTGTCCCAATTCCAGTGCACAGATCCTCTATCGTTAGAGAGCGTTACCTCTGTATCCGTAAAATCAATCGTGAATTGATCTTTAAAAGTTGATGATTTTTTATAGATACTATGCGGCATGATATACCAAAAAGTAACCATCATTACAAGCCACAGTACCGACCCTAATAAAAAAGGTTCAGGTCTAATTTTTTTTGAATAAAAAAGTGCTGCTGAAACAACTGCGAACACGTTGATTAAAATCACTAAAATTTTTACGGCCCTGTCCTGCACAAAATGATAACGTACCCCCTGAATCACTTTATTTTTCTCGTAACTAAATGAATGCTGCATATTTATGATAGATTAGGCCAAAAGTAACTAATTTTAATTATGTCAGACACTACGCTACATAAAATAGCTGCCGCAGTAGGGCTTAGTATTTCAACAGTATCCAGAGCCCTTAAAGGTCACCCTGATATTTCGGTACAAACTAGAAAAAAAGTTTTATCGGCGGCTGCAAAATTAAATTATTCTCCAAACCCTAATACGGTTTACAACGCCATTAGAAGTAGTCATTTTATTGCACTCTTTATTCCGGTTACCCCTTCAAAATATTTTCAAGATTTTTTACACGCAGCCAATCAAATAGCGGAGAACGCAGATTATAGTGTACTCGTTTTACCGCTTACAAATAATACGGTTAGCACCACTGCACAAATAAAGTTTTGCAAACAAAATAAAGTACACGGCATTATCATTTGCCAAGATCCGTTACTACCCAGCAATCCAAAATTTAAAAAGATTAAAGAACTGGGTGTGCCAGTTATTGTAGTTGGCGGAACATTGCCAAGCGCTGGAGTGCACTATTTTAAAGAAGACATTGAAGCGGTTGCAAATCTTGTAGCACAAAAAATAGTTGAAAAAAATAAGCGGCATATACTAGCCATTTTTGACGCGACCCCATCAAATAGAACCGAGCTAATTTTAAACGCATTTATAGATAAAGTGTCAGCGCTCGAAAAAAATATTAGTGTAGCGTATGCTGCCAACAGTGTAGAGGCATTTTCGCTTTGTACATTAGCTGTAGTTCAAAAAAAATACGATGCCATTTTTTGCATGAATGATACGCTACTACTTGGCGCATGGCAGGCTTTACAGGCCACAGCATCTTCAATGGATTTATTTGGAATCAGTGAAACGGGTTTACCTAGCTTACTACCTCCTACGATTTCGTATGCGCATTACAGTGGCAAACAATTGGCACTAGACACCATGCAACTATTAAAAGCTGTCATGCAAGCAAAAATTCCTGCCACCGAAAAACCACTTGCTATTTCGTGGCATCAAAGCAAGGCTTGATTTTATTGAAGGACTTGCATTTTTAAGCTTCTAAAAGACACTTCATTGCCATGGTCTTGAAGTAGCAAACGGCCTTTAGGTGCCATACCAAAATTAGGCCAGTTGGCATATTTACTTTTAGCCACTAATGCATAAAAATATTGTTCGCCTCTTTTGTATTCGAGCATTTTCCAGCCATTCAAATAATGCGATACCGTTCCATCTTTTGCAACTTTAATCATTCCTCTATTCCATTCGCCAATTTTACGGCGCGCACGGTTTTCTTTAATGGATGGAATTAAATCATAGAGTGAACCAAGGGTTCTATTACCTATCGATCCTAATTTGGCATCTGGATGTAGGGCATCATCAAGTATTTGATACTCTAAACCAATGGCAGAACCTGCATTGTTTTCTTTTTCAGTAACAAAGTATTTTACACCACTATTAGCGCCAGCTGTTATTTTAAAATCAAACTGAAAAATAAATGCATCATATTCATTTTCAGATACAATATCGCCACCATTGGTAGACTCTCCACCATCCGAAGGCTGCACGGTTAAAATGCCATCCTGCGCTTTCCAACCTTTTTCTGGGAAACCAGTTTTATAAGCACCTCTCCAACCGTTTGTCGTTTTACCATCAAAAAGTAAGTGCACCCCTTGCATTTTTTCTTGCTCCGATACATGATTGGGCATTAGGTTTACAACAAATGTGGGGTCAAGTGGTGTAGGTTGTAAATTGGTGGTTTGAATATTAATATTTCTCCATCTAATTTTTTTACCCGCCTCTTCCGCTTTAGCAATAGAATGCACTTGAAGTGCAATAAATCCAGCGGGGGTTAAATCATCTACTAAACTTGCTACCGGTTTGCCATTTAAAAAAGTACGTATACTATTGCCAATACATTCTATTCGGCAAGTATTCCATGCCTGAAATTTAAAAAGTGTTTTAGCAGGCTCGTTATAGGAAACTGGATACAACCAATCGCGTCTACTTTCATCATAAATGCCAGCCGTCCAGGCCCTAGGCGACGGATCTATTTCATACTGGTATCCATGCACCCTGCCATTTAAATATTCGGGTTTACTTTCACTTCTAAATTGAATGCCAGAATTCATCATATCGTCTAATTTGAATTCTAGCTCTACAATAAAATCGCCATAGTTTTTGTCTGTTACCAAAAATGAATTGGGTTCACCCAAAACCGTAACACCCACAATTTCATTATTGATCACTTCATATTTTGCTTTGCCATTTAGTTGTTTCCAACCAGTTAGGTCTTTGCCATTAAAAAGCGGGGTCCAATTCCCTCCTTTTTTGGTTTGCGCCATACCGGTGGTTAAAAGAAAAGCATATAAAACAGATGTAAGGATGACAGATTTAAGTGTTTGCATAACAAGGTTTTAGGGTAAAATGTATGAATGCATTCGCTAATTTATGGTTTTAGGCGGAAGCTGTCTAATAAAAATTTGCGGTAAATACATGGCCCAAATGAGGGGCAAAAATGGGGGTTCCTACTCAAAAGTGCTAGCTTGTTCTGATATGCTTTTGAAGGTTTCAAAATGTAGGTTACTCATAGTAGACGACGACGAAGTAAACAGGGCTTTGCTTCACTTCTTGCTGCAATCTTTTGATTGTATCACCGCAGATGCAATTAATGGAGAGGAGGCTATAAGGCAATTGAACCTTGGTAAAAATATTCCAACCATTATATTACTTGACCTTAACATGCCCATTATGGATGGATACGAGGTAATCAAGGCCATCAAAAACAACAAAGAGGCATATCCGCTTACCCGGATCATTGTGATTAGTGCCACTAGTTACCAAAATTTTACAAAAAGAGAAGACCCTAGCCATATTAGTGGATATATCCAAAAGCCCATCGATAAAACAAAGCTGTTAGAACTTTTAACCAATACCGCAACTGAAGTGATACAGGTACAACAATCTAAAATCAAATAAAGATGGATGATCCTATGAATTTGATACATGAATTACAAAAAGAAAACGACATTTTCAGGCAGTTGCTTTTTAATATCCCTGCAGATATTGCCATTTTTGATACCGATCATAAATATTTATACATCAATAAGCTAGCGCTTTCTAGTAGAGACAATAGAGATTGGATTATTGGTAAAGACGATTTTGAATACTGTGCCGAATTTAAAAAGCCCATCGAGCTAGCCATCAATCGAAGATCTTATTTTACAGAAGCTTTGGCAGAAGGCATGCAAGTAGAATTTGAAGAAATGAACCTAGACAAAAAAGGTAATGCCGTTTTTAATCTTCGTAAATTTTTTCCAGTCCGGGATCAACAAGGACATCACGATTTTGTAATTGGCTATGGCATCAATATTACCAATATTAGACACCGTGAAAAATTACAGAAAGAGCGTGAAAAAGACTTTAGGCAATTAATAGATGCAATGGAGCAACTCGTTATCGTATGCACCCACGATGGACAGTTAACCTATGCCAACCCAATGTGGCGGCAAACAGCAGGCCCTAACCTAAATAATGTTTTTGATTGTATAAAAAGTAGCGGCGGACATTTTTCAAAAAATTTTATATCCTATGCGAACACCGAGAAATATATCCACACCAATAAAGTGGCATGGTTACTAGACACACAAAAAAATAAAATTCGGTTAAGTTATCATTTTACAAAATTCACCGACTACAATACCAATAAGCTACATGTGGCTGTTTTTTTTACCAATATCACTGATATAATTAGAGCCGAGCAGGAACATAAAAAAGGAGAACGCGCTGCGCGCAGGTTAAGTCAATTAAAATCAAATTTCATTAATCTTGTTTCTCACGAATTAAGAACGCCCTTATCCATTATTTTATCGAGTGCCGAAATTTTGGAAATGCAAGTAGCCAATCAGTTTCAAAAAATGCCCATAACAGCTTCAAAATACTTGACCAGAATTACGCATCAAGTAGATAAAATGACCAAGCTACTCACCGACTTTTTACTCATTAGTAAAATTGAATCCGGGAACCTGGCCTTGCAATTAAGCAACTGTAATGTGGTATCCATTTTACATAAAGTAGCCGCAGAATCATTTATGCCCTTTAAAGACGGCAGAAATATAACTGTAACAACAAAAGGTGATCGAAAATTACAAATCGCTGATAGCAATATGCTTCAAATGATTTTCGAAAATTTACTTTCAAACGCATGCAAATATTCGCCAGGCAAAGCAGCGCCGCGGGCGCAAATTCGATTTGAAAAAAACAAGTGGACCCTGCTTGTAGTGGACGCCGGAATTGGTATGCCAGAAAAATATAAACGTGAAATTTTTACGGCTTTTGTTAGAGGCAGCAATGTGGGAAATATTGAAGGCACAGGCCTAGGTCTGATGCTTGTGCATTACCTCGTGCAACAGCATCTTGGACAAATCCATATAAAAAGTAACACCCATAAAGGAACAGCGATTTTAATTAGTTTCCCTTACAACAAATTTGAATGAAAAAAATTTTAGTGATTGAGGATGAACAAGACATTAGAGATTCGATACAAGAAATTGTAGAAATGGCTGGCTATGAAGTAACCCCTATTGCAAATGGAGCAGCAGGCATAAAGGCGCTCATGCACAAAGCCTTTGATTTAATCATCTGTGATATTATGATGCCCGAGATGGATGGATTTTCATTACTTACGGCCCTCAAAAAAGATCCAACATTTATTACCCCCTTTATTTTTTTAACGGCCAAAGTGCAATCTAACGATTTAAGAACCGGCATGAATTTAGGTGCCGACGACTACTTGCACAAGCCATTTAAAAGAAAAGATCTATTAAGCGCCATAGAAACTAGGCTCTCCAAGCATGAAAAATTAAATCAACTACAAAGCCAAAAAGCAGCCCTACTTGAAAAAACGATTGAACTCATGGTTGGGCACGAATTTAAAAACCCAATGAATGGGATCATTAATTTTAATACGTTAATTGCCGAAAATGCAATAAGTCTTAATAATGAAAAATTACAAAGCCTTTGCAGTTACCTTCAAATAAGTGCTGAACGCCTTTTAAACACATACGATAAAATAAATACCTATTACACACTCCAAAAAGCGTTACAATTAAATGAAATTTTAGAAGATGGAGTACCAGATCCGCACCATATTATAGATGTTATAAAAAGTGTTATGCTCAAATTTGATCGAGTTAAAGACCTCGATTATACAGAGCCAAAGCCTACTTTATTTTTTTCTAAACTCATTCATATGGCAACTAGGGAGTTAATTGAAAATGCTTGTAAGTTTTCGGAAAAAGGAACGCCCATTAGGATTCACATTTTTGAAGACGCCACTGGAAAGAGTATTCATATCAGCAATCAAACCATGCACACCACGGCGGCCGCGCTCAATAAATACCGCTTATTTGAACAACACCATAGAGCCGTAGCAGAGCAACAAGGGCTTGGTATTGGCCTTGCAATAACTAAACTTATTGCAAGCATTCATAAAGGCAGTATACAATTTGATGAAATTGAAAAAGAAAGCTCGTTTCGTGAAATTACCGCTCTCCTTCACTTACCGAACCTTTAACACAACGTGTTTTATTTTTTTTCTCTTCCAAGTGTACGTAATATGTACTTTTTGGTCTTTTGTTTGAATGAGGTAAGGATAAGAAAATTCGGCGCCTACCTCATTTTCTAATTCTAGTAAGGGCTCCCAATTTTTTCCATCTTTTGAAATTGCCACATGAAGTGGCGATCTATTGGGTGCTTTACAATTATTATAAACAAGTAAATGTCTGCCGTCATTTAATGTAATGGCATCAATACTTGAATTATTATTGATTAATCCGGTTTGTTGTAAAGGTGTCCAAGTTTTACCACTATTATAACTCCAGGTTTCATTAACGGTTTCATTTTGACTTCTAGTAAGTGCTTGTAAAACACCATTACTGTGGTTTAAAACAGTAGGCTGTATGCCCGTAATTGGATTGGCGTCGTTAAGGTCTGGCCCCCTTGTCCAAGATTTGCCATAATCTGTAGTGTATTCAAAATGAACCTTCCACCCATTTTTTTCTGTACTCGAAGGGCATATGAGTGTGTCGCCAACCATAAAGGGCTGGTTTCTGATAGGCCCTAAAATGCCATCAGGTAGCTTTTCTGGAGCGCCCCAAGTAGCTCCATAGTTGATTGATCTTTTCATCCAACCAGTCCAGCCTTGCACATAAGGTCCTATTTTATAAAATAATAAGAGCTCATTGTTGGGCGCTAAAAATAAAACGGGATTATAACAAGCGTATCTAGTTGAATCATTTACAAATCCATCTGCAATAATAAATGGAGTAGACCATTTATTATTAACCAGCCAGCTTGCATAAATATTAACCTCTTTATCACCTTCAAATTTCCCGCCAAACCAAGCTGCCAATATTCCTCTGGGTGTTTCAACAATGGTAGATGCATGACAGGATGCAAAAGTAGCCGTATCATAAATGAATTGGCTGGATCGAACCGTTTGCCCATTTCCAAAATATGCAATTGCAATGAAGTAAATTAAAAGGAGCTTTTTAAGCATAACAGAAATTAATAGAGTAGCTATTTCCCGATGCAAAATTTAGAAAAGATATAATCGAGCTGATCGTTATTGGTAATCTCCCCAGTAATGAGTCCTAAATAATGAAGACACTGTCTAATATCGAGGGCGAGTAAATCTCCAGTAATTTTTTGATGCAGCCCTGCATTCACATCTTCTAGTGCTTCGCTTAATTTAACAAGCGCTTCGTGATGTCTAGCATTGGTTACCACCGTAGATTCGGTTTGTAAATCACCACCAACTGCTTTTGTTACAAGTGCATTTTTAAGTGTATCAATAGCCGTTTTATTTTTTGCCGCAATACAAACAACGCTTTCCATTGTTGCGAGCTGATCAAGTCCCGCGGCATCTATACAATCTATTTTATTGGCAACAAGTACATGCTTAATTCCACTATTCGTAAGCTCGGTAGCCACTACTGTAATGTCTTGTATACTTGTTGTTTGCGCATCAAAAAGATATACCACTACATCAGCGGCATTCATTTTTTCGAGACTTTTAGCTACGCCTAACTGCTCAATTACATCATCTGTTTGTGTGCGTATACCTGCGGTATCAATAAGCCTAAATAAAACGCCATCAATATTAATTACTTCTTCGATAGTATCACGTGTAGTGCCTGCTATATCGCTAACAATGGCTCTATTTTCGTTTAAGAGTGCATTTAATAAAGTAGACTTCCCTGCATTGGGTTTTCCAATAATAGCTACTTGCACGCCGTTTTTAATCACATTGCCAAGTGCAAAAGAATCTACGAGTTGCTTTGTGGCCCCTTGCAAATTTGACACTAGGGTATGCAGTGCAGAACGGTCGGCAAAAGCTACGTCTTCTTCAGAAAAATCAAGTTCCAATTCTATGAGTGCCGAAAAAGTGATGAGCTGTTCACGCAGTGCTGCTAAATCGGTGGAGAATCCACCACGCATAGTATAAATAGCTGCTCGCTTACTTGCTTCAGAATTACTGGCAATTAAATCCGCTACAGACTCTGCCTGTGCCAAATCTAATTTGCCATTTAAAAACGCGCGCTGCGTAAATTCTCCTGCTTTAGCAAGCCTTGCACCGCGCGCGGTAATGGCTGCTATAATTTGTGATTGTATATATCCAGAACCGTGGCAACTAATTTCAATAACGTCTTCTCCGGTATATGATTTAGGCCCTTTAAATAAAGAGAGCACCACTTCATCCAGCACTTTGCCCTTGTCTTTTAACATGCCTACCACAATCGTATGCGAAGCTTGTTCCAATAAATTTTTAGAAGGAAACAAATCATTTAAAATAGAAAAGGCTTGTGCGCCGCTAACTCTTATAACGCCAATCGCACCCATACCAGGCGGTGTAGCAAGTGCTACCACTGTATCATCCCAATCAATTACATGACTTGCCACTTACTTTAAATTTTATCAAAAGTACACGAAATGGAATGAAAACAAAAAGCCACCGAAATTCGGTGGCTTTTTATAGATACAATTGTATCAAATTATTCTTCAGAAACCATGAATGTAATAGATTGTCTGTGACGATAAATTACGTTTCTACCGTTTTGAACGGCTGGCTTCCATGATGGTCCTTTTTTAATTACACGAACCGCTTCTTCTTTGGTTCCATAACCAGGATCGTTTTCCGCTTGTACTTCAGAGATACCGCCGTTTTTATCAACGATAAATGATACAATGACAGTGTATTTTCCTGGAGGTGCTCCATTGTCAACTGGTAAGTCACGATTCAGGTTACGCTCAAGGTATTTAGCCCATGCAGGAAGTCCACCAGGGAATTCTGCAGGGATTTGTACCACGGTAAATACTTTATCGTAATCTTCTTCTTTTGGCGCTTCTACCGTACCAGTACCTTTTTCTACTGGAGGCGCTACGATACCCTCATCCTTTGCACCTTCTTGGTTAATCGTACCAATTTTAGTGTCTTCCAATTTTTCAACCTCTTTAATTTCATCTTCAGGCTTTACTTCTTCATCCTTCACAATTTTTGGAGGGGTGAATTTTGCCATTTCGATTTTTGGAGGCTCTTGTTTTGGTGGTGGTGGCGGTGGCGGTGGTTCAGGCTTCTTTTCTTCTTTTACGCTTTCCAAATTAACGTCTTCAACAATAATTTGAGATTTGCCTTTAGAAGATGAATTAGCAACAAAAGAACCAACGAACAAAAGAACGATGATAGTAAAAGTGCCTATAAGGGCAATTTTGATTCGCTTCTCGTAAGTGCGTCTTAAGTCATAAGCACCATACGCTTTGTTTTTACCCTCAAATAAAATATCGAGGATATCCGCTGTTAATATTTTGTTTACGTCCATGATCGGTTCTTCTTTAAATAATTAGTTTGCTGGTGCAGCGTTTGCAACAGATATTTTTACGAGCTCCTCTTCTTGCTTGCTGATATCCACTAATGCATAACGCTTTAGTACATTAATAGACATTTCGTCTAAAATATCAACAACGTTTTTATACGTGCTTTCAGAAGATGCTTTTAACACCACTACCAAATCTTTTTCAGGAGTGCGTCTTTTTTTATCAAGTAGCACTTCACGAATTCCAGAAAAGTTAGAAGATTTAAAGTTAGAAGCCGTGTTATCTAATTGACCTTCGTAGTAAAAAACAGTATTGTCTTTTCCTAGTAAAAGTGTGATAACACCAGACTCTTTCGCTTTATTTTGTTCTTCTGGCTTATCTGCATCCTTTGGCAACATGAGTTTCAGCGCAGTTGGCTGGCTCATGGTTGTGGTGAAAATAAAAAATGTGATGAGTAGAAAACCCAAGTCAACCATGGGTGTTAGGTCTACACGGGTAGATAGCTTCTTCCCTTTTTTGACCCCGGGGCCCTTTTTATGACCCCCGCCACTCGATGTATCCATTTCTGCCATGATAGTAGCATTTAATTTTCGTGAATGATATATTGTCTATTCGTCTCTCTTCTCACCCGCCATGGTAAGTTTCCATAATTCAGAGCCAGTTGGAACACTTTCTGGATTGGTTACCATTTGGAACTTCTGTTCGTCGTTCTTTTTGAAAGCATCGATCACCGCTTTGAATGCAGGGAACTTTGAAGCGTTGTCGCCTTTTAATAAAAGATTCATTTTTTTACCCATGTAAGCATCTTTTACAACGCGAATCCAGGTGTTTAATTGATTATCACTAGAATCTTTAACAGGAATACCTGTTAATACGGCTCCGGTACGCTTTTCTTCAGGGATTTGAAGATAGGAGGCAAGGCTACTAAATGGTACACCATAAAAACCTGCTTTCTTAAACGCATTTACGTCCAATCCAAGGTTCATGGTTGTGTTTAGTGTATTTGCAACTACCTCTTTAATTTGTTCATTATCCATCGTAAGAAAAACTTTCCCGTCTTTGTCGATCGTAATTAACACAAGGTCTTTATCTGGTGCTACTTTTGCTGCTACCGAACTTGGGGTGGTAACTGCAATAGCTTCTGCAGGTTTAAACTTTGTTGTTAAGATAAAGAACGACAATAGTAGGAACGCCACATCACACATAGCCGTCATGTCTATGTTGGTGCTCTTACGTGGCAATTTGGCTCTTCCCATTGTTTATAATTTAGTAGGTTTTCAGATTAAGATTCAAAACTTATTGGATTACATAATAGTTGTTACAACTATTTGTAGTTCGCAGCAAAGCTTTGAGTTAATGTGAAACCAGACTCGTCAATACCATAAGTGATAGCATCGATACGTGTAGTAAATACGTTGTACATAACGATTGCTACTGCAGAAGTACCAATACCTAAAGCCGTATTGTATAGTGCCTCAGAAATACCTTGAGATAATTCACGAGCAGCTTCTCCACCACCTTCATCACCTAATTTAGAGAATGAACGGATCATACCAAGTACCGTACCAAATAAACCTAATAAGGTTGCTACTGATGCGATTGTAGATAAGAATACTAAATTCTTTTCTAGCATTGGAAGCTCAAGCGCAGTTGCTTCTTCGATTTCTTTTTGAATATTTAAAACTTTTTGTTCAGTATCTAATTCAGTGTTTGAAATCATTTCTTTGTACTTAGACAAACCAGACTTCATAACATTACCTACAGAACCTTTTTGCTTGTCGCATTCTGCTAATGCCTTGTCAACTTCTTTGTTTGCAAGGTGGAATTGAATTTTTCTGATGAACTCAGCAATGTTGCCATTACCACTTGCTTGTCTGATTGTTAAAAGTCTTTCAATAGCAAAAGTTAATACCACTAAGAAACTTGCGATCAAGATAGGTACTACAATACCACCTTCATACATTTTTGTAAAAGTTCCTTTAGGTCCTTTGTGACTAGGCCAAAACCAATGGCTAGCATCAGGATCAGGAGAAGTAAAATTTGAAGCGCTTCCTAATAATACGCGCCAAATAAGGTAACCGCCAATAACACAAGCAATTGGAGCGATTGTTGCAATGAAGTTACTGCTTTTGTTAGGTTTTGCAGATGCATTACTTTTTGCAGCTGTTGCAGTTGGTTTTGTCTCAGCCATGATTCGATAGATTTTTTGTTTTTTAAATAAATAAAACCGATTTAAAAATTTGTCCCTACAATGCTAATTAAAAAAACGTTTTAAACATAAAACTTCTTCAAATAACCCCTTAGGAGCTTACAAATTAGGTATTTTATTGAAATAGACAAATTTGGTTGCAAAAAATTAATACAAGAAGGGGGTATAACTGCCTAATTAACTCATTATAAGCGCCCTAATGTCAAGAAATCCACAAATTTTCACCGATTTTTTTTATTTTTTTTGCCATTTATCAAAGTTCATCTAAAAAAGATAGGGCTGAATTATTTACAGCCCTATCTTTAAAGCATTATTCAACAACTAAATTGACCAATGAAAAACTATTTTATCGCGGCGGCGCTCCTAGTTACAACAATGGGTACCGCACAACAAAGAGACACCACGCAAGCACCAGGTGGTAGAGCTGGTATGCCAAGCATGGCTGGCATGGCTGGTATGCCAGGTTTAGGCGGTGCACGTCAGGCTCCTAAAGCTTTTAAAGATGTGATTACGTCAAAAGCCGTGTCACAAAAGGGTTTATTTACCGTACACAAAGTGGAAGACAAGTACTACTTTGAAATTCCTAATAGCCTTTTAGGTCGTGAAATATTAGCGGTTACCCGTTATGTAAAAGTGCCTGCAGTTGGCGGCGGACGTGGTGTATATGGTGGTGAAATTGCCAACCAACAAACCATGGCCTTCGAAAAAGGACCAAGCAGCAACATCTTTTTACGTGGTATTGCACTTATTAGTAATGCAAACCCAACCGATGATATTTACAAAGCGGTTACAAACTCTAACTTAAACGCGATTGCTGCAGCTTTCCCTATTGCAGCTTTCTCAAAAGATAGTTCTGGCGTTGTAATTGACGTTACAGATTACTTTAAAGGTGACAACCCTTTAGTAAGTGTAAGTTCTCAAGTAAAACGTTCATTAAGTTTAACGCAGATTTCTTCTGATAGATCTTATATCGACAAAATTTCTAGTTACCCAATTAACACCGAAATCAGAACTGTAAAAACTTTTGGTTCTTCGGCAGCTGGTGGTGGATTTGGTGGACCAAGCCCTACTCCAACTGCTTCTATTCCAACAGCAAATGGCAACAACGCTATCACTATTGAATTAAACACTTCGCTTTTACTACTTCCTGAAAAGCCAATGGCAGCAAGGATTGCAGACAAGCGTGTTGGATTCTTTACCGATGATTATGTTGTGTTTGGCGACAACCAACAAAAAGTGGAGAACAAAGAATTTGCAGTTCGTTGGAGATTAGAGCCAAAAGATGCTGATGTAGAAAAATGGAAAAAAGGCGAACTAGTTGAACCTAAAAAACAAATCATTTATTACATCGATCCTGCAACTCCAAAGCAGTGGCGTAAGCACCTAATTTTAGGTATCAACGACTGGCAGAAAGCTTTTGAACAAGCTGGTTTCAAAAATGCAATTGTAGGTAAAGAGTGGCCAGAAAATGACACGACTATGAGCCTTGAAGATGCGCGCTACTCAGTAGTACGTTATTTTGCTTCTGAAACAGAAAATGCATATGGTCCTAACGTACACGATCCGCGCAGTGGTGAAATTTTAGAAAGCCATATTGGCTGGTACCACAACGTTATGAAACTTGTACACGATTGGTACATGATTCAAACAGCAGCTGTTGATCCACGTGCTCGTAGCATGAAATATGATGATGATTTAATGGGTGATTTAATTCGTTTTGTGTCTTCACACGAAGTAGGTCATACTCTAGGTTTAAGACATAACATGGGAAGCAGTAGCAAAACCCCAGTAGAAAAATTACGTGATAAAACATGGGTTGAAGCAAACGGTCACACCGCTTCTATCATGGACTATGCTCGTTTTAACTATGTAGCACAACCAGAAGATAATATCTCTAAAGCAGGTTTATACCCGCGCATTGGCGATTATGATTTATGGGCTATCCGTTGGGGTTATGGTTACATCGCTGGTAATACAGAAGAAGAAACCAAATTAGCGAGCAACAAATTAATCACTGAAACATTAAAAGCAAATCCGCGTGCTTGGTTTGGTACTTACGAAGGTGGCAACCAACAGGATCCACGTAGCCAATCTGAAGACCTAAGTGACAACGCTGTTAAAGCAAGTGACTATGGTATCAAAAACTTACAGCGTTTACTTGTTAAATTACCTGAATACACAAAAGAAGAAGGTGATTTAAACGAAAACGTAGCTGTAATATATGGTCAGTTATTAGGTCAATTTAGAAGATATGTAGGACATGTTAGCCGCAACGTAGGTGGTGTATATGAAACCTTCCAAACTTCTGAAAGCGGTGAATCTGTTTATGAACCAACGCCTAAGCAACATCAAAAAGATGCATTAGGATTTTTAAATAGACAATTATTCCAAACACCAACTTGGTTGATCGACAAGAAAATCTGGGATAAAATAAACGTTCCTGGTTCTTCAGATCCAATTGCAGGTGCACAAGAAAGTGCTTTAGCTTCTATGTTAAGCACAGACCGCTTACACCGTATGCAAGCAAACGTAGAACGTTTTGGCGCAGACAAAGTATATGCTGCTACAGAAATGATCAACGATTTACAAAACGATTTATTTAGCGAATTAAAGTCTGGTAAAGCGGTAGACATGTACCGTAGAATGCTACAAAAGAGCTATGTAGATAAATTAGATGCGATCATCAATCCAAAAGCAAGCGCTGGTGGTATCACCATTAGCTTTGGTGGCGGTGGCGGCTTTAGTAATCCTTACGGATCTGGTTACAATAGCCGTAGTGATGTAAACAGCATTGCACGCGCTCAATTGGTTGCTTTAAAAGGCACCGTAAACGCAGCTGCAGCTTCTACTTCAGACAAAATGACAAAAATGCATTTAGCAGATTTAGCGCAAACAATTAAGTTATCACTAGATCCTAAATAAATTTTCTGAAACATTTAGATCTGAAATTTTTGAGATTGTTTTAAAAAATATTCGAGAAAATTTTTGAGATCGAAAAATCCGAGGGCGAAGCCCTCGGATTTTTTTTGAATTTATTTGCCCAAAATTTCCTGCACCTATTTTTGCGCAGATTTTATTTTATAGTTCCGCTGCATTCATTTAAATTGTGTCAAACCCTACAACCATGTTACAACCTTGGCGTACAGGAACCGTTATCAAAATTGAAGATGCGTCGGCTACCACTAGGCGTTTTTGGATTCAAATTCCAGAACTGGACGTTTTTGATTTTAAGCCAGGTCAGTTTGTAACACTTGATTTACCCATTCACGAAAAAACAAACAAGCGCTGGCGTAGTTATTCCATTGCTTCTGCGCCGGATGGCACCAATATTATAGAACTCGTTATTGTATTATTAGAAGGCGGCCTTGGTACCACCTACTTATTCAATGAAATAAAAGTGGGTAGCAGCCTTACTTTAAGAGGTCCTGTGGGCGTATTTACCCTACCTGAAACACTAGATAAAGATCTTTATTTGATTTGCACGGGTACGGGTATTGCGCCATTTAGATCCATGATTCATTATATCCATCAGCACAAAATAGCGCACAAAAATATTCACTTAATATTTGGATGTCGAAAATTAACCGACCGTTTGTACGGCCAGGAATTAAAAGCGCTTGAAAGTCTAGAAAATAATTTTTACTATCATCCTGTTTTTTCTAGAGAAGAGATTACGCCAGAAGGAGGTTACAGTGGTTATGTGCACGCCGTGTATGAAAAATTAATAGCAGCTAAAAATCCATCGCAGTTTTATTTATGCGGCTGGAAAAACATGATTGACGAAGCCAAGGAGCGCATCATGGCAGCAGGTTACGACAAAAAAGACATCCACTTAGAGATATACGGATAAGTATCGCTGATAGCGCGCAACAGGCTTTAAGCAATAGCCGCCAACACAATCTCCTTTACCTTGCTAAAATGCACACGCTCTTGCGTCATCGCATCGCGGTAACGAATGGTAACGGTTTGATCTTCTTTTGTTTGATGATCAATGGTTACACAAAACGGCGTACCAATAGCATCTTGTCTGCGGTAACGCTTTCCAATCGCATCTTTTTCTTCGTAAAAACATTTGAATTGACCTTTACAGCTATCCATCAGTTCACGTGCAATTTCTGGAAGACCATCCTTTTTAACAAGCGGCAAAATAGCGAGTTTAACAGGCGCAATTTTTGCAGGAATATGAAGCACCACGCGTTCGTCTGTACTACCATCTTCTTTTGTAATTTTTTCTTCTTCGTAGGCGTTGCTTAAAACGGCTAAAAACATACGGTCCAGTCCTATAGAAGTTTCAATAACGTACGGAATGTAATTACCATAAGGCTTTCCGGTTGCTTCATCGATATCGTTATCAAAATATTGTTGCTTCTTTTTACTAAACTCTTGGTGTCTAGTCAAATCAAAATCGGTACGGGAATGTATCCCTTCTAACTCTTTAAATCCAAATGGAAATTCAAACTCAATATCTAGTGCAGCGTCTGCATAGTGCGCAAGTTTTACGTGGTCATGAAAACGGTATTTACTAGCGGGCATACCTAAATCTGTGTGCCATTTTAAACGCGCTTCTTTCCAGTAGTCATACCATTTTTTTTGCGTACCAGGACGCACAAAAAATTGCATTTCCATTTGTTCAAACTCACGCATTCTAAATATAAATTGACGCGCTACGATTTCATTTCTAAAAGCCTTTCCAGTTTGTGCAATTCCAAACGGCACTTTCATGCGCGCAGTTTTTTGCACGTTTAAAAAGTTTACAAAAATACCTTGTGCGGTTTCTGGTCTTAAATAAATAGTATTGGCGTCTTCAGCTACAGAGCCTAACTGGGTATCAAACATTAAATTAAACTGTCTAATTGCTGTCCAATTAGAAGTGCCGCTTACAGTACAAGTAATTTTCTGATCCACGAGCAATTGCTGCAGGGCTTCAAAATTATCTGACCCAAGCAGCTCCTCCATTTTTGCAATAAGTGCATCTGCCTCTGCTGTAGCTCCTGCGGCGCGTAAGCTGTCGGCTTTGGCTTCAATCAAATGGTCTACACGGTAGCGCTTTTGAGAATCTTTATTGTCAATTAAGGGGTCACTAAAACTATCCACGTGACCGCTCGCTTTCCAAGTGGTTGGATGCATGAATATGGCAGCATCAATGCCCACAATATTTTCATGCAGCTGGGTCATGCTATGCCACCAATAATCCCTGATATTTTTTTTGAGTTCAGACCCGTAAGGACCGTAATCATATACAGCACTTAAACCATCATAAATTTCACTACTAGGAAATACAAATCCATACTCTTTGGCATGCGATATAATGGCCTGAAAATTATTTTCTTGTGGGGTTAACGCGGGCTTACTCATACAGGGCAAAAATAAGCCATTCTCCCTAAAAAAGGCGCTTTAGCCCCTTTATCCATTTTTTTTCTCTGACTGAAAGAAATCCTATAGCTTTAGCGGGATAAATTTAAACCACCATGAATAAAAAGAAGATGATGTTGTGGATGCTCACATTTGTGGCTCCTCTACTGGTTTTTGCTCAGCAAACAACCCTTTACCCAAGCGATTATTTAACACCCGAGTTTCATGCTGGCCGCAGGGCTGCATTTAAAGAAAAACTCTCTAAAAATGGAGTGGGTATTTTCTTTGCTTCCCAGGTGCGTGTAAGAAATAACGACGTAGATTTTCAATATTCTCAAAGTAAAAATTTCTACTACTTTACAGGTCTAGAAGAACCTAATGCAGTTTTGTTGTTATTCAAGCAGCCCGTAACCATTTTAGATAAAACCGGTACCGAATTTATTTTTGTTCAAAACCGTGATCCCCAAAGAGAATTATGGACTGGTAAAATTTTAGGAGCTGAAGGCGTACAAGAAAAGTATAAAATCGCAAACGTTTTCACCAACGATAAATTTAGCGCTAGCACCATCAATTTTTCAAGTATCGATTCTGTATTTACAGCGTATAAAAACGAAGATATTTTTTACACTTATAAAAAAAGTGTTGACCCTTTAACACGTATGGCAACCATTGTTGACAGTGCTATTGCTGCCTCCAACAAGCCTGTTGCTGGGCGTAGTTTACAAGGCATTTTATCTGGCTTAAGAGGTATCAAGCAACCAGAAGAAATTGCACTTATTAGTAAAGCTGCTGCTATGAGTTGCGAAGGCCATAATGACGTTATGCGTGCTATAAAGCCAGGCATGACAGAATACCAAGCACAAGCAATTATGGAATACCATTTCAAGAAAAATGGTTCTGAATATCCTGGCTACCCGAGCATTGTTGGTGCTGCCGAAAACGCTTGCGTACTGCACTATGTAACCAATCTTAAATTAATGAACGATGGCGATTTACTATTAAGTGATTGCGCTGCAGAATACCATGGTTATACTGCAGACGTTACAAGAACGGTACCTGCAAACGGTAAGTTTTCGCCAGAACAAAAAATTATTTACGAGCTGGTGTTAAAAGCACAAGATGCTGGCATAGCTGCTTGTAAACCTGGCGCACCATTTGCGTCTGTAGATGCGGCTGCAAGAGCTGTTGTTAACAAAGGCCTTGTAGAACTTGGTATTGTTAAAACAGAAGCGGAAGCGCGCAAATATTTCCCACACGGTACGTCACACCATTTAGGTTTAGACGTGCATGACATGGGACCTCGCACATTAGATCCAGGTGTGGTGTTAACGGTTGAGCCGGGTATTTATATTCCACCAGGAAGCAACTGCGATAAAAAATGGTGGAGCATTGGTGTAAGAATTGAAGATGATATTTTAATTACCCCAACAGGTAATCAAAACCTATCGGCTTCTTCGCCAAGAACCGTTGCCGACATTGAAAAAATGGCAAAACAAAAAAGCATTTTTGAGACTAAATAATTTTTGAGTTTACTCGATTTAAAAAGGCGCGCTTGTATCAAGCGCGCCTTTTTAAATCCAACTTTTTATTGCGTTAACCGTCCGAATGATATTGGAAAAATTATTTTAATTTCTCGTTATTGATATGCCTGGTGGCATCTCTATTATTTTTTTTATCAAAGTTTTTTTCAAGTGCTTTTGTAAGGTCTACACCTGTTTGATTGGCGAGGCAAATAAGTACCCACAATACATCGGCCATTTCATCTGCTATATCTTTATCAGACTCTCCGGCTTTAAAAGATTGTTCGCCATATTTACGCACTAGTATTCTACTCAATTCCCCTACTTCTTCCATGAGTATGCCCATGTTGGTAAGCTCATTAAAATACCTAACACCAACGGTTTGAATCCAGGTATCTACGTCTTGTTGTGCTTTTTCAATTGTCATTATTCTTTGTTTTTAGAGTCGATGTTAATGGTTACCGGACCGTTATTTATAAGGCTCACTTTCATGTCAGCACCAAAAATACCTGTTTGTAGTGGTTTACCTAAATCATTACTTAAGGCCAAAATCATTTGTTCATACAAAGGCATAGCAATAGGCGGTTTTGAAGCTTTAATATAAGAAGGTCTGTTTCCTTTTTTGGTACTCGCTAAAAGTGTAAACTGGCTAATAAGTAAAATATCACCGCCTATATCTTTAACAGACAAATTCATAACGCCCTCTGTATCGTCAAAAAGCCTAAGTCCTGTAATTTTATTACTAAGCCAGGTAATATCTTCTAAGTTATCCGCGTCTTCGATACCAAGCAGTACAAGTAGGCCATTACCAATAGCCCCTACTACTTTTTCATCTACCACCACCGACGCTTCCAATACACGCTGAATAACGACTCTCATAATAAGGTTCAGTTAAATGTTTCTTGCATGAAGATATTAATAAAGACGTTTGTACCTTTATCATGCCGCTATTTACCTGTATGAAAATTTCTGTTGCAACAAAATTTACCATCTTTTCCTTTGCTGTGCTATGCATGGGATCAACCGCTATTTTTTCATACAAACCCACCCCCGTAAAGTTTTTAGGTCCTAAGGGCTGGCCAGAAGCGGCATACAATTTTAATGGGAATCCACTTACAAAAGAAGGCATCGCACTAGGCAAAAAATTATTTTATGACCCTGTACTCAGTAGCGATAACACTGTTAGTTGCGCCACTTGTCACGAACCGTCGGCAGCTTTTGCCACTTATGATCACCCATTGAGTCATGGCGTTAACAACTTAACTACCCGCAATGCGCCTAGCCTTTTTAATAGTGCATGGCAAAAGGAATTTATGTTTGACGGGAGAGCTGCTAGCCTAGAGGAGCAGGCGCTTTTACCTATGCATTCTACAGATGAAATGGATACCAATATTCCAGCGCTGCTTAAACAGTTAAGCGCTAGTCCTAGCTATAAAAAAATGTTTAGTGCTGCGTTTGGTCCATCAAAAATTACACTAGATCAAATTACGAGGGCACTCAGTCAATTTCAGCTAACCCTCGTGTCCGCTAATAGCAAATACGATCAGGTGATGCGTGGGGAGGCTTCCTTTATTTTACCAGAAAAATTAGGGTATGAAATATTCGAAACAAAATGCGTGTCTTGTCATACCCCTCCACTTTTTAGTAATTACAGTTATCAAAACACGGCTATTACTAGGGACCCTATATTAAAAGACAATGGCCGGGCGCGTTTTACGGGTAATAGCTCCGATTCTCTCAAATTTAAAGTACCCAGCCTACGAAATGTAGCCCTCACCTTTCCTTATGGGCATGATGGCCGTTATTATTCAATACTGGATGTACTCACCCATTACAAAACATCGGGGCAAATACCCCTATCCAATTACGAAATAGGGCAGCTTACCGCTTTTTTAAATACCCTCACAGATTCTAGTACTTTATCCAACCCCGCATTTTTGCCTAGACAGGCCGCAACCAATAATAAAATCCCAAATCACGCCCATCAGTAAAATGGTTTTGTTACTTTAGCAGCAGCAAAACAAGAAATCATTGAGCGGTATTAAAAAATTAGCGGGTCAAACACTTTGGTATGGCGTAAGTTCTATTGCCGCCCGTTTTATTGGCTATTTGCTGGTGCCGCTTTTAACCTATTCGGAATATGTTTCACCTGCCGATTTTGGTAGACAAAGTTTGCTCTACTCGGCTATTCCTGTTTTAAGCATTTTATTTACTTATGGTTTTGAAACCGCTTACTTCAGATTTTCTAGTCAGGAAGCTTATAAAAAAACAATTTATAGCACTAGCTTTATTTCAATTGTTATTAGCACCATTTTGCTATCTGGTCTTTTATGGATTTTGAGAGCGCCCTTTAGTGCACTCATTGGCTTTGCCGATATTCCTCAAATAGCTATTATCACCATTGGTATTATTGGAATAGATACACTCAATAAAATCCCATTTGCAAAGCTTCGTCAAGAAGAGCGTCCTATTAAATATGCATTTGTAAATATTGCAGGCATTTTTGTCAACCTAGTACTTACCTGGTTTTTTATCAATTACTGTCCGCGCTCACTTGCTAGCGATCCGGGCAGCTGGACCGGCAACTTTTTTAGTTTTTCTACTAACCCCATTGTATATGTAGTGCTTGCGAATTTGATTCAAAGCGCCATAACACTTCTTTTATTAAGTAAAGAAATTTTGAGCGTACGCCTCACATTTGACACCAAGCTTTGGAAAGAAATGATGGTATATGCCCTTCCTTTATTGATTGTAGGATTTGGCGGCATCATCAACGAAACTTTTGATAGACTGATGTTAAAAGCATGGCTACCAGGTACAGACATTTTTAAAAACGAACAAGTGGGTATTTACAACGCCTGCTACAAACTTTCCATTTTAATCACCTTATTTGTACAAGCCTTTAGAATGGGCGCCGAACCCTTCTTCTTTAAACAAGCTGCCGGTCAAGAACCACAAAAAATATATGCGCGCGTGCTAAAGTTTTTTGTGATTGTACTGAGCATTATGTTTTTAGTAGTGTCGTTATTTTTACCCATTTGGTCGCATTTAATAGGACCTGCATACCGCTCCGCCATTGGCATTGTCCCAATTTTATTACTTGCCAATATATTTTTAGGTATTTATTATAACCTCAGTATTTGGTTTAAACTAACGGGCAAAACAACGGCCGGTTCTTACATTACACTTATTGGAACAGCCATCACCATTGTTATCAATTTTATTTTTATTCCATATTTTGGATTTATCGCAAGTGCATGGGCTACATTTTGTTGTTATGGCACTATGATGCTCATCAGTTACAACTGGGGACAAAAAGCATATCCGGTACCTTATCCTGCAAAAAAAATTATAGCATACTTAACAATTGCGGTGCTGGTTTATTTACTACATAAAACCATATCTATTTATGTAGTAGATTTTTGGTGGCAAACGATTAGCGGTGCTATCTTATTAATAGGTTATCTTTTATTTGTTGCACGCATCGAAAAAAAGGAATTGGAAAAAATATTTTTATGGCAGAAGACTTAAATATTGTTAGCGGTAGCAAAAAAGAAAAATACATTTCAATCACGCAGCAAATTGAGGCCCTCATTACAGGAGAGCCGGATCTTACGGCTAATCTTGCCAATATTGCAGCTGCACTCAAAGAACAATTTGGTTGGTTTTGGGTGGGATTTTATATGGTAAAAGAAAATGCCAATACTGGAAACTCCGAACTTGTTTTAGGCCCCTTTCAAGGCCCCGTTGCCTGCACTAGAATTGCAAAAGGCAGGGGTGTTTGCGGAACAAGTTGGGCGAAAGAGGAAACGATTGTTGTTGCAGACGTAGAAAAGTTTCCAGGTCATATTGCATGTAGCAGTGCATCAAAATCTGAAATTGTGGTGCCTATTTTTAATGGCACAAGCGTTGTAGGCGTGCTCGATGTAGACAGCGAACTGCTCGATCAGTTTGACGCTGTAGACCAGCAGTATTTGGAAGCAATTGTGGCGCTAATTCAGCACTAATTTTATTTTACGTACCTTTGTAGTATTCATATACGTTCTCTCCCTATCAGACTAGATCACACTTCAGTGACAAAGTAATTCAAGTCCTTAACAGAAAGTTTGTATAGCACCCGGCCAATGCCCCGTGTTTTTATATTTAAATAATACTATGTTATCATTCGAACAATTAAACTTAATTGAGCCTATTTTAGAGGCCGTTAAAGCGGAAGGGTACACAAACCCAACCCCCATTCAAGAGCAGTCTATCCCCGTTTTATTAGAAGGCAAAGATTTATTGGGTTGCGCACAAACAGGTACCGGCAAAACAGCCGCTTTTGCCATCCCTATTTTACAATTACTATACAATAAAAAAAGTAGTCATAACGGCATCAAATCATTGATTCTTACACCAACGCGTGAGTTAGCTATTCAAATTGATGAAAGTTTTGAAGCCTATGGCAAAAAAACGGGCCTAAGCCATAGCGTAATTTTTGGTGGTGTTTCACAAGTGCCTCAAGTTTCTATGCTAAGACGTGGCGTTGATATTTTAATTGCAACACCCGGCAGGTTATTAGACTTAATGCAACAAGGTTATATTAAATTAAACCAGCTAGAAATATTTGTACTAGATGAGGCAGATCGTATGCTAGACATGGGTTTTATCCATGACGTAAAAAAAGTAATTGCAAAACTTCCCGCTAAAAGACAAACCTTATTTTTCTCTGCAACCATGCCTCCAGAAATTGGACAATTGGCAAATAGCATTTTAAACAATCCGGTTAAAGTAGAAATTACACCAGTATCTTCTACAGCAGAAAAAATTGACCAGTCTGTGTATTATGTAGACAAAGGCAATAAAAAATTATTACTGGCGCACTTATTACAAGATGCAGGAATTAAAACAGCCCTTGTATTTACAAGAACAAAACATGGTGCCGATAAAGTAGTAAAAGACCTATTAAAACTTGGCGAAAAAGCTGCGGCTATCCATGGTAATAAATCACAAAATGCGAGACAAAAAGCACTCACCGATTTTAAAACCGGCGCTTTAAGAATATTAGTCGCCACAGATATTGCGGCAAGAGGTATTGACGTGGATCAATTATCACACGTTTTCAATTACGAGCTTCCAAATATTGCCGAAACCTATGTGCACCGAATTGGCAGAACAGGAAGAGCGGGTGCATCCGGCATTGCCATCTCATTTTGTGATGGAGAGGAAAAAGCCTACTTAAAAGACATACAAAAACTAATTGCGCAAAGCATACCAGAAGTTAAAGAGCATCCCTGGGTACTCACTTTTGCCGAAGAAAAGGCGTCAAAGCAAAACTCAGGCTCTGTTAAAGGAGGTGGCGGTGGCTTTAGAGACCGACGAAACGGCAATAATAGCGGGGAAAGACGCTCATTTAGAGGTGGCGACCCAAGGCGTCATTCAACGGCTCCGGCTGGCAGATCTAGAAGAGAAAGCTAGACTAGAAAAAAAATGGGCTAAACTTGCCTAAAAATCAATAGAAACCCTACTTTTGCAGCCCAGCAAATTGTAAAATTTACTGGGCTTCGGATGCGGATGTGGCGAAATTGGCAGACGCACTAGACTTAGGATCTAGCGCCGCGAGGCGTGTGGGTTCGACCCCCTCCATCCGCACCAAAACAATAAAGGCTCCCAACGGGAGCCTTTATTGTTACAAAAGGTTAGGGTATTTTTAATTTGATGGTTGCGCCCTTTTTACAATCAAAACGAAGCATTCCTTCTTGGTCTGGATTTTTTTGTACGGCCCCTGTTACCATAACGCTATATTTTTCGGTTGCATTAAATGGATTTTTTAAAAGCAATATGCCGTCTTTTTCTGCCTTTATTGTTACCGTATTAACCTGTCTATTTTCTTTTTTCGCACTCACTAAATAAGCGCCTTCTGTTCTGAGCTGATCAAAAGAAACCGTTGTCCAACTGCCCGGAACCGCAGGAAATATTTCTACAAAACCCTGATACGATTGTAGAAGCATTTCTTGAACACCAGATGCAAATGCAAAATTTCCTTCGAGTGTAAAAGGGCGGTAGGTAAAACTAGAATAGCCTTCTTTGGTTTGATCTCCATTTAAATGAAAACTATTGCCCGCACAAAATGCTTTAGCAAATATTTGGAGTGCTTTTTGTGCGCCTTCGCCATCTGCAATACGCGCTTTTAAATTACCAAGCCATGCATACGAATAACCACACCAATTGGATGGCCCTACCTTATCTAATAAGTCAATAGTAGCCTTCATTACAGGCTTATCGGATGTGTTTTTCCACTGGTACAATCCAAGCGGGAAAATTGCCATGGTATGTGAAAAGTGACGGTGCGAACTGGTATACGCATGGTCTTTCGCAAACATCAATTCACTTTTTGAAGAAACTATAAACGGCTCAAACTGACCAAGTATTTTTTTGTACTGCGCTGCCTCCCCGTGCTTACCTAAAACGCTTGCCATTTCAGCTGCTTTTTCAAAAACATATTTCATCAATGACAAATCGTAATTGGTATTGGTTGTAAACCATGCATCCTTACTATTGTCATGAATTTCTGGACTCGAACTTAAAGGAAGTACTCTTTTACCGGATGCATTTACACGGGTTATACTTTCTAAATAAGTAGCCACTGCTGTAAACCATGGATAGGCTTTTGTTTTTAAAAAATGAGCGTCCATGCTATATTTCCACTGCCAGTAAAAATGTTGTGAAAGCCATGCACTTACCGTAGGTGATAAAGCGTATTGTATCCATCCACCCATTTCTGTTCCTTCAAGTGTGGTAACACCCGGCACATTGAGTCCCTTTGTTTTAAAATACAATTCGGTGTAGCGCTGGTAACTCATTTTATGCGCATCCAAATAGTCTGTAAAAACACTGGATTCAACCAAATGATTGGCCGTGTAGCCTGGCCAGTAACTCATTTGTGTGTTAAGATCGTGATGGAAATCTCCTTTCCATGGCGGAAGCCTTCCATTGTCTGCAGTCCAAATAGCTTGCAAAGAAATAGGTGGGCCACCTTTGCGTGATGCAGCACCAAATTTATATTGCTCGAGATACCACTGCTTATTAAGTAAAGTATCAGGCAGTTGTATACTAGATTTAGACCAGTATGCTTTCCACCAACCTGTGTGAACGTTTAACTGAACTGAATAGGAATTAGGGCTAGCCTCGCGGTAAGCTTTACTATCCTCACCTTTTGCAATAATGGTCCATACACCTGTAAGAGATTTTTTACCCGTATACCACCACTTCACTTTAACGGTGTAATAAAACCCACCCCAACCTTTTTGCTTGTATACCATTTCATGTGGCATGCGTACAACCGAACCTTGCTCATAACCAAGCCTCGACAAATCATCGCCACCTACTACGTCCCCACTAATACTCACTTTCCCAGCATACGTAGGTGCAATTAATTGTAGTGCAACGCTATCTGAAATATTTGAAAATGAGAACCAACCTAATTGCTGATTTGCATCTACAAACGTTTGTAGCTCAACACCTGATGCCCACTTAACACTACACAACGCTTTTGAAATGTCTAATTGGGCGCTAGTAACGGCACCAAACTTTCGGGTATCAAACTCCAAAGCAGCGCCAGGTATTTTACTGGGTGCGGGCTCTCTATCGTAAGGTTCATCAAAATATTTTTGTACCGCAGCATAATTATTTTTTTGATACTGTTCTTCTACCCAACCAAAACTAAATTCGTTGCGGTGTAAATCTTTCATTGGGCGTTCATCCCAAAGTGATGCACAGTCTAACGAAAAACGCAACTGATCATTTTTTTGCCAAACCAAAGCGCCAAGCATACCATTACCAAGGGGTAAAGACTCGTCCCATCTTGAGGGTAAACTTGAAAATGTAAGGTTGCTTTTTTGCAATTGAGCAGACAAGCTGCTTACAACAAACAAAAATAAGGATGTACAAACAACACGATAAAGGCGCATACAACTAGATTGGGTTAAAATAATAGCAGGAACAATTCAAATAGAACCGGATTGAGTATCCGGCAATAAGATAAAAATATTTTTTCAAATAAAGTGTGCTAGCGATTAAAAATAGTCGATTTTTAATGCCATAAATAAGTGTTACTATGAACCGTTATTCAAAAATTACTGCAGCATTTATTGCAGGACTTTTTTTTACCACACTTGCAACTACCACGAGTGCGCAAAGCAAAATCAACCAAGATAGTATTGCACAAAAAATGGGTTGGTTTGAAGATGCAAAACTTGGCATCTTTATTCACTATGGTATTTATGCGGTAAATGACGTTTCAGAAAGCTGGAGTTTTCACAACAAACAAGTAACCTGGCCAGCATATATGAGCCAGCTAAGTGGATTTACCGCTAGCAAATATGACCCAACTGCTTGGGCTAATTTATTTAAAGAAGCAGGTGCACGTTACACTGTTATCACTACCAAACACCACGACGGCGTTGCATTATGGGATACCAAAGAAAAACATTATGACGTTATCAGAAATACGCCTGCAAAAAAAGATTTGATTGATCCACTTGTTAATGCACTGCGTAAAAACGATATTAAAGTGGGTGCTTATTTTTCACTTATCGATTGGAGCCATCCTGATTATCCTGGATTTTTAAAAGATAGCAGCAGGTATAAAGTAGCCGATGATCCGCTTCGCTGGAAAAGATTCCAAGGATTTTTTCAAAATCAATTAACCGAACTGTCTACAAAATTCAATCCAGATTTATGGTGGTTTGATGGTGATTGGGAACATAGTGCCGAAGAGTGGGAAAGCAGCAAAGTGAGAACAAACTTACTTGCAAAAAATCCGGGTACCATTATCAATGGTCGCTTACAAGGCTATGGTGATTATGAAACACCGGAACAAAATTTTCCTGTGGTAAGACCTAGTTTTAGATGGTGGGAACTTTGTATGACCACCAATAATAACTGGGGTTATAGAAAATCTGACACCAATTGGAAAACACCTTACGAAATCATTTCAATTTTTGTGGACGCCGTTTCTAATGGCGGTAATTTATTATTAGATATTGGACCTAAAGAAGACGGCACTATTCCAAACGAGCAGGTAAATATTTTAAAGGAACTAGGCAAGTGGAACCGTAAACACGGTGAATCTATTTTTGGAACCATTGGCGGTATTCCTCAAGGTCATTTTTATGGACCTACTACTTTATCTAAAGACTCTACTACACTCTATTTGTTTTTACATGGTAAAACAAGTGGGCCTGTTATGGTTAAAGGACTCGACAATAAAATTAAATCGGTGGAAGTACTTGGCAACGGCACAAAACTAACCTCAAAAGTTGTTGGTAAAATTTCCTGGAGTCCTGTTCCAGGACTTATATACATCAATGTTCCTGCTACTACATTAGACACCTATATTACCGTACTTAAAGTAAAACTGGACAAACCCATTAAACTATACAGAGGAAAGGGTGGGCTGGGTTAGAGTTTTAAAAACCACAAAATAGCAGCTGCTTCTTTACCCCAATCTTTGGTGGTTTTTACAAGGTCGGCGTCTAATTGCTTGATGGTTGATTTTTTAGGCTTACTAAGGGTTGGTAAAACATAATTAGGTGCTGCTTGCAATGAAATACTAGTAGCAAAAATAGTAGTACCTAAGCGGGGTACTGCAATACCTAATATCATACCTGGTAGACCATTAAAATTTTCGGGGCCGGCTTGTACTGGAATTTGATCGGTATAAAAAGCTACTACTACTACCGAGTCACATATTTTAGTAACTGCTTTTTTACATTCAAAGCCAGCAATATCTCTCACCTCACCCGTAATTTTCCATTCGTATTTAACAAGGCTATCATTGACCAAATAGTTCGTTTCAAAAACACTAGCAGCATTTGTAACCATCCCTGATTCATGCTTTTGGTTCACATAATTTGTTTCGGTTGGTTTAAAAATCATATTAATGTACTTGTTATCAGGATTTTCTTTGGTCAAATAATAAAAGCTTTCTTTATTATTAAACTGTAAGGTATAATTATCTGCTACCACTTTTGGAAACTGCTTTTTAAGTTCTTCCATCCAAACATTTTCTTGTGCTTCTGCATTAATGAGTGCAGCAAACTGGCTAATACGGCGTTCGAAAGTGATACTACCCGCATTAATAAAATTAACCTGTGCTGCACTGGTGCCAACAATAAAAAATAAAATAACGATATATATAATTCTCATGACTGTGTATTAAATATTAAAACTTGATTAGAAGCCCATTGACATTGGTTTCCCGTTTTTTGAAAAGTTGTAGATGATGCTAAATAGCGCGTAACGTCTGATACCATTATTGGTGGTTTCAGAAATAAAATTACTCGTGATATTTCTGTCCACAAATTGGTTTTGATTGAATAAATCATATACCATAAGCTTGGCCTCCCACTTATCATTTTTAGAAATCACCTTACGCATAGACGGGTGTACTAAATAAATATTTCGCTGGTTAGGAAATGCCACAGACTTTTGGTATACGGTAATATCAGTGCTTAGGTCAATAAAAAACTTGGCCTTTTTAAACTTAAATTGAACATTTGAATTGTTACGGTAAGACCAGAAATTAGTAGAAGCGCCTGGTCTAATACTAGATACTGTTTTATTGTTGGATGCATCAAAACTACTCCAAAAGTTAATTTTTTTATCGCCCCAATAAGAAAGCTGAATACCTAACCTTGTAGAAATATTGTCATTGGTGTTTTTAATGCCATTTACAATATTATTGTACCTGCCACCATTGACACCCGTATTCACTCCAAAATTAATGCCCTTGTAGAGTTCAAAATCGTAATAAAAGCCTGAGCCATAATTGTAATTACCATCCACGTTTACGTACTGGTTAACAGACTTACCAAAAGCATCAATGGTGGAAGCAGTTGCAATTGCATCGTTGGTGTTGGAGAAACTACCACTAAACTGCACATACTTGCTTTTCATTACTTTAAAACTATTATAGTTGAATGAAAACCGATTGGTAAAAGACTGTCTTAAATTAGCATTACCCACCGTAATATTAAGCGGATCCGTGTTATCAATAATAGGTTGTATTTGAAGTAGCGTAGGGTTTTGTGTGTTTCCTACATAACTTAATACAAACTTTTTTTGCTGTTTGGGTGTAAAATTAAATGTAGCAGATGGAATAAAGTTGGTAAAATTAACTGCTCTACTAGCATTTGTAGCATAATCAAACATGCTATATTTTGCAGATCCGATACCCGTTCCAATATTAAAGTTTACTTTTTTAACAGCATATCGGTAACTAATATTACCACTATTGTTAACGGTATTAAATTTAAAATGATTGCTTAAAGTATCTACTTTAATTTTTGGCTGCCCAGCCCTGTCATCAAATGTGTTGCGCTCCGAATTATTCCCAGCAAGCCCAATCTTATAATTAAAAATTAAAAATGAATTTTTACCTAGCGGCTCGGTATAGACCGTATTCACGCTACCCGCAGAAGTTAGTTGTGTTAAGGCTTTGGTTTGCGCAATGGTTTCCTGTTTAATAATGACGCTAGACGCATTAAAATAATCGTTTTGTGCATTTAGTAAACCATCTTGTGTTTTATCACCAAAATTAAAATCAGAATTTACTGAAATGGTTCTGCCTTTTTTTGCAAAACGAAGGCGGTAACTAATGGTACCGTTAAGGGTTTTATCATTGGTACTATTACTAGTAGTGCGGGCTGTATTGTTTAATTGTGCTCCAGTTTCAGGAATATAAGATCCACCACTAAAGCTATTGGCATTATCAGATATTACATTCGCCGCCTTTAATGTTAATTTAAATAAGCCTGTACTATCTGTACCCCACTGATCTGTGGTGGTAAACTTGTATTTCTTTTTTTCGTTGCGTTGAGTGCTAAACGTATTGTTTATAATAGAGTTGGTAGGCAAAATAGTTTTACTGTATGAACCTGTTATACCATTTACAATAAGTCTATTGTATTGTGCACTGGTATTAACAGAGCCCTTGTCAAATTTATTACTGAAAGTAGCCCCCGCCGATTGTTGATTAGGAAAACCTGTAGAACCACCCTCTTCTCCATCACCACTTGTCATAATCATTGACATACCACCATCTCCAAATTCTGTAGTGATACCGCCGCCGTCGCCATAATTTTGCGCCTCGTCCCAATTTAAATTGTCAAATTTGGTATTGTCGGTGGTCACATAACCGGCAATTTTTCTTTTTCCTTTAAAAGCATTGGTCATTAATTTGCCATTCCCAAACTGGTTAAAGTTGCTTCCAGCTTCGGCTTTACCAAAGTATCCATTTTTTTTGTCTTCCTTTAATTGAAGGTTAATGGTTTTAGATTTTTGTCCATCATCAATACCTGTAAAAACGGCCTGATCCGATTTTTTATCAAATACTTGTACTTTATCTACAACATCTGCTCTTAAATTTTTAGTTACCACCGCAGGATCGTCACTAAAAAATTCTTCGCCATCCACAAGTACCTTATTTACCTTTTCTCCTTGTGCCGTAATCTCTCCTTTTGCATTTACCTGAATACCTGGCATTTTTTTCAAGAGTTCTTGTACGTCAGCATTGGGTGTAACATAAAAACTATCGGCCTTGTACTCGGTGGTATCACCCTTTACACGAATAGCCGACACCGTATTTTTTACAATAACTTCTTTAAGTATATGGGCTTTCGTATCAATGGCGATATTGAGTACTGTTGGCGTTGCACCCACAGTAATTTTATCCGTAAAATCAGCGTATTGCGGATAACTTACCATTACAATGTAATTGCCAGCAGCTATACGCTCAATAACAAATTCTCCTTTACTTGAGGTTCTTACTGTTTTTACAAGCACCGAATCTTTGGCTCTTAAAATATTTACGGAAGCCAGCGCTAAGTTCTTTTTTTCGGTGGTATCTTTTACGGTTCCACTAACCGTAGTATACTGTGCAAATGTGGCTAGAGAAAATAAAACAAAAAAAAGAGTGAGTGTAAGGCGTTTTTGTCCTTGAAATAATAAATTCATGCAGTTTGTTTGGTTCGTAAGGGGTGCATTATCAAAAATGCTGCACAAAAGTACCTTCTACTTTACAAAGTATTGCAAAACAAGCTGTTAAAATAGACGAACGGCAAATAAATGCCATTAATGTGTATTATTTCAAATACCAATCTTTATATCGCGTAAGGCTTTCAATAAAATAATAGTCTGCGTAGGTTAATGGAGCGTCTACTTCAGACTTATGCGGAAGCGAACCTACGCTATGCATGAGTATAAAACCTCCATTCTCGCCAAGCTTTGCTCTATACGCCTCTGACGACAAGGCCATTAAGATGGTTTCTGCTGTTTTTATGTATTCCTTTTTTTCTGCACCACTGGTATATTGTCCAAGTTCTAATAAAGCAGAGGCCATAATGGCGCCACTTGACGCATCGCGTGGTGCATTAGGAATGGTTGTGGCATCAAAATCCCAATAAGGCACTTTGTCCGCTGGTAGGTTAGGATGAGATAGTATAAATTTTGCAATTTTTTTAGCTTGGTTTAAATAAGCAGGATTTTTTGTAAAACGGTACATCATGGTATATCCGTATAGGCCCCATGTTTGACCTCTCGACCATGCCGACGAATCAGATGCGCCTTGCCATGTTACTTTTTTTAAAATTTTTGCATTGGCTAAATCCCAGTCAACTACGTGTACCGAACTATTGTCTGGTCTAAATTGATTTTCAATAGTCGTATTGGCATGGGTAACTGCAATTTCTTTATACACCGGATCGCCACCATGATCACTTACCCAGTGTAGTAATTCAAGATTCATCATGTTGTCAATTATCACCGGGCAACTTAAGCGCGCACTTGAATTCCAAGATTGAATAGATTTAATAGCAGGTCTATAACGCGTAGACAATGATTTAGCTGCAATGGTTACAACGTCTTTGTAAGCTGTGTTGTTGGTGTATTTATAAGCAGTTCCAAAAGAACAATAAATCATAAATCCTAAATCATGATTGCCTGTATAGTATTTTTCTTTTTCTAAAATACCCAGTCTTTTTTCTGCTTCCTTTCTAATATTTTCATCTTTGGTATACGCATACAAATACCATAACGTGCCCGGATAAAATCCACTGCACCACCATTTGGTATCACTTGTTACAGATGTATTGGTTGCTGACACATAACTACGAGGCATTACCGAGTCAGGTGTATTTGCTTTTAAATACTGGTATTGTTTAGCTGCAAAAGCAAAATTATCTTGAATAAGCGCTTCCATTTTATTTTTTATAGAAGCAGTTTGTCCGTAACCAATTTGAGCCATCACAAACAAAAGTGCAAAACCAACGATGTATTTTTTCATGTTCGAAATTTAATAAGGTAATAAAGTTAATAATCTACAGCGTAATCTTTAGGAAATACTTCTCCATTCCATGCTCTTTTTTGTGTCCAATTGGTTGCTGGATCTGCCCAAAATGCATGCGTTGATGGAAGACCTAATGGCATAAATGCAAAAGACGCTAGATACATACTGCCCGTGTTAGAATAGGAATCTGCAATATTTGACTGGTTAGCACCTACAAAACCTAGTGTTAGTAAGCCATTTGCATTAAATGTTTCTTTGACAAACACCCTTTTAAAAACCGCTGTTAATGCCGGCCTTACTTGTGAAGGCAATACGCCCGCTGGCAAGTTGTCTTCGAGTGCTAAAGTAGCGAGTGGCCAAAAAGCGCCTACCCTATAGGTCGAAGATCTTCCAAATACCGGAAATGTTCCTTCTGGGGAAATAAAACGTTCTTGAAAAGAAGCATAACGCTTCATTCGTTTAACAGCAAGATCTAGTTCCGCTTGTGTTCTTCTTCCTTTACTAACATTTACACGAAGTACAGTTACTAGCATAGGTTGAATTACAAAACCATTGTAATGATCAAAATGAAATTTAACACCATCGCTATACCAACCATCACCCACATACCAACCTTGTATTTTATCAATACCGGCATCAATACGAGCAGCATCAATGGGTGCATCAATCGAGAGTAAAAATGTTTCTACAATAGCAGCAAATAAAACCCAGTTATTATTAGATGGTTTAATAGCACGTAGTTTTGTAAACTCTGTAATAAATCGTTCTTTGGTTTGCTTACTAAGCGGCTCCCAAAGTGCTGCAGGCGCTAATAACAATGCCTCTGCTAAAAATGCAGCATCCACAAGTGGTTGTGCTACTTTTTGTGAGCCCCAGTATAAATAATCTGGACTTTCCGGATCCACAGCATTTGCTAATGAAGCATGTATTTGATCACGCATTTTTTTTCTGATACGCCCTTCTTCGGTGTCATCATCCGGAAGTGCTACAAATGGTGCCATGCCAACAATTAAACGACCAATGGCTTCCATATAAGCAACCTCTTTGTTACGGTTATCCCAGGCAGGGCTATAGTCCATGGGCATTGTTTTTTTGAGTTCCCCTTTACTCATCGATGATAAAATGGGTGAGGCTATTTTGTCAAGTAGCTTTACCCAGTACATACGGTCTTTAGCACCCGTTGTTTCAAATGCATCAATGCTACCGACAGCAGTTGCTGCTTTTGTTGTAAGTACGGGGGCCAGGCCAACAAAACTCAGTATTGAGGATAGCTGTATAAAATTTCTTCTTTTCATCATTGTATTATTTGTTGCTATTAGATCCCTTTATAAGCGCAATAGAAAAATTGTGTTTTCCTGCTTTTTTATTTCCTTTTGCTACTAGCTGAATACGGTACAGCTTTGTGCCCCATATGCCACTGATTCTTTCGTCATCTAATATTTTGTCTTCTATAGCAATATCAAATAGTTTGGCATCATAATTAAATGCCACATAGGCACCGTCTTGTAATGCAAATAAAAGTTGACCCGGTTTTTCAATAGTAGGTTTTATAAATACCAAAAACGATTGTACCAGTGGTGATTTCCATTCGAGCATTTCGTAATTTTCAAATAATTGAATGGTATTTTTTGACTGATCAAAATCAAATTTTCGTTCGTATTTTTTTACCGCAGCTTCTGTTGGATAAGCTGGCGCGATATCCATAGAAACAGAAACACCCGATGTATTTTTGGCGTATACTACATTTGTTGCTTTATACTGAATACCTTCTTTTTGCATCACGCCATTAATAGTAGGACAGTTATGCCAAACCGATTGCATATTCCATAACTCATAGCGCTTACTGCTAAATGTTTGTGCGGTATAACTACCAACACCTGCATCTACAAAAACGGGCGTATTATTAGCATACACAATAAAATTGCCAATGTCATTATGGTTATGACTTTCGGCATTATGTCCACCCTGAACGGCTAAAAAAAGGCCGTTGGTTGATTCACTTTTGGTTCTAGCCGTTAACACCTGCCTATCACCAAACCAAGACACAGCAGGCAGTGGCGCAATAGGTGGCACCGTTGTAAGTGAATCATAAATAGAAGTAGTTTCTAAAAAATCAATGATATTGCCGTTGTCTAATTTTTGTTTTTGCAACCCAAATAAATAAGCACCAAAAGATTTTAGTGGAGCGTCGTTAAAAACTGTGCCATAAGAATAAACGCTTTCAGGATCTGGTATGGATTTAGAAAAAGCGTCGGCAAAATTGACAAAATTATTATCTCCAATATGTACTTTACTAATATAGCTACCCATATTGTAAATAAGCTGTTGCTGTTTCCAATCAATAGGTGTTGATATTAACTTATTTAAAACATGAATAAAGCGCATAAGCTTGCCGCCTGCTTCACTCCAATAAGAAGGACCTTCGTCACAACCTCCATCATCAGGATATTGGTTTACAAAAATATCAGTACTCTTAACAGTTTTGCCGATAATGAGACCCACGCTATCAGCTTTAAGCGAACTATATAATGCTGTCATAAGTACATTGGTGTTTACCCATGGATTCCAATTGTTTACAGGTTGTCCTGTAAAACCCATCCACCAAAAATCAGTACGTGTTAGATAAGGCTGAAATATTCTTTTATTTAATTCCGCAAAAACGCGTTTGCCAATGCCTTTCGAATACGCATCCAGTTCATCACTTAACATAAACTGAATCATAGATAGCTGCGCAGCAGCGGTACCACTTCCTAAATCAATAACTACCTCATACGGATCCGGCAATCCTGTTTTTTCTTTTTGAACTACAATATGCGCCGGTAATACCCAAGTACTTTGCTCACAAAGTGTCCAAATGCCATTGGCAATTTGTGGAATGTATTTTTTATCCTTTGTAATAATCGCAGCGACCGCTAATTCATTTAAAACTTTTCGGCGCTCATTGTTTTTTCTTTCAAAATTGTAACGTGTGCCTGTTATTTTATAATCGAGGTATAAACTTGCTGGTAAAGCGGGCCAATCATATTTTAACCCTTTGTCGCCTTCTTTTACAAGCCTTGCTTTTACAGAGTCAGGCAGAGCAGCTACTTTTTGTAGGTAGTTGTTCTTTTGCTCTAGTCGCCAAGCAGCAATATTTGATAATTTATTTTGTAACTCGTTTTGTGTAAATGCCTTAGACAAAATATTTCTTTGTCCAAAAGCAGGTTGTATAAAACCAGCCAGCATACAAAGGCAGAAGGCCCAAACAATTCTTTTTTGATCCATCATGTTTTTTTTCATACTTGTATCATTGCAAGTTTAATTCAATAGCCTAGTACCATCACCTATCTGCATCACATATTTACCCATACTGCGCCCAAATGTATTTTCGTATACAGCGTTTATGCGGTTATAAACGGTTTCTAGTTCAGTTGTTTGCACAAGGGCTATCACACAACCGCCAAAGCCACCACCCATCATTCTTGCGCCAATAATAGCTTCCTCTTTCATGCAGTTTTCTACAATTAGATCCAGCTCTGGGCAACTTACTTTATAGAGCTTGCTTAAACCAGTATGTGTTTCATACATGCGGGCACCAAATGCATGTCTTTCACCAGCAAGCAAATGATTACAAGCGGCTTCCATTCTGGCAATTTCTTCAATCACATATCTGCATCTATTGTATACGTCACTTGAAATAGTATCAGCCACCGCATCTAACATAATCAGCGTCGCTTCTCTAAAAGATGTAATAGAAAATTGTTTGCGAAGCGCTGCTAATCCTGTTTCGCATTCCTTTCGTCTAGTATTGTATTCCGAAGATGCTAAACTATGTTTTACAAATGTGTCAAAAAGCACAATACGAATGCCTTCTAGCTTAAATGGAAAATAGGTATAAGACAAATCAGCACAATCTAGTTTGATTACATGATCTGCTTTACCAAACATACTTGCAAACTGATCCATCACACCACAGTTTACGCCTACAAAATTATTTTCGGCGCGCTGTGCTATTTGCACCATTGCTTGTTTGCTAATATGTATATCAAAAAGATGCATGAGGGCGAAAACCGTTGCACACTCAAGTGCAGCCGATGATGATACACCTGCACCTACCGGAATATTACCCGTAATCAGGATATTAAAGCCTAAAACAGCATGCCCATCTTTTTTAAGTTCATGGGCAACACCTAACACATAATTAGGCCAGTCTACATTGGAGCGCTGCGATGCATTGTCTAGGCTAGTTTGATAGTTTTGTTGGATATCAGCGGCGTGCAATACAATTTGGTCATCGTTTCTTTTAGAAACAGCCACATACATGTACTTATCAATTGCGGCGGGAAGCACAAAACCATGATTATAGTCTACGTGTTCCCCAATTAAATTGATACGCCCTGGTGACGCTATAACAAATGAAGGCGCTTCATTAAACTGCTGGGCAAATAGCGCGCTTACTTCCGCCTTATTCATTAAATATAACGGTTAATCAAATTTTCGATAAACTCTTGCTTGCCACTAATGGTAGCAGGCGCTCCAGCAGCAACGGCAATATTTCTTAAATCTTCCAAAGTGAGTTTTCCTTGCTCAAAATCTTTTCCTTTGCCAGTATCGTAACTTGCATAACGATCAGCTCTAATTTTTTTATACTCAGACCCTTGCAAAATAGCATCTGCTGTTATGAGCGCTCTTGCAAAAACATCCATACCACCAATATGCGCATAAAATAAATCGGCAGGATCTGTAGAGTTGCGTCTAATTTTTGCATCAAAATTAATACCACCTCCTTTAAACCCACCTGCTTCCAAAATAATAAGTAAGGCTTCTGTTAATTCATTGATATCAGAAGGAAATTGATCCGTATCCCAACCATTTTGATAATCGCCTCTATTGGCATCCATACTGCCTAAAAGTCCAGCGTCTGCTGCTACTTGTAATTCATGCGTAAACGTATGTCCAGCAAGGGTTGCATGGTTTACTTCAATATTTAAACTAAAGTCATTTAATAAATCGTGTTCGCGTAAAAATCCAATTACGGTTTCACAATCATAATCATATTGATGCTTTGATGGCTCACAAGGTTTTGGCTCAATAAAAAACTTTCCTGAAAAACCATTTTTTCTGCCATAATCTCTAGCCGTTTTTAAAAACTGTGCTAAATGATCTTTTTCACGCTTCATGTTGGTGTTTAAGAGGCTCATATAGCCTTCTCTTCCGCCCCAAAAAACATAATTTTCACCACCCAGTGCAATGGTTGCATCAAGTGCTGCTTTAACCTGTGCACCCGCGTGAGCGAGCACGGTAAAATCTGGATTGGTAGCAGCGCCATTCATATATTTTCTACTTGAAAATAAATTAGCCGTACCCCATAGTAATTTGATGCCACTAGCATCTTGCTTTTCTTTTAGATACGCCGTAATAGCTTGTAAGCGTCTTTCATTTTCATGCACATCATTTGTATATTCTACCGCGTCTACGTCATGAAAGCAATAATAAGGCACGCCTAATTTTGTCATGAATTCAAATGCAGCATCTGCTTTGTCTTTTGCTCTTTCGATAGGATCAGATTTTGTATCCCACTCAAACAAATGCGTTGGCTCACCAAAAGGATCGGCACCAGAACCACAAAAGCTATGCCAGTAGGCACAAGCAAACCTAAAATGTTCTTTCATGGTTTTACCTGCCACTACTTGATTTTCATTGTACCATCTAAATGCTAGCGGATTATGCGAAGCGGTTCCTTCGTATTTAATTTTTTCAATCCCTTTAAAAAATTCTTTAGATCCTAATACTACTGACATACTATCTATTTTAAGTCTTTAAATTTATTGATTGTTTTTGATTTGAAGCGCCAATTGTTGTTCCCAATTTAGATATGCTTCTGTGTAATTTGTATTTGCTGCTGGCTCAATAGTGGTTAATGGCTTGCTATTAACAAAAGCTTCCTCAATTGTAGCATATACTTTCGCACCATAGCCTGCTCCAATAGCAGCACCCTTGCTTCCATCTGTGTGGTACAGCTCAAGAGGTACCTGGAGTGTATTTACAAAACAGTCCACAAAAACATCACTTAAAAACATATTGGCTTTACCCGCTCTAATAACTGTTGGCTGTACACCGTTTTGCTGTAGTACCTTAAAACCATATTGCATGGCAAATACAACACCTTCCTGAACCGCACGAAACAAATGTGCCGCTTGATGTCTATTAAAATCGAGCCCCAATATAAGTGCCCCAATATTTTTATTATGGAGCATACGTTCCGACCCATTACCAAACGGAAGCACGGCAACACCATCAGACCCTGGCGCAACAGATGCAGCAAGTGTATTCATCTCGTTATAACTACTAGCACCCAATTTATGTTTCATCCAACTATTTGAAATGCCTGCACCATTAATGCATAAAAGCACACCAATGCTGTTTTGATCAAGTGTATGATTGACGTGTGCAAATGAATTAACCCTTGAGGCGGTATCGGCTTGTAAACTATCTGACACCGCATAGATAACCGCCGAAGTGCCTGCTGTTGCTGCTACTTCGCCAGGCTTTACTACATTTAATGAAAGTGCATTGTTTTGTTGATCACCAGCTTTATAGGTTACTGGAATTCCTTTTGGAAGGCCCAATGTGGTAGCAATATTGTCACTCAAATAACCATGCGTGTCAAATACATTTTTGATTATAGGAATATGCTGCGCATCGAGTCCGTAATATTCCATTACAGCAGCAGACAAACAATTGTTTTTAAAATCCCAAAACATACCTTCAGATAACGCCGCAATTGTGGTGGTAATTTCTCCGGTTAATTTCATTGAAATAAAATCGCCGGGAAGCATCATCTTATGAATTTGATCATAACGTTCAGGTTCATTTTGTTTGACCCATGCAAGTTTTGAAGCTGTGAAATTTCCGGGAGAATTTAGTAAATGACTAAGGCAATAATCTTGCCCAATTGTTTCAAATGCTTTTTCACCAAGTGCTACCGCTCTATTGTCACACCAAATAATACTATCTCTAATTACGTTATGATTACTGTCTACAAGCACGAGCCCATGCATCTGATAGGCAATGCCAATGGCGCCAATATCAGCCGGATTAAAAGCTCCTGTTGCATTTGCTTTTAAAATGGCAGCCTGAACATCTTGCCACCATACATTGGGAGACTGCTCGGCCCAGCCCGGCTGGTGAGAAATAATAGCAGCTTCGGTTTCAGGGTGTTGTACAGTAGCCAAGACTTTACCATTACTGGCGTCCATTACAGACACTTTTACAGAAGAAGTGCCCAAATCTATTCCTAATAATAACATACAATACAGCGGTAAGGATGAACTCAAATTGAGTCCTTAATATTACTTAATTAGTAGCGAAAAATAGAAGAAAAAAGGAAAAGATTATTGGTGGCCTCGTCAGGAATCGAACCTGAATCTGGAGCTTCGGAAACTCTTATACTATCCATTGTACTACGAGGCCAATTGCAAGATGGGTGCAAAAATAATTGAATTGCAAATACACCACCCTTTTAATTCAGGACCGCCGCCGCTTTAGACCTAGTAGTGCTTGAATGGCCGCGGGCAAAAAAATACGCGTAGGGACAGAAGACATAATAAGTAAATCGTCTAACAAAGATGATTCATTGTTTAAAAAACGAAAAACACGGTCTGGCGGATTTTTAGAAAATATAGCAGTAAAGATGCTAGCCCCATCTAATTTTTGGTCTTGTAGTACCCTAAGTAATACCGAGTCGTATAATTGAAACTTTTTTTGAGCAAAAGAATTAGCCCTTAATGGATTAACACCCGCCACTACATCTGCTACAATGGTTTTTGTTTTTTCTTGGATAAAATGAAAAGCATAGCCACTGCTCCCTTTAACCTGTCCACCCGCAACACCAATGTTGATAAGGTTTCCAGCGCCGCTCAAAAAAGAATAATTGGTCATAGGAATTTTACCAAACTCATGATGCGTAACCTGGTAATCGATACTGCCATATGTTTTTTGGATATAATCAGTAATCGCTTTGTCGTATTCTTTTTCTTCTAAAATATTTTTGGTAAAGAGCGTATACTCTACAAGTGCTGTAGTAGGCGTGGTAGGCATCACATACATAAACGTAGTGCCCTCTGTTTGATCTACGGTAAAATCCATGAGCGTTGCTACCGCGTCATTGAAGACAGGTGTTACTGTTTTAATTTCAAAGCCTTTAAAATGCTGCCATAAAAAATAATCGGAAGCCTTTTGAGCCAGCACATTGGCCGGCTCAAATAAAATACTATTAAAAACTTTTGAAGCTGAAAGGGTTTGGTTTTCTAGCACCACTTTAGCGCCAACAACATCTGAATGAACAGCAAGCACCCGCTCTGTACAAAAAGAAATATTATTTTTTGTTGCTGCTTTTTCTAATACATGGCTATATAAATCGATGCCGCGTATCATTTTATAAGTAAACGGAGATAAGTTTAATTCGTTTGTGTACGAAGGAGCTATAAACGAAACATGATTCCATTTTTTAATTACGATGGGCTCAAAAATATCAGGTTCTTTTTCCCAAAAACACCAGGTTCGATCATTGGTATTTTTTTTCGCCGCATCAATCACTAAAATTTGAGCAGTATCAAAAAAAGGATGTTGCATCATGCGCATTAGAAGACTTAGTCCCGCTAATCCCGCGCCTGTAATAATATAATCGTAATGAGATTTCAATAAAGGCCTTATTCTTGGTTTTGATGGGCTTGATTTTGTAAGGCTTCGTCTTTGCGTACTTTATCCCAGTATTTTTTTGCTACAAGCAGCATACCAAAGCTTTCACCATCTTCTTTACCGAGGTGCTTGTGGTGCATTTTGTGTGCCCATCTGATAGCCTTGATATATTTATTGTTGGATCTGGTAAACAGTTTAAAACGCTGATGGATAATAATCTCGTGGACTAAAAAATAAGCAAAACCATACATAGCTATGCCGGCACCAATACCTACCGACCAGTAATTTTGCGCTATACTACCCAGCATGATACAAAGCCAGCTTGGAATGGCAAATATTAGAAAGAAGGCATCATTTTTTTCGAAAAAACCGTCACTTTTTTGGTGATGGTCTTCATGTAAATACCATAAAAAGCCATGCATGACATATTTATGCGTAGCCCATGTAATAGGTTCCATCAATAAAAAAACGCCGATCGCAACAAAAACATAGATCATGGTAGATAATTTCGAAGTGTTAAAAAAAACAGCACTTGAATACATAACAAATGTAGTGCAAAAGGGTTGGCTTTAGGTTGCTCCCATTTTCTAAATAAAATGAGCAAACCGGCACTCACTAAAAACCAACATACATAATTATACATAGGAATGTCTAATGATAACCAGGTCCAAAATCCAAGTTTAACAGCAACCGGCTCCATTAACCAATCAAATAAAACGGCTACAATAGCTGCATCTATTACAAATGCTACATTTTCGATCCGTTTAGGCACCCCTTCCCCTTCTTTTAAAAACCGGTGTTGTAACCAGCGGTGTAACATGGTCATTATAGTGCCGGCACAAAAAACAACTACAAACCAGTTCATGCCAATCGTAAATGGCACATTCATAAAACCAGGGCCTAATACTTTTCCATAAAAATATGATCCAAATAATAAACCGGTATGCACGCCAATAATTTCTGAGAGCATGCCGGTAGCAAATGCGGCAATAAAAAAGTACCAAAATTTGGATGATAAACTGGGTTGATTCCATAGGAGCAGCACAAACATGATACAAAGATTGAGTGGTGTGTTGGCAACAAACCAAGCTGATTGGTCAGAAATCAATATGCCAAGTAATCCACTCACATGAAAAAGCAGTGCTATAAAAACAGAAATGGTAAGTTTATATTGATCTATAAAAAGCCTCATAACCTCCTATCTTTTGCCACTAAATTACTCATTATTTCTGCACTTTTTAAACAAAGCGGAATACCACCACCTGGGTGCACACTGCCACCCACAAAATAGAGGCCCTGATACTGTTTGCTAAAATTAGGATGCCTCAAAAATGCAGCCATGGGCGCGTTGGAACTCGTGCCATACAAAGACCCTTGATATGATGCCGTGTTGGCTTCAATTAATAATGGATCTAATATTTTTTCTGTTTCAATTAAAGGCTCAATCGGTTCGCCAAGCATGCGTTCAAGTTTTGCAAGCACTTCTTTTTTTACAGCGGCGGTAATTGATGCCCAGTCCTGCCCTGTATTGGCAGGCACATTCACCATCACAAACCAGTTTTGTTTACCAGCTGGCGCTTGAATACCTGGCTCACATACAGAAGTAATATTGATATAAACAGTTGGATCATTGAAAGGAATTTTTACATCAAACAAATGCGTAAACTCGGCTTCATAGTTTTCTGTAAAAAAAATATTGTGTAAACTAAGCTGCGGAAACTCTTTTTTAATACCCCAATAAAATATTAAGGCGCTGCTGCTCCGTTCTTGTTTTAAAATTTGCTGCGCCTTTGATGGCTCCGCTAATAAATTAAGATAGGTGAAGTAAACGTCTGCGTTACTCACAACTACACCGGCAGCTACTGCTTCATCATTTACCACCACCCCTGTTACTTTATTATGTTGAGTTGTTATTTTTTGAACCGGGCTATTAAAATAAAACTGAACTCCTATTTTTTTTGCTACCGCCGCCAGGGTATTGGTAATTGAAATCATGCCACCGGATGGATAAAAGCTTCCTTCGTTGTGCTCCAAATGTGCAATCAATGTAAGCATGCTAGGCGCCACATAAGGGTTGCTACCATTGTAGGTAGCGTACCTGTTAAAAAGTTGCACTAGTTTTTTGGAACTAAATGAACGCTCATTGTGTTTATGCATCGACCTTGTAACATAAGGTAATTTAAATGCACCTAGCGCCGACAAAAGCGGAATTTTAAAGAGCGTAGAAAATTTATGTAACGAATGATTTAAAAATACCTGACCAATACGGGTATATAATTTTTCGGAAGCAGCTAAATAATTTTTGATGCTGCTAACCGGTTCTCCCGTTTTAATATGTGCTTCTTTAGCAAATAAATCAGGATCAGCAGACGCCTCAATAAAAGTACCATCTTCATAAAAATAATGACAGGATACCGGCATTTTCTGGTAGGTAAAATAATCAGATAGTTTTTCTCCTACTAAGGCAAGTAGTGCCTCTAATTGATGTGGCTGGGTAAATAAACTAGGGCCTGTATCAAACTGATATCCTTTTTCTGAAAAAAAGCCAAGCTTACCTCCTGGCTTATCTGATTTTTCGTAGACATGCACTTCGTATCCCTGCGCCACCAACCTAATACTAGCTGCAAGTCCTGCAATACCGGAACCAATAACCACTGCTTTTCTAGGCTGCATGTATTTTATTTTGCGGATCTGCCATCCATACTTTTAATGTAGGATAAGCGATATGAAACCATGCAGTAAAACGGTCTGGCATTTGCTGCATTTGTTCCTCTAATTCCTTCACTGTCATAAATGAGTAAGCAGCCACTTCGTTTGGATTAAAATGTATGGGACCTTCATAGATCCCTGTAAACACATGATCAAACTCATGCTCTGTTAACCCGTTATCAAATGCTGCTTTATACGTAAAGTCAAATGCTTTGCTAAGGCTTGTTGTAAATCCCATTTCCTCTTGTAACCTTCTGTTAGCTGCCTCCGCAACCTGCTCACCGGGCTTTGGATGACTACAACAGGTATTGGTCCAAAGTCCGCCACTATGGTATTTTGATAACGCGCGTTGTTGCATTAACAGATCACCATTTTTATTGAAAACAAAAACACTAAATGCTCTATGAAGTACCGCCTGTTCGTGTGCCGCCATTTTTTCCATGGTACCAATGGCCTCATCTTTTTCATTGACCAGCACTACTTCTTCTAACATAAGTGCAAGTTTTATAAAATATTTAATTGACTTCTAATACCCGCTTTTGCAAGTATAAATGCCTTGCCATAATCTGGAATACGCACACGTGATTCTAAAATATGTGCAGGCTCAAGGCGCTGTATTTTTTTAAACAAAGAGAGATAATATTTATAAGCGACGTACACACCAAATCTCGCTTTGATAGGTAAATTTAAAATGCCCGCATAAGCTTCATCAAAATCTTTTTGAATGTCCTGCTCAATGGCTAATTTATCGGCGTGGGTAAAATTGGCGAAATCGCAATCTGGAAAATACATGCGGTCTAGCCCCTCAAAATCTGCTTTTACATCACGTAAAAAATTAACTTTCTGAAATGCAGATCCTAAACTTTTGGCCGCTGGCTTTAAAGCATCATACTGCGCCTGATTGCCTTCACAAAAAATATACAAACACATCAGACCTACTACTTCGGCACTGCCGTAAATATAGGTTTCATAGCCTGCTCTATCGTAGGTATGTTTTCCTAAATCAAGTTCCATGCTATACAGGAAAGCATCGATTAGTGCATGGTCAATACCGTACTGGTTAACGGTCATTTGAAAGCTATGTAAGATTGGATTTAAACTAATGCCTCTTTCGATAGCATCGTAGGTTGCTTTTTTAAATTCTTCAAATAAAAGCGCTTTATCAAATCCATGAAAAGTGTCTACAATTTCATCAGCAAAACGAACAAAACCGTAAATATTACAAATAGGTGTACGTAAGTCTTTATGCAACAATTTTATGGCCGAAGAAAAGCTGGTGCTATACTTTTCGGTCGTTATTCTACTAAAATCCTGACTCACTTCATGAAACAGGTCCATCATAGTTGTTTGTTTTTATTTGTTGAATAATGTTTTACAACTTGACCTGCTACCACTTCTCCACTTATCAAACTTGGTGGTACACCTGGTCCCGGAACGGTTAGCTGTCCGGTGTAAAATAAATTTTTTACTTTTTTACTACGGCAGCTTGGTTTTAAAACAGCTGTTTGTAGTAAAGTATTTGCAAGACCATATGCGTTTCCTTTGAAAGCATGGTAATCAAAGATAAAATCTGATTGCGCAAAAGATCGTTTATATACAATGGCATCTTTTACTGATTGACCGAGCCTCTTTTCGATGCGGGTTAACATCTGGTCTAAATATTTTTCACGTACTTCTTCTGTATCTCCTGCTAGACCGGTTGCCACTGGCATCAATAAAAATATATTTTCATGTCCTTCAGGTGCAGAGGTAGCATCGGTTACAGATGTTACACTCATGTAAAAGAGTGGATCGGTGGGCCAAGTTTTTGTAGTGTAAATTTCGGCGCCATGCACTTCAAAAGAAGTATCAAAAAATAGAGTATGGTGCTGAGCCCCTACTAATTTTTTATTGAGTCCAATATAATATATGAGACAACTAGGTGCCATCACACGAGAATCCCAATAAGCGGCGCTGTAAGACTGCGCAGCAGCAGGAAGTAGCGCTGTTTCGATATGGTGGTAATCGGCGCCGCCAATAATTACGTCTGCTTGAAAATTACCTTTGCTTGTACAAACGCGTGTAGCGATTTTATTTTCTACTTCTATAGAAGTGACTTCGTGTTCAAATTTAAATTTTACCCCTAGTGATAGGGCTAAATCATACATACCTTCAACAATATTGTACATACCGGTAGATGGGTACCAAGTTCCGCCTTTAATGTCGGCGTAATTCATAAGCGAATAAAGTGCAGGTGTATGTTCTGGTAAAGCGCCTAAAAACAAAACAGGAAACTCCATGAGTTCGCGCAGTTTTGGATTTGTAAAATGTTTGGCAACGTGTTTTTTAATAGACGTAAAAACATCAAGTTTAAAAATACCTTTTATTAATTCCCAATCTATAAATTCAGTTAAGGATTGACTAGGTTTATGCACCAGCTTATTAATACCCACTTCATATTTGTACGCTGCTTCTGCTAAAAATAAATCGAGTTGAACGCCAGCGCCTGGTTCAATTTTTTCAAATAAAGCTTTAAGTTCATTGTAATTAGCCGGAATATCTACAGGACCATCAGGCCAGTATACACGGTAAGAAGGATCTAGTCGTATAAGCTTGTAATAGTCGGATACCTTCTTATTAAACTGATTGAAATAACGTTCAAAAACATCGGGCATCCAGTACCAACTTGGACCCATATCAAATGTAAAACCGGCGGTCTTATATCTTCTGGCCCTTCCGCCTGGCATTTCATGTTTTTCTAATACAGTAACATCCCAGCCTGCTTTGGCCATAAAAGACGCAGCAGACAAGCCGGCAAAGCCGCTTCCAATAATAATAACGGATTGTTTCAAAGTCCAATAAAATTAAGCAAAAATTAGTAGCGGTGCAACTGATTTTTTAGGAGCTTACGTGCAAAGTGTATCCTGCTTTTGATGGTACCAAGTGGCTCATTTAACATGTCAGCAATTTCATGGTATTTATAGCCATCAAAATATAAAAGAAAAGGATTTTTAAAAATAATTGGTAAGCTATGAATGGCTTCTTGTACTTCTTTTAAATTAAGTTTTGCAACAGCCTCATTGCTAACAGATGTTTGGTTATTGTCAATTAAAAAATCGTTCGGGGTATTATCAAAAACAGTGGCTTGCTTCGATTTTTTGCGGTAATCATTGATAAAAATATTACGCATAATGGTATACAACCAAGCCTTAATATTGGTGCCCACGTTGTATTTATCCTTATTAGCAAGCGCTCTAAACAGTGTTTCCTGCACCAAATCTTTAGCTGACTCGTTATCACGTGTAAGCGTAAAAGCAAATGGCTTTAAGAATGTCGTGTTATTGATGATGAGCTCGTTAAATTCGGGAGTAGACATTTTGTTTAATTTTATAAAACCAAAGTTAAACAAAGAAAGGGATCCCGCAATCAATTTTGTTTAATTTTTTAAAATAAATATTAAACAAATAAGGAGCTGAAAATCAGCTCCTTATGAAAAATAGATGGTTAAATCGATGTTTTTTGACTACGCTAGCTTGGCCAAATAGTCCATGACTTCAGGTAAAGAACGCTTTAAATTGACGTTACCAGGGATCGTTTTTTTGTAACTCTGGGTTAATAAACCAGAAACAACCACCGAGTAATTAGACATATTAGCGCCTACTTTACCTAAAAACTTCTCAAAATTAAAATTGCTAGCTACAGATGTTAAATGGGTATAGAGGAATGTAGGTCCTTTTAGATCGGCTACATATACGACGTCACGCATTGGTACGTTGGCACCTAAATACAATACTTTGACACCACGTGATTTAAGTAAATAATACATAAATAAGATACCCAACTCATGGTGCTCTCCTTCTGGTAAGAATAAAAGCGCTGTAGAAGTTACTTGCAAAGCAGGAACCGTTTTTTCGATGCCTACAATTAATTTTTGTCTAATAATATTGGTTACAAGATGCTCCTGCGCTGGATTAACGCGGCTTGTAACCCACAGTATACCTATTCTTTCGAGGAATGGGAAAATAATTTGTGTGATTGTTTTTTCGATGCCCTTACTTGAAATTTGGAAATCAAGTACCGATTCAAAATCTTCGATGCGAAGATCTACCATGCACTCAATTAGCTCATTTACAATTCTTTCGAGTTGGGCTTCCGACTGTGTCAATGAAAGAATTCTTTCTTTCATTTCAATCGGTTTCATTTTGTCAATATGGGAAATTTTGTACCCGTATTTATTGAGTAACGCTATGTTTAACAGCGTAATAAGCTCTTCATTGGAATAATAGCGAATATTGGTATCCGTTCTTGAAGGATTCAAGAAATTATACCTTTGCTCCCATATACGAATAGTATGGGCTTTAATCCCAGAAAGGTTCTCTAAATCTTTAATGGTAAATGCATCCATGCCCCTATAACAACAAGTCCGCCAATTTGTTTAAACCTACCCTTTAATTCCCTTTAAATACTGACCATAGCCACTTTTCTCGTATTTGGCAGCCAGTTTTAAGAGCTGGTCACGGTCAATAAAGCCCATTCGGTAAGCAACTTCCTCAATACAGCCTATTTTTTGGCTTTGGCGCTTTTCAATAACCCTAACAAACTCGCAAGCGTCGCTTAATGAGTCAAAAGTGCCCGTATCAAGCCAAGCAGTTCCGCGGTTCATGATACCCACTTGTAAAGTGCCTCTTTGTAAATATTCGTTGTTAACGGTCGTGATTTCATATTCACCTCTAGCAGAAGGTTCAATATTTTTTGCAATTTCTACAACGTCATTGTCATAAAAATATAAACCTGGCACAGCATAATTTGATTTTGGCTGCGTAGGTTTTTCTTCAATAGAAATAGCTTTTTTATTATCGTCAAATTCAACCACACCATAACGCTCTGGATCATTTACTTCGTAAGCAAATACGGCAGCGCCTTCAATGTTGTTAAAGGATTGTACGAGTTTACTAAAGCCGGCACCATAAAAAATATTATCGCCAAGTACCAGCGCTACTTTATCGGTACCAATAAAATCAGCACCAATAACAAAAGCTTGTGCAAGACCATTTGGTTTTTCTTGAACCGCGTATGAAAATTTACAACCAAGTTCAGAACCATCTTCAAGCAAACGCTGAAACTGGACGCTGTCTTCAGGTGTAGTAATAATTAAAATTTCTTTAATGCCCGCTAACATTAAAATAGATAGCGGATAATAAATCATAGGCTTGTCATAAATAGGCATTAACTGCTTACTAATTCCTTTTGTAATTGGATAGAGTCTAGTGCCTGATCCCCCTGCTAATATGATGCCTTTCATGATGAGTTATTTTAATTTATAAAGAAGCCGTATAATCTGCAAAGCTTCCGAGTGTTTTATCTTTTTCAGACAATATAATTTCACTGTCTGCTAATTTCCAATCGATGTTTAAATCCTTGTCGTTGTACATGATACCCACTTCGTTACCAGGCTCATAAAATTTATCAACCTTGTAAAAGAAAGTAGCGGCATCACTGAGTACCACAAAGCCGTGCGCAAATCCTGCAGGTACAAAAAACTGTTTGTGGTTATCGGCAGTTAATTCAATGGCAAAATGCTGTCCAAAACTTGGAGAACCTTTTCTTAAATCAACGGCGATGTCAAGGACCGATCCTTCTAAAACCCTTACCAGCTTTGCTTGTGCAGAAGCGCCTCTTTGCATATGAAGTCCTCTTAACACCCCTTTACTAGACCGTGATTGATTGTCTTGTACAAACAAAATATCGAGGCCTGATCCTGCATTAAAATCTCTTTGATTGAACGTTTCAATAAAATAACCTCTTGCATCGCCATGCACTTTTTCATGAACGATAAAACAGTCTTGTAAAGGCGTTTGCTCAATTCTCATTATCTGTTCGTATACATTTGGTTATAGTAAGTTTGGTAGGTACCGCTTGTTACATTTTCTAACCAAGCTGTGTTTTGCAAATACCAATCGATGGTTGCAGCAAGTCCTTGTTCAAAAGTAACCGATGGACTCCAACCTAATTCCTTATTTAATTTAGTTGCATCAATGGCGTAACGGCGATCATGCCCTGGTCGGTCTTTTACATAGGTAATGAGCTGTTCGCTCTCTCCTTTTGCACGACCTAATTTTTCATCCATTTGCGTACACAACAATTTAACGAGGTCAATATTGGTCCACTCATTAAAGCCACCAATATTGTAGGTGTCTCCTTTTTTACCTTCATGAAATATTAAATCAATAGCGCGTGCATGATCAATCACATAGAGCCAATCGCGCGTGTAGAGACCATCTCCATATACCGGCAAGGCTTTTTTATTGATAATATTATGAATGAATAAAGGAATTAATTTTTCAGGAAAATGGTTAGGACCATAGTTGTTAGAACAGTTAGAAACCACAATGGGTAAGTGATAGGTTTCGCCGTAGGCACGCACAAAATGATCGCTCGCTGCTTTACTTGCAGAGTATGGTGAGTTTGGATCGTAAGGCGTGGTTTCTTTAAACAAACCTTCTTTACCTAAGCTTCCGTATACTTCGTCTGTAGAGATATGGTAAAATAGGTGATTCCTTTTTGCATCCCAAGTTCCGTCATGTGCATTTTCGTAACTTAAATCCTGCTTCCAAAAATCTTTGGCCGTATTTAATAAGTTAACGGTACCAATTACATTGGTGTAAACAAAATCAAGTGGTGAAATAATAGAACGGTCTACATGTGACTCTGCAGCCAAATGAATAACGTCTGTAATGTTATGCTTTTGGAAAATATCTTTTAAGGCTTCTGCATCTAAGATGTTTGCCTTTACAAAATGATAATTAGGGGCGTTTTCGATGTCCTTTAAATTTTCGAGATTACCCGCATACGTGAGTGCATCCAAATTAAAAATTTGATACGCTGGATACCTCGTTACCATCAAACGCACAACGTGCGATCCAATAAATCCTGCACCGCCGGTAATTAAAATATTCTTTCCCATAATACTTAATAATAATACGAGCCTATTAAGGCTACTTTTAGGGCTGCAAAATACATAAATCAAGCCAACATTTGCTATCTTTCGAGCACAAACAACGACAATGCTACAACAACGCTACTATTCTTTGGACGTATTTAGAGGTGCCACTGTGGCGCTCATGATTTTAGTTAACAACCCCGGTAGCTGGGGAAACATTTATGGCCCCCTCAAACATGCCCCTTGGCATGGCTGCACCCCCACCGATTTGGTGTTCCCTTTTTTCTTATTTGCAGTAGGCAATGCCATGGCTTTTGTGATGCCAAAATTTGAAGCAGGTGAGGCAGCGGCGTTTTGGAAAAAAATTACCAAACGTACCCTACTCATATTTGGTATTGGCCTCTTTTTAAATTGGAGTCCATTTATTAAATGGGAAGACAGTGTACTAGTGGCTAAAAAATGGGGAAACGTGCGCATTTTAGGCGTGTTACAACGCATTGCACTCTCTTACTTTTTTGCTTCTATCATTGTTTATTATACAAAAACAAAAGGCGCATTTGTACTTGGTGGCATTATTTTATTACTCTACTGGTTTATTACAGCGAGCCTTGGAACCCTAGGTGATCCGTATAGCATGGTAGGCTATTTTGGAACAGGTATAGACAAAATTGTTTTAGGCGAAACGCATATGTACCATGGCGAAGGGGTGGCTTTTGATCCAGAAGGTATTACCAGTACACTCACCGGAATTGTACAAGTTATTTTTGGATTTTTAGTGGGTCAGTACATTCAGCAAAAAGGCAAAACCTACGAGATGCTGGCTCATTTATTTATAAGTGGCGTGGTGCTAATTATTGCAGGACTTTGTCTGGATATGGTATTTCCGATCAATAAAAAAATATGGACCAGCAGTTTTGTATTGTACACTACAGGTCTTGCCATTGTTACTATTGGCATACTTATTTATTTGATTGAATTCAAAGAAATAAAAGGTGCTTGGAGTAAGTTTTTTGATGTGTTTGGTAAAAATCCGCTCTTTATATTTTTCTTATCTGGTTTTTTGCCAAGGGTACTAGCGCTACTGCGTTTCGAAGACCTAAGCTTAGAACCAGGCCATACCACTACAAGTGCTTTACCATGGTTCTGGAACCATGTTTGCAAACCTATTTCTGAAGACTTACGGAATGGATCATTACTCTACGCGGTATGCATGATTGCATTTTATTGGAGCGTTGTGTATGTGCTCGATAAAAAGAAAATTTACATTAGAGTATAAGGCTTAATATGATGTCGGAATTGAATTGCACACAAAAAACAGTGCGCAAAAAATTCGCTTTATTCAAACATTGTTGCCGCAAGTACTAAACTTTCTGGCTTACCAACATCAAGCAGTGTTGCACCGGTGTGATCATACGCTAGAATACTTTGTGTAGCACAAAGGTCTAAATAAACATCCACCATCGAAAATTTACCTTCACGCTGCATGAGTGGTAGTAATTTTGTATCAATTACCTGTATACCACTAAAAGCCTTTGCCTGCATGTGTTCTGCAGTATCATCCGTTAAATGAGCTGGTTTATATTCGCCGGTGTTTTGATTTTTCCACCCACACAATTGACCGGTTTCGCTAAACAAGAAATACCTACTACTGTTTCTGTCAGAAACAGCGAGCGTAGCGAGTGCCCCTGTATTTGTATGCTGCGCAATAAGTGCATCTAAATCTAAATCAGTTAGTATATCTGCATTGATCAATAAAAACGACTTTTCATTTGCAAAATACCAAGCAGCTTTTTTTAAACCACCACCCGTTTCTAATACGGCGTCTGTTTCATCAGAAATGGTAACGGTAGAACCCCATCCATTATTAGTAGTTACGGCATCTATAATTTGATCTGCAAAATGATGCACATTAACGAGTACTTCGGTGATGCCAATTTTTTGTAAATATTCGATATTACGCTGTAGTAACGACTTTCCATTAACCATGGCTAGCGCCTTGGGATGCTTATCTGTAAAGGGTTTTAACCTTGTACCGAGTCCTGCCGCTAATATCATTGCCTTCATAAAAGTTATTTTACCCAGTTGGCTTTATTGGTATGTGAAAGCTGCGTTTTTACTTTGTATTTATTACGGAGGTGTCTAGCTGTTTGCTCTGCAGCATATACACTTCGGTGCTGTCCGCCAGTGCATCCAAAATTGATTTGTAAATTTTGAAAGCCGCGTTTCAAATAATCCTGAACCGTAATATCAATTAAATCCCAAACACTATTTAAATACTCATTCATTTTTGTACGCTGTTCTAAAAAGTCTTGCACCGGTTTATCGAGGCCCGATAGCTTTTTATAATCATCAAAACGACCCGGATTTAAAATACCGCGCATATCAAACATAAATCCGCCACCGTTTTCAGAATCATCTACCGGAAATCCTTTTTTATAACTAAAACTGTTTACAGAAACGACTAGTGGAGTAGATTCGGCTGCTTGCGGTGGTTCAAAACGTGCAATCATTTCATCAGACATCACAATTTTTAATACTCGATCAAATTCGGGCGTAACAATACCCACACGTTTGTTTTCAATAAAAAATTGAAGGTTACGCATAGCAAGTGGTATGCTTGCTAAAAAGTGTGCCTTGCGTTCAAACAATCCTCTAAATCCGTAAGCACCCATTACTTGCAAGAGCCTGATTAATACATATCCATTGTACTGACTTTCAAACGTGATACGGTCAAGTGGTGCTTGCAATAAACCATCCACCTGGTCCATATAATAAGAAAGTAATTCATCTTTCCACTCTTCACTCAATTCTGCTTTTGCTTGCCACAATAGAGATGCCACATCATATTGCAAAGCTCCTTTCATACCACCCTGAAAATCTATAAAGTGTACATCATTTTGATTGACAATAATATTTCTACTCTGAAAATCACGGAACATAAAATACTTATGCTGCGTATGGGTGAGATACGTGCTTAATGCTTCAAAATCTTCAAGCATGGCCTGCTTATCGTAAGGAAGTTGAAGGGTATCTAAAAAGTAATATTTGAAATAAAGTAAATCACTCAAAATAGCCTGCTTCCCAAATTCTTTTGCAGTGATACACCAATTGTAATCAAAGCCCTCGTCGCCTTTAATTTGTATGCGTGCAAGTTGCGCTAAACTTTTTTGGAAAAGCGCGTATACATTTTGAGTGTGTCCTTCTTTTTCAATTTGATTGAGTAACGACTCGGTACCTAAATCTTCTTGAATATAAATAGTGTCATCGCTATTTACGGCAAACACTTCCGGCACTGGAAGACCTGCTGCTTTAAAATGCTTACTAAAATGTATAAATGTTTGTGTCTCTTTTTGATGAAGGTTATAGGTAGCGATATAGGTTTTGCTTCCTTCGTATATCCTAAAATAGATACGATCACTCCCACTTTGTGGTAATTTTTCTACCCTGGTAGCTGCAGTGCCTCTAATAGAGGTAAATAAAGTTTCTATTCCGTTAATCACTGACTCCATAGGAAAATTGATTTACAACGAAAATAGAACTTAGTATGCAAACCCCAAATTTGCTTATAAAGTTTGTAATCCAAAAACGCTTACCTGTTTACCCTTGTCCAGTGCGTGCTCTTTGCGAATGAGTGTTACTGTGCTGAGCTCAAAAAATGGTTGCGCCACTTTATTTACATACTGCGCTGCTAACTGTTCAAAAGCGGCGGGTGGTAGTGGTGAAGTGAGTGCAAGTAAAGGTTGCTGTATGAGTTTAGAAGGGGCACATCCATAACTTTTTAAATACTGATCCAGCACTTGCAAACTTGCGGCTAGCTGTGCAAAAGGTTGTTGGTTGGCAATACGCATAAAAATGCGCCTAGAAGGCAGGGCTCCAAAACCATCGGTCACCACACTAAAACTTTTTTGCTGGCTAATAATACGGTGCATCCACTTGAGTAAAGTAGCTTCCATATGCTCGGTGGTATGAAACTGGGCTAGCTCAATAACCGGCTTATCGGTAAAACCAAGGGTGCGTGCCCAATTTGTAAAATGCGCATCGGGGTAGGCCACCAACTGATACACCCCAGTGGTGGTAAGTGTTTGACCTGCAAAAACAGTGCGTGCGCTCGTATGAATGTCCATAACTTTTTTATTTTGGTAACTATTTTAGCATAAATTTACTAAATATTTTAGCTAAAACAAAACTTTTTTACTTGTATGGATAGTCAAGAATGGCAGGGGGCTGCCTATAAAGGCTCCAAAAATTTTACCCAACAAGACGTTTCTACCGCCAATGCCACTGGTTTTGGGGCAGCCACCGACGACTATATGGAAAGAGGCATTGACCTCAACGAGCAGCTCATTAAAAACAAGCCCGCTACCTTCTTTTTTAGAATGAACAGCCACGCCATGACCGGCGCCGGCATTTACCCGGGCGATATTTTAATTGTAGACCGGAGTATTAGAGCCAGCAACCAAAAAATTGTAGTGGCTATTTTAAATGGTGAACTTTTAATTCGGCGCTACACCGATACGGGTGTTAAAAAATTACTCTCTGCCGAAAATAAAAAATGCGCCGACATCGAAATTGATCCACTCGCCTCCTTTGCAGTATGGGGCGTAGTGGTGTATTGCATTCACGCTACTTTATAATATTAGACATGATTGGCATTGTAGATTGCAATAGTTTTTATTGCTCCTGTGAGCGTTTATTTAAGCCAGATTTACTACACAAACCGGTAGTCGTGTTAAGTAACAATGATGGCTGTATTATTTCAAGAAGTGATGAAGCAAAAGCAGTAGGCGTAGAAATGGGGAGTCCTTTTTTTATGCAAAAAAAGAATTTAGAAAAAAACGGAGTTACTACTTTTTCTTCTAACTATCATTTATACGGCGACTTAAGTTGGCGCGTGATGGAAACGCTAAGAACCATGCTGCCAGAGGGTTGTGTAGAAGTATATTCGGTAGATGAATCCTTTATTGACCTAGCGCATATTGCACCAGAAGCACTCTATGCATTTACCGTTTCACTTAAAAATATTATTGAACAGTGGACCGGCATTAGTGTTTCCATTGGTGTAGCACCTACCAAAGCACTAAGTAAAGTAGCCAACAAACTCGCTAAAAAAAACAAACAAATAACAGGTTGCGTATTAATATTAGATACCGATAAAAAAATAATACAAGCACTACAAAAAACACCCATTGGTGATGTGTGGGGTATTGGCTACCAGTACGCGAAAAAATTAAATATCTATGGCATTAACACCGCTTACGATTTAACACTGCGTACCGAAAATTGGGCCCACCAAGAATTAGGCGGCGTGGTAGGTGCGCGTTTATTTAGAGAACTCAAAGGATTTTCTTGCATCGATATGCAATCAGAAAGAGTAACCAAACACATGATTGCCACTACCCGCATGTTTGGAAATCCAGTTACCACGCTTCATGAGTTGGAAGAAGCGGTAGCTACCTATATGTCAAGGGCTGCAGAAAAACTCCGTAGACAACACGCCGCGGCGCGGGGCATTACCGTATTAATTGTACCCAAACAAGAAGTGAAGGGCAGTTATTACCGGCATGGGCCTACTAAAACCGCTAGCATCCGCTTACCCGTTGCCTCGGCGCTTACCAACGAACTTGTAAAGCCAGCACTCGAACTGGTAAGAAGCTTATTTGAAGCAGGCAAAACCTACAAAAAAGCAGGGGTTATTTTAAGTGATATCGTGCCCGAATCGGTGATACAGGGAAATTTATTTGTAGCAGTGCCTACTAGTAGTGAGAAACTGGCCAAAGGGCGCGCACTCATGGAAGCGGTAGACAATATCAACTTTTCGATGCGCGGCGATATTTTAAAGTTTGCTGCTAGTGGCACTACGCGTAACTGGAAAATGCGCCAAGAAATGCGGAGTCCGCGCTATACCACCCGCTGGGAGGAGCTTCCCTTACTCAAATAAGCCCTGAAACGGCCTGTGCATAAGCATCTAAGAAGTATTTTAAAATTTACACCAATAAATTGCGGCGGTACCTTAAATTTGCACAATTTGTAAATAATGACCCACCCTACCCTCAACTCCAACGAATCCATTCCTTCAGGTAAGAAAAAAGTAATTGTACTTGGTAGCGGCCCCAATAGAATTGGCCAAGGTATCGAGTTTGATTATTGTTGTGTACACGGCTTAATTGCTATTAAAGAAAGTGGTTACGAAGCCATCATGGTCAACTGTAATCCTGAAACAGTTTCTACCGATTTTGACATGGCTGACAAATTATATTTCGAGCCAGTATTTTGGGAGCATTTATGGGAAATCATTGAACTAGAACAGCCGTATGGTATCATTGTTCAACTAGGGGGACAAACGGCGCTTAAATTAGCCAAGCGTTTACACGAAAAGGGCATTCGCATTATTGGTACTTCTTTTGAGAGCCTAGACATGGCCGAAGATCGTGGACGTTTTAGCGATCTATTAAAAGAATTAGAAATTCCATATCCATCTTATGGCACTGCACATACTGCAGACGAAGCCATTGAAGTAGCCAACAAGGTTGGGTATCCCGTACTTGTAAGGCCAAGTTACGTTATTGGTGGACAGCGCATGCGCATTGTAATCAATGATGAAGAAGTTGAAAAAGCAGTCATCAGTTTGTTAAAACATATTCCAGATAACACCATCTTAATTGACCACTTCTTAGACCGTTGTCAAGAAGCAGAAGTAGATGCCATTTTTGATGGAGAAACTTTTCACATCATGGGTGTGATGGAACATATCGAACCAGCAGGTATCCATAGTGGTGATAGTAACGCGGTGTTGCCAGCGTTTAACCTAACGCCAATGATCATTGAAAAAATGGAATTCTACAGCGAAAAAATTGCGCGCGCCTTAAATATTAGAGGTTTGATCAATATTCAGTTCGCTATTAAAAATGGTCAAGTGTATGTGATTGAAGCAAACCCAAGGGCTTCTAGAACAACACCATTTATTGCAAAAGCGTATCAAATTCCGTACTTAAATATTGCCACCAAAGTAATGCTAGGTGCCAACAAACTCAGCGAATTCACCATGGTTAAAAAACTAGAAGGCTATGCGATAAAAGAGCCTGTATTTAGTTTTGATAAATTCCCTGGCGTGAATAAAGAGTTAGGACCAGAAATGAAAAGTACTGGAGAAGCCATTCGTTTTATCAAAGATTTACACGATCCTTATTTCCGCACGCTGTACAAAGAGCGTAGCATGAACTTATCCAAGTAAGTTAGGCGTAAATACGGGGAACCTTCTACCAAAATACATCGTTTAATTAGTAAGCGCTATTATAGTGTATAGGTTTGTGCGTGTCCATAACCACACCACCTTTTTGGCATCAAGCACCATTTACTCGACTACTTTTTCCGCTCATAACCGGAATTATTACTTGCTATTATTTGTTACATGGCGTATGTACAAATGCGCAGATACAAACCACTTTATACCTATTAGTGGGCGTTTCAATTTCAGGACTTTTAATTACCGCGCAGCTTTCCAGCTTCAAAAAATACCGTTACCGTTTTATACAAGGTATCTTCTTACAAATTGTATTTGCAAGTTTAGGCATTGCTGCTATGCAAAATATGTTGCAGGCACGTGACCAGGAAACAGCGCTACTAGCAGCGTCAAAAAAAGGCACCATTTATATTATGCGGCTAATAGAACCGCTTCAACTAAAAAATAAAACATACAAGACAGTTGCTATTATAGAAAGCATTGGCACTGCGCAACATGAAATAAAAACACGTATCAAAATAATAGTACACATCGCGGTAGATAGTAGCCAAAATATTGTGGCCTATTTAAGTGCTGGTCGTTATATTGCCACTACCACTCAGCCAAACCCAGTGCCGGATACGCATAATCCAGGCGGTTTCAATTACAAAGAGTGGCTGTTTAGAAATGAAATTACACATCAATTGTATTTGGCAAAAGGAAGTTGGGCCATGCTGCCCACCAAAAAAAGCAACCAATATTTACAGGTACTACAACAAAAAATTAGAAATCGGCTCCAACAAAATATAACGGGTAAACAAGAAAAAGCAGTAGCAGCAGCACTTTTAATTGGTTACAAACAAGACATCGATTCCGATTTAATGAAAGCCTATAGCAATACCGGCGTGATACATGTTATTGCTATTAGTGGTTTACACCTAGGCTTAATTTATGGGTTACTGATTGGCATTTTTGGCTGGTTGCCAGATTCAATAATAAAAAAATGGACTGCGCCACCTATCATGCTACTAGTGCTGTGGGGCTTTGCGCTACTAACAGGCGCCGGACCTTCTATTGTTAGAGCCGCCGTCATGTTTTCATTTATAATTATTGCAACTATTGTAAAACAAAATTCTAGCATACTAAATGCGCTTGCTGCATCAGCATTTTTTTTACTCCTATTACACCCATTTTATTTATGGGATATTGGATTTCAACTTTCCTATGCAGCAGTGCTTAGTATTGTACTATATCAAAAAAATATTTTTGATAGCATTTATTTCAAATACAAATGGATGCAGGCATGCTGGCAGTTAAACGCCGTTACATTAAGCGCGCAAGTTTTAACACTACCACTTGTTGTGTATCATTTTCATCAGTTTCCCAATTACTTTTTGTTCAGCAATTTTATTGTAGTGCCGCTATCTAGTATTATTTTATATGGCTGTTTACTCATACTCCCTTTAGGAAACTTTGCCTATTTGGGAAAGGCTTTATCAGTAGCCACTAGTTCGCTTATATCTTGTATGAACTGGATCATCCAAAAAATGAATGCGCTACCGTTTGCCACTACAAACAATTTAGAAATCAACACGGCGGAGGTGCTATTGTTTTTTACAATCATCGTTTGTTTCACGCTGTTTATACAAACCCAAAAAAACAAATGGTGTTACACGGGTTTAATAGCCTTATTGGCTGGCTGCGGCATGCATAGTTGTAAGCAAATAGAAGCAGCCAGGCAAACAACCCTAACGGTATGGTTTGTACCCAAAACAACAAAGATCACCATTAGGTATGGGCTACAAAAAGAAAACCTATTTCCAATTGGCAATAGCGCATTTAGCATTGGGCAAACCCGTTTTTTATCCATTGGTCAAATGCCATCTCTAAAAAATAGTCCAACGCCAGCACCAAAAGTGGATATCCTTTTAATTAGTAACCTACCAAAGTCGCCGATACCCTTACTCGCAAAGCAGTTTAAGCGTTCACTCTATGTATTTGACAGCAGCATACCGTTGTGGAAAATGCAAGCGTGGAAAAAAGAGGCAGAGGGCCTACATTTGCGGCATCATTTTGTTTCTCAACAAGGGGCTTTTGTCCACCAATCAAGCAATGGAAAAGAAAATTAAATCTGCGCTCATCTCTGTCTTTTATAAAGATGGTTTAGAGCCTTTAGCACGTCAATTAGTCGCTCAAAACGTAACCATCTATTCGACGGGTGGCACTCAAAAATTTTTAGAAGATTTGGGGATCACTTGTGTTGCGGTAGAAAGCCTAACAACTTACCCTTCTATATTAGGAGGCCGTGTTAAAACATTACATCCAGCTATTTTTGGTGGTATTTTAGGGCGTAGGTACGAGCCACAAGACTTAATTGAAATGGAGCAGTACCATATCCCTGAAATTGATTTAGTGATTGTTGATTTATATCCCTTCGAAGAAACGCTAGCAACCACCACAGAGGAAAAAGCCATTATCGAAAAAATTGATATTGGTGGTCCTTCTATGATTAGAGCAGCTGCCAAAAACTTTAGAGACTTAGTAGTTATTGCTGCAAAACAAGATTATGCAGTACTTGAAAGTATGCTTGCTGCACAAGCCGGCACTACTACTATCGAGCAAAGAAAAGCCTTCGCTGCAAAAGCTTTTGAAGTAGTGATGCATTATGACATTGCCATCAGCAATTACTTTAATCCAGCGCCTACGCAAATATTACGTTATGGTGAAAATCCACACCAGGGGGCTACTTTTACAGGTCGTTTGGATGCGCTTTTTACACAGCTAAATGGCAAAGAATTGTCTTACAATAATTTAGTAGACGTAGACGCTGCCGTACAACTCATTGGAGAATTTACTGAAACAACTTTTGCGATTATTAAGCATACCAATGTTTGTGGTATTGCTGCAAGAAGTACGGTTAAAGACGCATGGGACGCAGCTTTAGGTGGCGATTCAGAAAGTGCTTTTGGTGGCGTACTAGTTACCAATAACACCATTGACACTGCTACTGCTAACGCTATCAACGAAATATTTTTTGAAGTACTCATTGCACCAAACTATGAAGCGGCCGCACTTGATATTTTAAAAAGTAAAAAGAATAGAATTTTATTACAACTCACTGGTAATACAACTGTTTTAAAAACACCAAGCAAATCTTTACTAAATGGTGTTTTAGAACAAAGTCCAGACACAGGTAATTATAGCACATGGGATGAAGTCGGTGGCAGAACTACCACCGACAGCGAAAAAGAAAATTTAATTTTCGCTAACCTCGTTTGTAAACATTTAAAGAGCAATGCCATTGCGCTTGTCAAAAATAAACAACTAGTAGGTAAGGGCTGTGGTCAAACCAGTCGTATTGATGCCCTAAGACACGCGATCGAAAAAGCACATCAATTTAGTTTTGATTTACATGGAGCCGTGCTAGCATCGGATGCCTTTTTTCCTTTTAATGATTGCGTACAAATTGCACAGGAGGCAGGTATCCAGGCATTTATTCAACCAGGCGGATCGGTAAGAGATAAAGACAGTATCGAATACTGCGTGGAACATAAACTAGCCATGGTCATGACAGGCCTTCGTCATTTTAGACATTAATTTTATCGGTGGTATGACAACCAAACAAAAAGCATACATAGGACTTGTACTCACTAGTACTATTTGGGGTACAACCTGGGTGGCAAGTAAGTATGGTATCAAACAAGGTATTTTTGCCTTTGAGTTGTCGGCCATTAGAAATGGATTAGGCGGCCTAGCATTAATTGTATTTTTTTTATTGAAGGGACAAAAACTACCAACTTTTAAAGAATTCAAATGGCTACTAGGGATGTCTATTTTACTATTTGTAATAGCCAATGGTTTTTCGACCTATGCTTTAAATGAAATCCCAAGCGGGCTTGCAGCACTTATTGCCGCCTTATATCCATTAAGTGTTGTGATCATTGAAAAACTAAAATACAAGAATACAAAAATAACTACACTCACTTTCCAAGGAATGTTATTAGGTATCATAGGAATTGGAATTGTGTTTTATGAAAACCTTGCGGTACATAATTCGGTAGGCTATTTTGTGGGCCTTGTGGTATCGCTCATTGCAATGTTAAGCTGGAGCTTTGGCACTATATTTATTGCGCGCAATAAAATGGGCATGAACCCTTACTATGCAACGGGTTGGCAAATGTTTTTAAGCTGCTTTTTTTTAGGTGCCGTTGCAGTGGCTTCCGGTAAATCTACACCACTTCAAGAAATAACATTTAGCATTTGGATGGTGATTGCCTATTTAATTGTAGCGAGCTCGATAATTGCTTTTGCAGCATTTATTTATACCATGAAATATTTACCACCAGCCATTGCGTCATTGTATGCCTACATCAATCCAATTGTAGCTACTATTGTTGGTGCTTATATGATGAATGAAAAATTAAGCTTACCCATTTTTATTGGCTCTTTTGTAACCCTTACTGGGGTATACCTCGTAAACAAATCAATGAAGGCACAACGCCACCAAATCACACCAGTTACGGACGTTGACGGGATGTAGTTTTTTCCTTCCACATTTCATTGAAGGTTTTTGGTGTAAAATCCAGTTCAGAGCGGTGTACCGCCCAACCTTTAAATACTTTGTTGACCACCCAGTTTTTCATTTTACCATTACCCATATTCATCATGGGTCTATTTAAACTAGCCACCATCCATGCTTTCCAGGCAACACGCTCTGCAAGCGTGCTAGTGCCCTGTGTCACCGCTTCATGACGGTTATCGAGCAAGAGTTCATGTAAATTAATACGCATCGGACAAACCTCTGTGCAATTGCCACATAAAGAAGATGCATTACTCAGGTGCTTGTATTCATCTACACCACTTAAATACGGTGTAATCACTTTGCCAATTGGTCCACTGTAGGTTGTTTCGTATGAGTGGCCACCAATATTTTTATACACTGGACAAGCATTTAAACATGCGCCACACCTGATGCAATAGAGTGCTTCACGCGCCGTAGGATTCGCAAGTAAATTAGTACGGCCATTATCTAATAATATCACAAACATTTCTTCCGGACCATCAGACTCACCCGCTTGCTTAGGGCCCGTTAAAATAGAATTGTAAACGGTTACTTTTTGACCCGTACCATAGGTAGCCAACAGTGGCCAAAACAAAGGAAGATCATGAACAGAAGGAATCATTTTTTCAATACCTACAACGGCAATATGTGTTTTAGGCCAAGCACAGCTTAAACGGCCGTTGCCTTCATTTTCAGTAATTGCGATGCCCCCAATATCGGCAATTAAAAAATTAGCGCCCGTTACACCCACCTCGGCTTCGGTGTATTTTTCGCGTAATTTAATACGCGCCACTTGTGTTAATTCTTCGGGTGTTAAATCCGGTTTTGTACCCAGCTTATTTGCAAATAATTTAGCAACATCTTCTTTGCTTTTATGCATTGCCGGTGTTACAATATGATACGGCGGCTCGCCATCTAATTGCTGAATGTATTCTCCTAAATCTGTTTCTACACTTTCGATGCCACTCGCTTCCAAGAAATCATTTAAATGAATTTCTTCGGTGACCATACTCTTACTTTTTACAAGCGTTTTGCAATTTCTTTCTTTACAAATTTTACCAATCGCTTCTAATGCTTCTGCGGTATCATTGGCCCAAATAACAGTAGCGCCTCTGGCTGTAATTTTTTGCTCAAATTCAACCAGGTAGGTATCCAAATGTTCGATGGCCTCCCATTTAATATTTTTTGCGCGCTCCCTTGTAATATTTACATCGGTAAATTGAGATTTACCAATAGGTACTACTGCATTGTATTTAGAGATATTGAAATTGATTTTTCTGCGATGTTCTAAATCGGCAGCTTTAATGGTACTCTTCGCTATAAATGATGCAGCTGTTTCAGACATGCTTATTTTTTTTGACTTTTTTGATGAAGGGCCGTTGCTTCTAATGCTTCGTAAAATTCGCTTCCGTATTTACGTATTAATGATTCTTTTAAAAATTGATACACCGGTACTTTTAATTTTTTTCCGAGGCTACATGCTGCACTACACAAATCTTCACGAGGTTCATAATTCACATATTCCATATCCGGATCGCGCTTGCTCTTTTTTGTTTTTACAGGAAACAAATGGCAACTGAGTGGCTTTTTCCAATCTAATTTACCGTCGTTATACGCCTGCTCAATGCCACATAGTATGGTGCCCATTTTATCTTTGATGCCATATGCGCAAATGCCTCCATTAATGGTAGGTGTTACCCATCCAAACTCGCGGTCGTATAAATATTTTCCCTGCTTTTCTACCTCTTTGATCCCTTGCGGCGTCATATAAGGTTTGATATCTTCGTAATGGGCATTTAACTTTTCCAATTCCCACTTTTCCATGGGTGCACCAGCATCACCATCCTCACAACAGCCTCCCTTGCATTTGCTTAAATCGCACACAAACTGCTCCTCTAAGAGCTCATCGGAAACTAATTTGTTGTCTATGATAATCATGGTTATGCGAATATAATTAGTTTTTCCACCTAAAAGTATTTACTAAATGCTTCAAATCCGTTTTAATAAAGTCATTGACAACTTGCAAAGAATCGGCATTGGGTGTGGCGTCAAAATAAAGGGCGCCTCTTAAAAAATGCTTGGTAGAGTCCGTTAAAAAAAATTGATTGGCAGTAGCAGCATCACCTCCAACAGTAAAAAACATACCGCTAACGCCATTTGCAGTATTTACCAGTGAGTCATCAATAGAATAGGCCTTAGCCGACTGCTTACTCGTCATAAAAAACGAGTGCTTTACCAATGAGTCAAATTTATATTTTCCAATTTCTTTATAACTCACATAAATACGGCCATTAAACTGCGGAAAATCAATATTAATCCACCACTCATTTTCGGTGGCTTCCCCAAAAAAAGTAGAGTCTTTTACCACTTTGGCATATATAGGATACTCAAATGCATACGGATAACCAGGGGCATCAAACAGCTGGTATTTTTTTTCAGGGAAATCGATTTTATAATATCCAGTAGGCTTTGGCGTATAACCACTATTACAGGCCATAAAAAATAGGCCAACAAAACCAAAAAATAAAACAGATAACTTTATTTGCCTTAACATGAAAAAAAATTAAATGGGGTACTGACGCTTAATGGAAACCTTAATTTTTTGAAGTCTATTTTTGGCTACTTCTAAAACCGTAAATTCAAAATCACCAGAAGTCAAAATAGCCGCAGGTTTAGGAAAATCACCCGCTAGTTCAAGCACAAGACCTGCTAGTGAATCGCTCTCTCCTTTTACAGCATCAAATGTTTCGGTAGGAAGATCCATCACTTTACACAAATCCTGAATCATCACACGGCCTTCAAAAATATAATTGTTGTCATCAATTTTTTTATAGTCGCTATCTTCTTCGTCAAACTCATCTTTAATCTCTCCAATAATTTCTTCCAAAATATCTTCGAGGGTAACAATACCACTCGTACCACCAAATTCATCCACCACTACAGCAAAGTGAATTCTTTTGGACTGAAACTCTTTTAATAAATCTTCGATTGGTTTTTGCTCGTGTACAAAGTAAGGTGGTCTTAAAAGTTTATGCCAGTTGTAGGTCGCGCTTTCATCCAAATGCGGCACCATATCTTTGGTATGAATAATCCCAATCACTTCGTCTAAGTCTTCTTTGTAAACCGGAATACGCGAATAGTTTACTTCTCGTACAAATGCAATTAATTGATCAAAGCTAATTTCCTGATCTACCCCACTAACATCCATGCGGGTTTTCATGATTTGCTTAACCGTGATGTTTCTGAACTTAACAATACTCTTTAAAATATTTTTTTCATTTTCAGAAGCGGTTTCATTGGTTGTTAAATCAATGGCATGATCGAGTTCTTCGAGGCTATAGGCGCTTGCCGATTTGTTAGCCAGCTTTCTTTCAATAATATCTGAATATTTAACAAGTGGTTTGCTAAGTCCCATCACCAAATATGAGATGCCATAAACAATGCCGCCAAAGTCTTTTGCAAAACGAATATTGTTTTGTGTAGCGAGTACCTTTGGCATGATTTCACCAAATAGTACGAGTAAAAAAGTGACTGCAATGACTTTGATCACAAACTCCACCCACACTGCATTAAACTGTTCAAAATTAAACATGTTGTCGATGAGTAAATTTGAAATGATAATGATGGAGATATTGATAAAACTATTGGCAATTAAAAGAGAGGCCAATAAAATTTTAGGTTGTTCTATGAGGTCTACAATTCTTTTATAGGCGGGTTGCTGTTTTGACTTTAATACATTGATGTCCTTAAAAGTTAAAGAAAAAAAGGCGACTTCGGAGCCTGCAAGTACAAAAGATAAAAATAACAGTACAACCAAAATAAGTACCAAAACAGTAGTGCCTTGGGGTTGAATAGCGCCAAAAAAAGATTGCGCAAAAAATAATCCCATTACCGAATGATCGTCCAAAGTGAGCATAAATTTAGTACCCTACAAAAATACCAATAATTCAGTTACATCGCACACCAGCAAAACCACGATCATGCAGGTTTACCATACAAATTCTTCGTTAAAATATTGATTCAGAAGTTTTGGAAATGGAAGGGCCTTTAGTTTTGATATTTTTTGCCATTTTCCAGAGGTAATACTAGCTGGTTTTTTTGACAAGGACACCCGTATAAACTGCGCCGTAATTATTTGATGGGTCAGGGTTTGTTTTATTTCTGAAGAACGGTCCAATAATTGAATGGAAGACAGTCCTAATTGTTCCTTTAAAAACTGCTGTGTAGCAACTTGGTTCCACAACATTTTTTTTCCAGCATCCAGCAAATAAAATTCAAACAAACCCTGCCAAATATCTTTGTGCTTTCTTTCACTAACCCAAATTTCATCTTTTACCTGAAGCAAAAAATAATAAAATCTACGCTCTTTTTTGATGAGCTGTTTTTCTTTTATAGGAAGTTGATTGACCTGCGCAGTAGCATGCGCAACACATGTTTTTTGGAGTGGACAAGCATTACAATGTGGCGCCAATGGTTTGCACACAGTAGCTCCAAAGTCCATAATAGCTTGATTGTAAAGACCTGCCTGTTTTTTATCGAGTAGTGCAGCCGCACGCGTTTCAAATATTTTTTTACCTGCAGTTGAATCTGTTGGAACATCAATGCCTTCGTAACGCGCAATCACTCTAAATACATTTCCATCGAGTACGGCATGTGGCGCATTAAAAGCAAATGATGCAATGGCAGCTGCCGTATAAGGCCCCACTCCTTTTAATGTTAAAAGCGTTTCATAATCATTTGGGAAAACGCCTTTATAGTTTGTTGCAATTACTTTTGCTGTTGCTAATAAATTTCTACACCGGTTATAATAACCCAGTCCTTCCCATAATTTAAAAACTGTTTGTTCTTTTGCTTTTGCCAAATCAAAAACAGTTGGATAGGCCTCAATAAATTTATTGTAATAAGCCAGCCCTTGTTCTACACGCGTTTGTTGTAGAATTATTTCGGATAACCAAATTTTATAGGGGTCTTTTTCGCCTTTCCAAGGCATATCTCTAGTATTTGAGTGGGCATGCCAATGAAGGAGGGTTTTGGTAAAATTTGATTTCATCGATTAAGAATGGGCAAAATCAGCCTTTTTGAGGCTAAAAGGCCTAATTTTTTAGTATAAAGTTAATTTTTAGGGTGTATGTAGCCATTTTTAGTTGGTAAAACGTATAAAAAAATTTAATTTTCTGTTAAATACGTGATTTTTTAGCTTATTTTTAGAAACATATACTCTAAATTAATTTTGATACAATGAGAAAATCAGATCTCATCAACCAGATTTCAGACAAAACAGGTATTCCAAAAGTGGACGTACTCGTTACGCTTGAAACCATGTTTAAAGAGGTAAAAGAAAGTCTCTCTAACGGCCAAAACATTTATATACGTGGCTTTGGGAGCTTTATTACCAAAAAACGTGCAGCTAAAATTGGTAGAAATATCAAAAAAAATATAGCTGTGGAAATTCCTGAACATTATATTCCTGCCTTCAAACCAGCAAAAGAATTTGTTACTGAAGTGAAAAGCAAGCTCAAGTAAAGCTAACTTCGCGTCCTAATTCTTTTCGAAAGTGAAAAAAAAGCAATTACTCCTTATCGGCGGAGCCATACTCCTATTTGCCATTTTATTGTACATGGGATCTACCGTAGCGCCTAAAAAACCGGCAGTAGCAGCAAATGGTGAACATAAAGCTGATAATCAACACCTTGAGTTCAAAGACCTACTCCTAAAAGCAAAAGAAAAAATCAGTCCAGAGCAGGCTTTACGCCTAAATAGCCTCGAAAATAGTGTGGTTAGAGGGGATGTAAAAGACCAGAAAATACACGTTTACCACCAGCTAGCTAGGTTCTGGTCAGACTCGGCCAAACTGTTTGAACCCTATGCTTGGTACACCGGCGAAGCAGCTAAATTGGAAAATTCTGAAAAAAGCCTCACCTTTGCCGCCCAACTGTATATAGACAACCTAGTTACGGAAGGTGACCCAGCCATGCAACACTGGTTGGCAGAACAAGCAAAAGATCTTTTAGATAAAGCTTTAGTTATCAATCCAAACAACGATTCTAGTAAAATTGGTTTGGGTGCTTGCTACATATTTGGAAACATTTCAAACAATCCGATGGAGGGTATTTTACCCATCAGAGACATTGTTCAAAAAAATCCAAACAACCTATATGCTCAAATGATTTTGGGATTGGGTGGTAAAAAAAGCGGGCAGTTAGATAAAGCCATTGAGCGCTTCTTACTAATAGTAAATAAAGATCCAGAAAACCTGGAAGCAATATTTCATTTAGCAGAATGTTACGAGATGCACAACGACAAACCAAATGCAGTAAAGTGGTATACTCTTGCAGCAAAAAAAGTTAAAGTGCCCGAAGCAAAAGAAGCAATCGCTAAAAGAATTGCGGAATTGAATAAATAAATTATTATTAACAAATAAAATTACTCCCTGTATGCCTTGTGGTAAGAAGAGAAAGCGTCATAAAATTGCGACACACAAACGTAAGAAACGCCTAAGAAAGAATCGTCATAAGAAGAAGAACAAGTAATTGTTGATTCCTTACTGACTTATACAAACACGCCCTATCTAAACCATAGGGCGTGTTTAACACTTATCTGTATCTAGCCCCTTATTTCCTTTTCTGCAACTTTTCCTATTTCCTTCCTTGATAGGGCTTTGATTGTTAAGATATGGTTGTATACACATGCCGCCCAAAGGGCAGGTGATTTTGTATTTAAAAGTTGCTCATTTTGAACAAAGAACTTATTATAAACGCTACGCCCACGGGTGTAGAAATTGCTTTGCTAGAAGACAAAAAACTAGTGGAGTTACACAACGAAAAAACCGATGCAAATTTTGCAGTGGGTGACCTTTACCTCGGTAAAGTAAAAAAAATAATTCCTGGACTTAACGCTGCTTTTGTAGACGTAGGTTTTGAGAAAGACGCTTTTTTACATTATTCCGATTTAAGCCCTTACGCCAAATCCATTATTAAATATACGCAAGCAGCGATGTCTGATAAAAGCGATCACGGATTTGATTTTGCACGCTTTCAATCAGAACCTGAAATTATAAAAACAGGAAAAATAAACGAAGTATTAAATGGTAAGCCAAACGTACTCGTTCAAATTTTAAAAGAACCGATTGCAGCAAAGGGACCTCGTTTAAGTTGCGAACTTTCTTTACCGGGGAGATTTGTAGTGGTGACGCCTTTTAATGAAATTGTAGCGGTCTCTAAAAAAATACATTCTTCGGAAGAAAGAAAAAGATTACACAAAATTGTAGAAGCCATTAGGCCTAAAAATTTTGGTGTGATTGTGCGTACTGCTGCAGAAGGTAAATCAACAGCAGAGCTTCACCAAGACATGTTATCATTAGTTGAAACATGGAAAACAATTCAAGCCAATTTAAAAGGCGCTGTAGCCCCTGTTCGTATTTTAAGTGAAGAAACTAAAACAACGAGTATTTTAAGGGATTTGCTTAGTGCCGATTTTAATAGAATTGTTGTGAATGACAAATCACTGCACGAAGTAACGCAGCGTTATATTCAGCGCATTGCACCGGATAAAACAGATATTGTAACACAGTACAAAGATGGTCTTCCCATTTTTGATCATTTTGGTGTAACCAAACAAGTAAAAGCTTCGTTTGGCAAAACGGTAAACCTTCCAAGTGGCGCTTATTTAATTATTGAGCACACCGAAGCGCTGCATGTTATTGACGTCAATAGTGGGTATAAGAGCGTAAGCAACAGCCAAGAAGAAAATGCACTAGAAACTAATTTAGAAGCTGCAGAAGAGATTTCTAGACAATTACGACTTAGAGATATTGGTGGCATCATTGTGGTTGATTTTATTGACATGAAACTTCCTGACAATAAAAGAAAAGTCCAAGAAGCCATGGATACTTTTATGAAAGCAGATCGTGCCAAACATTCGGTACTTCCTATTTCTAAATTTGGTCTTTTACAAGTAACGCGCCAAAGAATGCGTCCAGAAGTAAATATCAATACTTCTGAAAATTGCACGGCATGTAATGGAACCGGAAAAATGACTTCAGCTTTATTATTAGAAGATGAAATAGAAAATAAACTGGTTTATTTGGCTTCTCACGCCCATAAAAAGCTTCAAATGGTGGTTCACCCTATTATTGCGGCCTATTTAACCAAGGGGCTCTTTAGCAACAAACTAAGCAAAATGCGTAAAAAGCATGGTGTAAAGCTAAGTTTGGAGGAAAATACCAACTACCATCTTACCGAATTCAGGTTTTTTGACGCTCAGGAGGAGGAAATTAAGTTTTAACAGTCCCTGCATTAAAATATTTTTTGATATTATAAATAATTATAATACTAATAAATTTTCCCACCTCAAGCGTAGAGAACAAATTTAAAAAGGCCAATTTGGCCTTTTTTTTATCCAAAATTGGCCAAAAAATACCCCAAAAACACACCGCGTCAAACTGTCGGACCCGACCTGGCCTAATTGTCAGGCTTAGGGCCTTATTACGAAGATAATCGTAGATTAAATTTCCCGTAAATCTCAAAAAATATTTTGCCATCTGCCCCATTATTGTACCTTAGCTGTAGAATTTAATGGGTTAGTAAGTAATAAGGGCCAGTAGCAATGCTGGCCCTTTTACATGCCTACTACCACTGCATTTCAGCAGATTTACCTTGTTTTTTCTAGACGCATTTTTGCAAACATTTACTTGTATTTTCCTCCTTTTTTTACAATACGAACAATGGTTATTTTTTCAATCACGCGATTCTAATTTTTCTGAAATATCTTTATGCAATGAGTAAAATAAAATCTGCTTTTTTTTGTAGCAATTGTGGTTATGAAAGTGCAAAATGGATTGGAAAATGTCCAAGTTGTGCGGAGTGGAATACTTTTTCCGAAGAAATTATTGATAAAGGAATTCAGAAGGATCAAAATTGGGATTCTTACCATGAACAAAAGCGCAATTCAAAAATAATTGCACTCGATGAAGTAAAAACATCCGAAGAAAAAAGAATCATTTCAAAAGATCCAGAACTTAACCGCGTACTTGGTGGTGGTATTGTGATGGGAAGCATTGTACTAGTTGCTGGAGAGCCCGGAATCGGAAAAAGTACTTTGTTTTTACAAAATGGGCTACAAGCCACCGATCAGGTTGTATTATACATTAGTGGAGAGGAAAGTGAGCAGCAAATCAAAATGCGTGCAGATCGACTTAAAATCCCCAATAACAATTTTTACCTGCTCACCGAAACCAATACATCTATCATTTTTGCAGAAATAAAAAAATTAAAACCAACACTTGTCATTGTTGATTCGATTCAAACCCTGCAATCAAGTTTGATTGATTCAGCCGCAGGATCTGTTTCTCAAATCAGAGAATGCGCTGCCGAATTTCAGAAGTTTGCGAAGCAAACAAACACCCCTGTATTTTTAATTGGCCATATCACCAAAGACGGCGCCATAGCGGGTCCTAAGGTATTAGAGCATATGGTGGATACCGTTTTACAATTTGAAGGAGACAGACATTATGCCTACCGAATTTTACGTACGTTAAAGAATAGATTTGGTAGTACTGCAGAGTTGGGCATTTACGAAATGACTGGCGAAGGGATGCGTGTTGTTTCCAATCCTTCCGAAATTTTAATTGCACAAAGAGAAGATAGTTTAAGCGGTTCTGCCATCGCTGCAACACTTGAAGGCGCAAGACCATTATTATTAGAAGTACAGGCGCTCGTTACCCAAAGTGTCTACGGAACGCCACAAAGAACTGTAACTGGTTTTGACCTTCGAAGATTACAATTATTACTGGCCGTTTTAGAAAAAAGAGGCGGATTTCAATTTGGCATGAAAGATGTTTTTGTAAATATTGCGGGCGGTATAAAAATAGAAGACCCTTCTACCGACCTTGCCATCATTTGCGCCCTATTATCGTCTTATGAAGACGTTCCACTGCCACATCATATCTGTTTTGCTGGTGAAGTAGGGTTAAATGGAGAAATTAGAGCCGTGAACCGAATTGAACAAAGAATTGCAGAAGCTGAAAAGCTAGGATTTGAAAAAATTATCGTGTCGAGCTACAATAAAAAAAGCTTCAACCCTAAAGCATATAGCATTAAAGTATTGGCATTAAGTAGAGTGGATGAAGTATATCAACAGCTATTTTAGCAACAATAAACACGCATTAAAATATTTCTGCGGTTAATTTTTATTCGTTCTAATTTAATGAGGGTAAGTTGGATAAATGCAAACCACTTTTTTACCCAAACTTTATAATTGGATTGACCCTATTTTTTGGCTCTATTTTCCTAAAAACTGCCCTGCCTGCGGCAGGCCTCTTCGGCTCTTTGGGGCCAATATTTGTGGCCGGTGCAGCCAAAACCTACCCGAAACCCACTTTTTTGAGGCCCCGGGCAACCCTATCGAAAAAATATTTTACGGTAGGCTTACCATTGGTGCTGGAGCAGCCGCCTGGTACTTTCATAAAAACTCGGCCCTTCAGGCCTTACTTTTTCAATTAAAATACAAATCCAACAAAGAAGTAGGCCTATTTATTGGAAAGCAAATGGGGTCTCTATTGGCCGCTTCGGAGCGGTTTGCTAGCATTGACGGGCTAGTACCTGTGCCGCTTCATGCCCAAGCACTCTCAAAAAGGGGTTTTAATCAGGCAGCGCTCATTTGTGAAGGCATTAGTCAAGTCTGGCACAAACCGGTGTACACGGAGGCCATTGTTAGAAATAAACGTACCAACACTCAAACCAAACAAAGCAGGGCTGAGCGCTGGGACAATATGGAAAACGCATTTACCATAAAAGACCCGGCATCCATTACGGGTAAGCACATTTTGCTGATTGATGATGTGATAACAACGGGTGCTACCATTGAAGCCTGTGGTAAAACCTTATTAACAGTTGAGGGTGCAAGGGTTAGTGTAGCAGCGGCCGCTTATCCATTAAAATAGTTATGCTGCGTATTTTTTCGGAAATTGCAGCTACATTCAACAAATAAAGAATGCCATTGTTATGCTTACTAAACAAACACAATAATACACCATGAAAAATCTCATCTTAATAGCTACCTTATTTATGTTACAATCTTTTACACCTCCACCAAGTAATAGTATACATCAGTTTACCATTAAATCAATTGATGGTGGCGTGATTGATTTTTCGAAATTTAAAGGAAAGAAAATTTTAGTAGTAAACACAGCGTCTGAGTGTGGGTATACGCCTCAGTACGAAGCACTTCAAAAATTAGCAGATACCTACAAAGACAAATTGGTTGTAGTTGGTTTTCCTGCCAATAATTTTGGTGGACAAGAACCAGGCACCGATGCAGAAATTAAACAGTTTTGCAAAGCAAGATTTGGTGTTACTTTTCCACTCGCTAGCAAAATAAGTGTAACCGGAAATGATATGGCGCCAGTTTATAAGTGGCTTACACAAAAAAAAGACAACGGCGTTTTAGATGCAACCATCAAATGGAATTTCAATAAATTTTTACTAGATGAAAATGGTAAAATGATTGCTTATTTTCCAAGCAGCACCAAACCCGATAGTCCAGAAATTACTGGCAAACTATAACCGCTACTAAAGGCCCACACATTGGTATTTAAAGACATTATTGGACAAGCTTCTGTTAAGGCGCACTTAATTGATATGGTGCAGCATAACCGCTTAAGCCATGCCCTTTTATTTTTAGGAAAAGAAGGATCTGGTGCACTTCCGCTTGCGATAAACTTTGCACAATTTGTAGTGAGCCAACCCGCAGCTAGTGAACCTGTCGCTGATTTGTTTGGCGGCTTCACAGCTATTGAATCCGGGCCCGCTTATAAATCTCCAGAAGATTTAGCAGAAGACCCTTCTTATTTGAGAGCCGCAAAATTATTACATCCCGATTTACATTTTTCGTATCCGGTTATTTCAAAAAAGCCTGGCGAAAAACCAGTAAGTGCCGATTATATTGCTGATTGGAGAGATTTTTATTTGCAGTTTCCGTACGGTAATATTTATGACTGGTTACAATTTATTGGTGCCGAAAATAAACAAGGAAATATTACCGCAGAAGAGTGCAACGAGATCATTCATAAACTCAGTTTAAAAAGTTTTGAAAGCGCATACAAAGTATTGGTACTTTGGATGCCAGAATATTTAGGTAAAGAAGGGAATAAATTACTCAAGCTTATTGAAGAGCCACCACCCAACACTTTATTTATTTTAGTAGCAGAAAGCGAAGAACAAATTTTACCTACCCTTTTAAGTAGGTGTCAGCTCATCAGAGTACCCCTACTATCTAACGAAGAAGTAGAAAACGCTTTGTTTGAAAGAGCCAAAGCTAGTAAAGAAACAGCCAGTCAAATTGCGGGTATCGCAGAAGGCAATTACCGCGAGGCATTACAACTTTTGCAACACTCAGAAGAAGATTGGCATTCTTATTTAAGAGAATGGTTAAATGCCACTTTAAAAGGAGGGCCAGCAGCTCAGGTGAAGTTTACCGAAGAAGCCGCTAAACTGGGCAGAGAAAAACAAAAACAGTTTTTGCGCTACTTTAACCACCTCCTTCAAATGAGCATCCGTATTAAAGTACTAGGGGCCGACCAGGTGAAAATGGGAGACCAAGAAAAGGATTTCGCGATTCGTTTAAATAAAATTGCTTCTGTAAGCCAGCAACAAGCCATCATTGAAGAACTTGATAAAGCCTCCTATTATATAGAGCGCAACGCCAATGGCAAAATGCTATTTCAGGCCCTTACCCTTAAACTCTACCACATCATTCAAAACAAAACCTTAATTTTGAATGATTAGCATGGATATGACCTCCATGCAAACCGCTTGATAATACATAAATTATTGTTTATCAAGCACTTATTAACTAATAGTATAACTATATAATATGGGCTGTGGATCTTGTGGAACAAGTAAACCTGGTGGTTGCCAAAGTAATGGCGGCTGTAGCACAGGTGGATGTAACCGTTTAAACGTTCACGATTGGCTTTTAAACCTTCCTTTTAGCGACCCCGAAAGCAACTGCAAAATTGTAGAAGTAAGCTTCAAACAAGGCAGTCGCAAAGAATATTTTAGAAATGCGACCCTTCAATTTTTTGAAAAAGGAGACTATGTAACACTGGAAGGTGTGAGTGGTTTTGACGTAGGTGAAGTAAGCCTTACTGGTGAACTAGTGCGCATGCAGCTTAAAAAAAATAAGCTCGACGAAAACAGCCCAGAAATTAAAAAAATTATTCGCCGCGCCACAGAAAGAGATATCGAAGCTTTTCATATTAGCAAAGGCCGCGAAAAAGATATTTTAGCCAGAAGTAGAGCCGCAGCGATGGAATTAAAACTTCAAATGAAACTTAGTGAAGTGGAAATTCAGGCAGATGGTAAAAAAGCAACTTTCTTTTACACTGCAGACGACCGTGTAGACTTTAGAGAACTCATTAAAAAATACGCTACCGACTTTAAATTTAAAGTGGAAATGCGTCAGATAGGTATCCGTCAAGAAGCTGCAAAGCTTGGTGGCATTGGATCTTGCGGTAGAGAGCTTTGTTGTAGCACATGGTTACACGACTTTAAAAGTGTAAACACCACTGCTGCACGTTATCAAAACTTGTCTATCAATCAAACCAAACTCAGTGGACAGTGTGGTAGGTTAAAATGTTGTTTAAACTTTGAATTAGACACCTACTTAGATGCACTGCAAAACTTCCCTGATTACGCAGATTCATTAGATACTGCCATGGGCACGGCGCATCTCATTAAAAAAGATATTTTCAAAAACTTAATGTGGTACATCTTACCTAATAATTCAAAACATTATCCACTTACCATACAGCGCGTAAAAGAAATTAAACGCCTCAATGGACAGGGTGTAAAAGTTGACGAGTTACAAGCGGTAGAAGTAACCAGCAGTAAACCTAAAGAAGTAGAACCAGCATTTGCGGATGTGGTTGGACAAATTAGTTTACGCTCATTAGAAAGAAACGATAAGAGAAGAAGAGACAATAATAGAGATAACAGAGGCGACAATCGCGGACCTAACAACAACAGGCCAAATAACAATGGTCCAAGACCAAACAATAACGGACCAAGACCGGACCGCGGACCTAATAATAACGGACCTAGGCCTAATAACAACGGACCTCGCCCTAACAATAGACCAAGACCTAATAACAACGGCCCTAGGCCAGCTCAGGATGCTCCAAAAGCACCTGATCAATAGAACTTGTTATAACTGCGCAAGCGGCACGAATTTCGGCTTCAGTAATGATAAGTGGAGGTGCTACCCTAATACGGTCGGGTGCAAATAAAAACCAATCGGTTATCAGTCCATTTTGTACGCAGGTATGCGCCACACTTTGCGCGAGCGCATCTGAAGTAAACTGCAAAGAAAACCAAAGTCCAATACCCTGCATTTGAATAATGGCAGGATGCTGCAGTAAGGTTTTTAATAATTCACTTTTTGCAGGAACAGTATCTATCCATTTTTGTTCCGTTAAAATTTCAAAAGCTTTTTTACCCGCAGCACAACTTACCGGGTGTCCACCAAAAGTAGTGATATGACCAAGCACCGGTGCCACGGTTAAAGTGCTCATGAGTTTGTGACTCGAAATAAAAGCACCAAGCGGCATGCCACCACCAAGCGCTTTACCAACGAGTAAGACATCAGGCACTACACCCATTTGCTCAAACGCAAAAAGTGAACCCGTACGTCCAAAGCCAGATTGTATTTCATCAAAAATTAAAAGCACACAGTGCGCATCACATTTTTTTCGAATAGCAGCAAGCCATTCTTTTTTACCAACCGTTACGCCACTCTCTGCTTGCACAGGTTCTACAATCACACAGGCCACCGATCCATCAATGGCATCTACAAGCGCATCATCGTTATAATTGAAATGATATACTTCAGGTAAGAGTGGTCTAAATGCATTACGCCAATACTCATCCCCCATTACACTTAAAGCACCTTGCGTACTGCCATGATAGGCTTTATTACAAGCAATAATTTTTGTTTTACCCGTAACACGCTTGGCTAGTTTAAGTGCGCCCTCTGTGGCTTCGGCGCCACTACTTGTAAAATAAACGCAGTCTAAATTTTCAGGTAAATGACTAGCCAGTAACGAAGCATATTGCACTTGCGGACTTTCAATAAACTCGCCATACACAATCAGATGCATGTATTTTGCAGCCTGCTCTTGCACCGCTTTTACAACTTCCGGATGGCTATGCCCAATATTACAAACACTAAAACCAGCAATAAAATCGGTGTAGGTTTTACCATGCACATCGGTGAGGGTGACGCCTGCAGCTTCCACCATTTCGATACCAATGGGCGCCTCGGATGTTTGTGCGACGTGCTGTAAAAAAAGTTGACGGTTGTTCATGGCATTTACAAGAATCACAAAGGTAAAGGTTTACACAAACGATAACTTTAAGGATTACTAAAGAACTGCACTTTACACAATTTTATTACATTCGTTTAAAAAAGAAGATGCCGGTTATACTTCCCGTTTTAGGTAAATCACCCAGTTTTGGAGAAAACTGCTTTATAGCGCCCAACGCAACCATCGTTGGTGATGTGAGCACTGGAAAAGAATGTAGTTTTTGGTTTAACGCCGTGGTAAGGGGCGATGTGCATTTTATTAAAATGGGCAACCGCGTAAACGTGCAAGACGGAGCAGTCATACACTGCACCTACCAGAAGCACCCCACAACCATTGGCAACAATGTATCGATTGGGCACAACGCCATGGTGCATGGATGCACCATCCATGACAATGTACTCATTGGCATGGGGTCCATTGTGATGGACCGGTGTGTGATCCATAGCAACTCCATCATCGCAGCTGGCGCTGTTGTATTAGAAGGAACCATTGTTGAAGCAGGCAGTATTTACGCAGGTGTGCCAGCAAAAAAAGTAAAAGAAGTATCTCCAACTTTAATAGAATCAGAAATTAATCGAATAGCAGAAAATTATGTGAAGTATGCCAGCTGGTATGACGCGGGTTAATGTGCTGCATCCATGGTCGTTAAAATATTAAGATAACTCACGTATCTATCAGCGGCAATTTTTCCTTCTTCGAGCGCCCTTTTAACAGCGCAACCAGGTTCTTCGATGTGCATGCAATTGTTAAAATGACAACTGCTCATTTGTGCGCGCATTTCAGGAAAATAGTGTGCCAATTCCTGTTTAGAAATATCTACAAGCCCTAACTCTCTAATTCCCGGTGTGTCAATGATGGCGCCACTTGTAGGCAGGTCAAACATTTCTGCAAAAGTAGTAGTATGCATTCCCTTTCCACTCCAACCACTTACCTCCTGGGTACGTAATTCTAGTGATGGAAACACCGAATTAATAAAAGTAGATTTACCCACACCACTATGTCCACTGAGTAGTGTTGTCTTACCTTCTAGTAGTGCAGCAATTTCTGCAACGCCACTATTTTTTTCTACACTGCATAGCATGACCTGATAACCGATGCTTGAATATATTTTTTGCAGGTGCGCAAAATGATCTAACTCTTTTTGTTTGTATAAATCAGATTTATTAAAAACAATGATGGCTGGAATATGATAAGCTTCGCAAGAAATTAAAAAACGGTCTATAAAACCTTGTGAAGTTTTAGGATCTTTTAACGTAGCAAACAATAAGCTCTGATCCAGGTTTGCAGCAATAATATGATGTTGGTGTTTGTTGTGTGGCGATACGCGCGCTACATAATTTTTTCTGTCACAAATGGTATCAATCATTGCAGATTCTTCTAACACATCTTCAATTTGCATGTCAACTTCATCGCCCACCGCAATCGGATTGGTAGAGGTAAGGCCGCCAATTTTAAACACCCCCTTGATACGCGCATTGTACATTTTGCCCGTTTCCGCTTTGGCCACATACCAACTACCCGTAGACTTATAAATTCTTGCTTTCATTTGCTGGAACGAAGATACGGCTGCACTTTAAATGGGAGTGAATTGGATTAAAAAGAATTTTTGCGAAAGATTAACGGGGCATTTGGGCTTTTATGGCTCCACATTGGCTGATAAAAGGGCTATAATTTGGTATCTTTGCAACCTATGGGAAAGTATGCACATGATAAAGTGGTTCCTTATGAACAAAGCGGGCTCACCAAAAAAGAGCAGGTTGCGAGCATGTTTGATAGCATCGCATTCAGATACGATTTTTTGAACCGCTTTTTAAGTGCTGGCATCGATGTGAGTTGGCGCAAAAAAGCGATTCATGCTTTAAATGAAGTGAAGCCTAAAATTATTTTAGACGTTGCAACGGGTACCGGCGATGTTGCCATTTTAACGCATCAATTAATTGCACCTACACACATTACGGGAATTGATATTTCTGAGGGTATGCTTGCTGAGGGCAGAAAAAAAATTACAGCATTAGGTTTACAAGATTCGATTGAACTGGTAAGTGGTGATAGCGAACAACTCGCATTTAACGACAACCATTTTGATGGCATTACTGTTGCATTTGGTGTGCGTAATTTTGAACACTTAGAAACAGGCCTACAAGAAATGTTTCGTGTGTTACAACCAGGTGGCAAACTCGTAATTCTAGAATTTTCAAAACCAAAACAGTTTTTATTTAAAGGCTTCTACAATATTTATATGAATATAGTAGCACCTGGTTTTGGTAAAATGATTGCAAAAAATAAAGAGGCGTACCAATATTTAAATGATAGTGTTCAAGCTTTTCCTGAAGGAGACGCTTTTACGAGCATCATGGAAAAAGTGGGCTTTACCTCTATTACAAGTAAGAAATTGACTTTTGGCATATGCACGATTTACTGCGGAAAAAAATAATAACCACATGCATTATTTTATTTTGCGCAGTGAGCAGTGTACAGGCACAGCGCGAAATATACCGTTCGTATAGAGACGACCTGCCATACTATTTTGGTTTAACCTTAGGCTACAACAAAAGCTATTTACACCATACCAAGTCTGCCGATTTCTTGGCTTCAGATTCTATCATTTATGTAAACCCGGCAGCCAGCGGTGGTATTACCATGGGTTTATTAGCGACCCTCAAAATTAACGACCATATAGAGCTTCGTGCAAATCCACAACTTATTATTGGAGGCTCTAAATACATCGACTACACATTAAAATCTGTTAAACCCGGCGAGCAAACACAGCAACAACAAATTTTACCTTCTACCCTTGTAAGTCTTCCGGCGCACTTTAAATTAAATTCAGACCGTATTGGTAATTTTAGGTTGTATATATTAGGTGGTGTCAAATTTGACTTTGATTTATCCAGTAATTCCACATCACGCAACGCCGACGACCTCGTTAAATTACGCGCTGCAGATTTTGGATTAGAAGCAGGACTGGGTTTAAATTTTTATTTACCTTTTGTAACTGTTTCTCCTGAAATAAAATTTAGCTACGGCCTTACCAATTTACATCAACTTGATCGCGGACTCAAATATTCTAATGTACTTGATAAATTACAATCTAGAATGATTATGTTTTCAATTCACTTAGAAGACTAACTCCATATTATGAAAAATATCGTCATCAAAAACGTATCCATTGTTAATGAAGGAACCACCACAAATGGTGACGTATGGATTAGAGATACACGTATCGAAAAAATTGGACCACAACTAGATCCTAGCATGCGCATAGAGGAAATAGACGGAACTGGCCAAACCCTAATCCCTGGTGTTATTGATGATCAAGTACATTTTAGAGAACCGGGCCTTACGCACAAAGCAACCATTTACACCGAAGCAAAAGCAGCGGTAAGAGGTGGTGTTACTTCCTTTATGGAAATGCCAAATACCAATCCGCCGGCCTTTACACATGAATTATTAGAGCAGAAATATGATATCGCAAAGCACCACGCACTTGCGAACTACTCCTTTTTTATGGGTACTTCCAATGATAATATCGAGGAAGTATTACGCACCAACGATAAAAAAAATGATGTCTGTGGTGTTAAAATATTTATGGGTTCTTCAACTGGAAATTTACTTGTTGAAAATCCTATTTTATTAGAAAGAATATTTGAAGGCGCTGAGGTTTTAATTGCTACACATTGTGAAGAAGAGCGTCTTATCAAAGACAATCTAGCCAAAGCAATGGCTGAAAATAGAAAACTAACCGCAGCAGATCATCCTATCATTAGAGATGAAGAAGTATGTTTTGAATCTTCATTTAGAGCCGTACAAATGGCCAAAAAATTTGGCACCCGACTGCATATTTTACACATAACCACCGCTAAAGAATTGCAACTCTTTAGCAACATGCTACCGCTCGAAGAAAAAAGAATTACTTCAGAAGTATGTGTACATCATTTGCACTTTACTTCCGACGATTATGCACGTTTAGGCAATCAAATAAAATGCAACCCTGCTATTAAAGCCACACACAATAAATCGGCTTTATGGGAGGGATTACTAGATGATCGCCTTGATATTATAGCCACAGATCATGCCCCGCATACCTGGGCCGAAAAACAGGAAGACTATTTACATGCACACGCTGGGCTTCCACTGGTGCAGCACGCACTTGGCCTTATGCTCCATTATGTAGCCGAGCAAAAAATTACCCTCGAGCGCGTTGTAGAAAAAATGAGCCATGCACCTGCACGCTGTTTTCAAATTAATAACCGTGGCTTTATTAGAGAAGGCTACTACGCCGATCTAGTATTACTTGATAGAAACATACCGGAAACCATTACCAAAGAAAATATCCTGTACAAATGCGGCTGGAGTCCACTCGAAGGCTTTACCCAACCCGCTACTGTTTCAAAAACTTTTGTAAATGGTCATATGGTGTATGGAAATGGTGGATTTGATGAATCTAAAACTGGCATGCGTCTTCAGTTTAACAGATCCTAAATTATGCAGGTAGATAAAGATACCCTTCACGACCTCTCCATCTTTAATAGTGATGAGTCTGCGTCCATATTTAATTACCTCAATCAAACCGGGACGGTTGGCGGTAAAGAAATGCTTCGTTACCTGGTTGAGCATCCACTTGGTAGTACCCAAAAAATCAAAGACACACAAGCCGTTATTCAGGCCCTTGTAAACACGCTACCTAACTGGCCCATTAGCATCACTAACGGCACCATTATGGTAGTGGCTAAATATTACGAAACACCCTTTGATGCATACCCGCAACATCCCACCTATTTAAATAGTAACTGGTATAAAATATTTCATGCCCCAGATTATGCGCTAACAAAATATACCATTACACATTGCATCGATTTTTTAAATGGGATGTTTGCGGTTCACCAACTTTTACTGGACTACAAGCACCATCCAATTATTGCAAGCTGGACCGCAAGCATCGAAAAAAAATTAAGTAAGCCAGCATTTGAAGCGCTTAGGGGGATAGATGCTAAAACAGCATCGCCGCAGCAAATTTTAAGTATTGCGGGTCAGATTAGAACAAGGCATAAGCAGGATTTTTACGACTTGATAGATTTGTATAGCAGCATGGACGCCTACCAAAGTTTGGCGCGTGTTTTTGTAGCAGAGGACCTTTGCTTTCCAAATTTTACTACGGCACCTACCGCGTATATTGAAGCTACAGGTTGCTACCATCCACTTTTAGAAACACCTACACCCTATAATATTACGCTCGAAAAAGACAGCAACTTTTTATTTTTAACCGGTGCTAATATGGCGGGTAAGAGTACATTTATTAAAGCCGTTGGCATTAGCGTTTACCTAGCACATTTGGGCATGGGCGTTCCTGCAAAAACAATGGAGCTTACTTTATTTGATGGGCTACTTAGTAACATCAATGTGATGGACAATATTATAAAAGGGGAAAGTTATTTTTACAACGAAGTAAAGCGCATAAAAAATACCATTGAAAAAATTAACGACGGAAAAAATTGGTTAATCCTCATCGACGAACTTTTTAAAGGCACCAACGTAGAAGATGCTATGAAGTGCAGTACTGCTGTCATTGAGGGACTTCGAAAAATCAAACCATCATTGTTTATATTGTCAACACACCTGTACGAAATTGGCGCTAACTTAAAACAGTATGCCAATATTCAATTCAAATATTTTGAAACAAGTGTTGATGATGATGAGCTTGTTTTCAATTACCAATTAAAAGAAGGTATTAGTGATGACCGCCTTGGCTATCTCATTTTAAAAAGAGAAGGCGTTGTGGATTTATTACAAAACCTCTAATTTTTTTTCATTCAGCAATTATTTCAGGTATTTATTCGGTGCCGTTTTTATAAGGCATCGTAGCCCTTACCTTTCTACAAGTATCAAAGTGTTTGTATGCTTGTAAAAACCATGGGAGCCGCAGTAATGGGCGTTGACGCCATCACCATTATTGTAGAAGTAAATGTAAGTATGGGGCAGGGCTATCAAATTGTTGGCCTTCCTGACATTGCCATTAAAGAAAGTTTACAAAGAACAGAGAGCGCTATTAAATCAAATGGCTTTAGTATGCCACGGATTAAAGTGGTTATTAATTTAGCGCCAGCGGATATCAAAAAAACGGGATCTGCATTTGATCTACCCATTGCCATTGGTATATTAGCTGCAAGTGACCAACTCCTACAAGAAGCACAAATTCATAAATACATGCTGATGGGAGAACTTGGTTTAGACGGCACCATTCATCCTATTAGAGGCGCACTGGCCATGGCCATTCGGGCAAAAAAAGAAAATGCACTTGGCATTATTTTACCCGCCGCTAATGCCAATGAAGCGTCCATGGTAAAAGGCCTAAACGTTTATGGGGTATCACATTTACAAGAAGTAGTCAAGTTTTTTGCTGCTGGAACGTCTACCCCCACCCATCAAATAAATCGGGAAACTTTTTTAAACACAGACCCTAAACTTTCAAGTATCGATTTTAGTGATGTGAGTGGACAAGACAATATTAAACGAGCACTAGAAATAGCGGCGGCTGGCGCACACAACGTTATTTTAATTGGACCCCCTGGCGCCGGAAAAACCATGTTAGCAAAAAGACTACCAAGCATTTTGCCCCCCTTAAATGTAGCAGAAGCCCTAGAAACAACTCAAATATATAGTGTGGCCGGAAAATTAGCCGCGGGTTCCTATTTGGTGCAAACAAGGCCTTTTAGATCGCCACACCATACGATTTCAGATATTGCACTTATTGGCGGCGGCAGTCATCCACAACCCGGCGAAATTTCATTGGCGCATAACGGTGTTTTGTTTTTAGATGAATTACCAGAATTTAAAAGATCTGTTTTGGAAGTGCTTCGTCAACCGATGGAAGAACGCATGGTCAATATTGCCAGAGCAAGTATGTCGCTTATGTACCCCGCCAACTTTATGCTAATAGCCTCCATGAACCCCTGCCCTTGTGGTTATTTCAATCATCCAACAAAATCTTGCAGCTGTCCGGCGGGCGCCGTAGAAAAATATTTAAACAGGGTGTCGGGTCCGTTACTCGACCGCATAGACCTTCATGTAGAAGTAACCCCCGTTACACATCATGAACTTGACCGCAGCTCCCGGCCATCAGAATCAAACAGCATCAGAGAAAGGGTTTTAGCAGCTAGGGCCATTCAAAAAAATAGGTACGAGCACTGCGTCAACACCTATACCAATGCACAAATTTCAAATAAAGAATTGGCTGATTTTTGCCCATTGGGTCCAAATAGCAAAGCCATACTAGCTGCGGCTATGGAAAAATTAAACCTGAGTGCCAGAGCTTATCACCGCATCATAAAAGTAAGTAGGACCATTGCAGATTTAGCAGGCGCTCTACACATTTTACCTGAACATATCGCAGAAGCCGTCCAGTACCGAACCCTAGACCGTGCCAATTGGAGCGCAGGTGGCGGGGGGTAAGCAAATATCAATACACAAACTAATACTGGCCTGTATTTAAAAGTACAAGTGTGCAGGCATCCATGGTTTCAATCCCTTTTTGCTTTGCTACCATCGTAAAAGCTTCATTTTCGGTACCCGGATTAAAAATAATGCGCTTGGGCGCCAATGAAAACAAATAAGGTATCAGTGCATGCTGCGCCGCGGGGTTCACATACAATGTAATGGTATGAATATCTGATAAAACAGGTTCGCCTGTGACAATGGGCGTATCATCTATATGACCCTGTTTAAGTCCTATACACGCAACAGGATGCCCATGCGCTACTAATAATTTTGTAGCTAAATAACTATAACGCTCCGGATTTTCGGAAGCACCAATGATCAATGTTTTTTTAGGATCGCTAAGTTGTGCTGTCATTTTTCAAAGATACATACTAATTGATCAAATTAAAGCAGGGCTTATACCCTGGCGGTTTTCAATGAAATTATTTTTTACGTATTGTCGAAATATATTTTAACTTTACACCTCAACTTTTAACCCAAACAAACAACAATACCATGGCAAAAGCAAAAAAAGCCGCTCCTAAAAAAGCTGCTGCAAAAAAACCAGCTGCTAAAAAAGCAGTGAAAAAAGCCGCTCCTAAAAAAGCTGCTGCAAAAAAACCAGCTGCTAAAAAAGCAGTGAAAAAAGCCGCTCCTAAAAAAGCTGCTGCAAAAAAACCAACTGCTAAAAAGGCTGTGAAAAAAGTAGCTCCTAAAAAAGCTGCTGCAAAAAAACCAACTGCTAAAAAGGCTGTGAAAAAAGTAGCTCCTAAAAAAGCTGCTGCAAAAAAACCAGTAGCTAAAAAGGCTGTGAAAAAAGCAGTGAAAAAAGTAGCTGCAAAAAAACCAGTAGCTAAAAAGGCTGTGAAAAAAGCAGTGAAAAAAGTAGCTGCAAAAAAACCAGTAGCTAAAAAGGCTGTAGCAAAAAAAGTAGTTGCTCCTAAAAAAGCTGCTGCAAAAAAACCAGTAGCTAAAAAAGTAGTTGCTAAAAAGCCAGTAGCAAAAAAAGCCGCTCCTAAAAAAGCAGTGAAAAAAGCCGCTCCTAAAAAAGTAGCAGCTCCTGCTCCAGTTGCAGCACCAGCGCCAGTTGTAGCCCCTACGCTTTTTGAAGCGCCAGCAACAACAGAAACGCCAAACGCATAATTGAATACCCGAACAACAGTTCGTCTTATAAAAAAATCCTGTTACTTATAGTAGCAGGATTTTTTTATTGCTACCTTTAAAGAACTACATGCTGTAGTCATTCAAACTCAAAAAACAAAACCATGCGCCGTTTTCTTTTTTTAATGTTCCTTGTTATGCCTTCGCTTCTATTTGCACAAACAGCAAATATTGTTTTTGAAAAAACAAAAAACATGAAGCGTCAATCCGGATTTTTTACATTTTATGTAGACGATACCACTGGAAAAATTTGGTTGGACATTGATAAAATCGGACAAGAATTTTTACTCGTTAATTCATTGCCTGCTGGTTTAGGATCTAATGATATTGGGCTTGACAGAGGACAAATTGGAGACACTAAAATTGTATTTTTTGAGCGCGTGGGTAAAAAATTATTATTGGTGCAACCCAACTATGATTACCGCGCAAGCAGCACCGATAAAAATGAAAAAAGAGCTGTAAAAGAATCTTTTGCTAGTTCTACCATTGGATCTTTTATAATTGAAGAAGAACAAGCGGGTCATTTATTAGTGGATGCCACTTCGTTTTTTGTAAAAGACGCACATGGTGCCGCCGATAAAATTAAAAGCATGCGTCAAGGAACCTATTCGTTTAACGAACCGCGTTCTGCGATGTATTTTTCTAACACAAAAAACTTCCCACTCAATTCAGAATTTGAAGCGAGCATTACATTTGTAGGTGGTGCCGACGCAGGCAGATTTGTAACAACGGTAACGCCTTCACCAGAAGCCATTACCCTGCGCATGCATTATTCCTTTGTTCAACTTCCTGATAATCAGTACAAACCAAGACAATATGATATCAGAAGCGGGTATTTTGGCATTTCCTATTTCGACTATAGTTCAGATTTTACCACGCCTATTCAGCAGCGTTTTATTTCAAGACACCGACTCGCTAAAAAAGATCCAACTGCACAGGTTAGTGAACCCGTTGCGCCCATTATTTACTATTTAGATAACGGTACGCCAGAACCTATCAGGTCTGCACTATTGGAAGGCGGCCGCTGGTGGAATCAAGCTTTTGAAGCTGCAGGCTATAAAAATGCATTTATTGTAAAGGTACTTCCTGATAGTTGCGACCCCATGGATATCAGGTACAATATGATTAATTGGGTGCACCGTTCTACGCGCGGATGGAGTTATGGCGCTACCGTAACGGACCCGCGCACTGGAGAAATTATTAAAGGTCAGGTTACACTTGGTTCACTAAGGGTTAGGCAAGACTATTTAATTTTTACAGGATTACTAGCCCCTTACGAAACAGGAAAGCCGGTTCCTAGCACTATGAGAGAAGCCGCGCTACAGCGTTTACGTCAACTCTCTGCACACGAAATTGGACATACCTTAGGTTTGCAACACAATTACGCATCTAGCTATAACGATAGAGGTTCCGTAATGGATTATCCGCACCCTAATATTTTTATCAATGATAAAGGCGAAATGGATTTTTCTAAAGTATATACCAATGCTATTGGAGAGTGGGATAAAAGAGCCATCATGTATGGATACCAAGATTTCGACAAAAGCACCAACGAAAATAATGCCCTTCAAAATTTATTAGCAGAAAATACAAAGCAAGGACTCTTATTTATTGCTGATGCGGATGCACGCGCTGCGAGCGGCTTTCACCCCTATGCACATTTATGGGACAACGAAAAAGATGCAACCGTAGGATTAAAAAATACACTTGCCGTTAGAGCAAAAGCACTAGAAAATTTTTCTGAAAATACCATTAGACCTGGTGCGCCCATGGCTACACTCGAAGAGGTACTCGTACCTGTTTATAATTACCACCGCTATCAATTAGAAGCCGTTTGTAAAATTATTGGTGGCACCGATTATAGTTATAGCACCAGAGGCGACGCAACGCAAAAACCAAAAATGGTGGCGGATGCGGTACAAAAAAATGCACTACAAGTAGCAGTAGGTTGTCTATCACCAAGCATATTAACGATACCTCCTTTTATTGCAGCGCAAATTCCTCCAAGACCTCCTATGTATTATGGCGGTGAATTATTTGCAAAAAGAACTGGCATGAGTTTTGATCCACTTGCAGCCGCAGAAGCTTTAGCAGATTTTGAACTTGCATTTTTATGCAATCCAGAAAGAGCGAATAGGTTGGAAATTAATAAAGCAAATGGCGCTAGTATTGGATTTGGAGAAGTGATTGATGCGCTCGTTGCGGAACTCTTTAAAAAGCCACTCAACAAAGGACTAGAAGAAATGGTAGGTCTTCAAACAAGACAAATGTTAGTGACCTGGTTACTGGGCGTTGCACAGTCTGAGCAAAGCAATTATCAAGTAAAAGCGATTTGTTCTGAAAAATTAGCAGAGATCAAAAAATGGAGCACGGATCAAATCAAAGCAAATAAATACAAAACGCATTTTGCTTATTTGATAGAACGCATCGAGCATCCAAAAGACATTAGCTTACCCAAGCACAAAGAAATGGCACCAGGTGCACCTATTGGATGTGATTTGGATTAGTAAACGCTGTAACAGAACGCTGTAACAGAACGCTGTAACAGCTTATACCAACATACGTAAAGGCTCTTCTAGTAAAGATTTCAATGTTTGTAAGAAAGCGGCGCCTGCTGCACCATCCACAACACGGTGGTCGCAACTGAGGGTCACTTTCATCACATTGCCCGGTACCACTTGACCATTTTTTACAACTGGCACTTGTGCAATACCACCTACTGCAAGTATACATGCATCTGGCGGATTGATGATGGCTGTAAATTCATCTACGCCAAACATACCTAAGTTAGAAATGGTAAATGTGCTGCCTTCCCAATCGGCAGGTTGTAATTTTTTATCTTTTGCTTTTTGCGCAAACCCTTTTACAGTAACACCAATTTCACTGAGTGATTTGGTGTCTGCAAAACGTACAACTGGAACAAGTAAACCTTCGTCTACTGCAACAGCAATACCAATATTTACATGATGATTGGTACGAATCGTATCACCAAGCCAGCTGCTATTAATTTTTGGATGTTGTTTTAATGAAAGTGCTGTTGCTTTAACAACCATATCATTGAAACTAATTTTTACAGGTGCCACTTCATTAATTTTTGTACGCGCTGCAACAGCTGCGTCCATATCAATGGTCATGGTGATGTAAAAATGTGGTGCCGTAAATAAGCTTTCACTTAAGCGGCGTGCAATCGTTTTACGCATTTGAGAAACCGGCTGGTCTTCAAAACTTACAACACCTGTAGGTGCTGATTGAACAAATGCTGGAGCAGCAGCGCCCATGGTTGGAGCAGCAGCAGGTGCAGTAGCTGGAACATATCCGTCAATATCAAATTTAGTGATACGTCCATTATCGCCAGTTCCTTTTACATATTTTAAATCAATGCCACGCTCTTCTGCCATTTTTTTGGCGAGTGGGCTTGCAAAAATTCTTCCTTCATTTACAACCACCTGAACCGCAGGTGCAACAGTAGTTGCTGGAGCGGCAGAAGCTGTTGGAGCTGCAGCAGGGCTTGCAGCAGGTGCAGTAGTTGCAGGAGCTGCAGCGGTTGCGCCATTTTTTACAGCGGCAACAATCGCATCCACATTTGTACCAGCAGCACCAATCACGCAAAGTAAATCGTTCACTAAAATTTTCTCTCCCGCTTTTGCGCCTTGGTATAATAAAATACCATCTTTATAACTTTCAAGTTCCATGGTTGCTTTATCGGTTTCGATATCCGCCAACACATCCCCTTTTTTAACTGTATCACCTACATTTTTTTGCCAACCTGCAATTACCCCTTCTGTCATGGTATCGCTCAAGCGTGGCATCAGCACCACTTCATCGATAGCAGCGGCGTCGAGCGCCGGACTTGCAGATGCTGCAACAGGTGCAGCAGTGGTTGCAGCTGGTGCAGGCTCAGTAGCAGGCGCTGCAGCAGGTGAACCCGCTCCAACAGACGCTATCAGTGAAGCAACATCTTCACCAGCCTTACCAATAATGGCAAGCAAATCATTGACTTGCAATTTGCCTCCTTTTGTAGTACCTATATGCAATAAAACACCTTCTTGGTAGCTCTCAAGCTCCATAGTTGCTTTATCTGTTTCGATTTCAGCTAATAAATCACCTTTTTTTACCGGATCGCCCACATTTTTGTGCCAAGCTGCAATAACACCTTCGGTCATTGTATCACTTAAGCGGGGCATTAAAATCACTTCAGCCATAAGATTCGGTTGCGCTTTTAATTAAGGCTCGAAATTAAGGAAAAAA
>CANHCY010000003.1 GCA_947459295.1 Chitinophagaceae bacterium
ATACCATAGTTTAGGACAAATTCCTGCAAAACGTCATACCGTTTTTAGAAAACCGGATGGTGCACTCTATGCCGAAGAGCTCGTTTCTACCGAAGGTTTTTCAAGTATGTATTCATTGGTGTATCACACCCATCCACCTACTATTGTTAAAGAGCTTGGCACGCCATATTCAGTGGAGCCAAAAATTGCTAGAGAAAAACATTTAAAACATACCAGTTTACTTGGCTTTAATATCAAGCCTGAAAAAGATTATTTAGAGAGTCGAAAAATTGTATTGGTAAATTCAGATTTACAAATTTCACTCGCAGCTCCGACGGATTCGATGACTACTTATTTTTATAAAAATAGTCAGGCAGATGAAGTGTTGTTTATTCATAAAGGATCGGGTACTTTAAAAACTGGATTTGGTAAAATATATTTTAAATATGGCGATTATATTGTAGTACCACGTGGTACGATTTATCAGATTGAATTTAATGATGCAGACAACCGTTTGTTTATCATTGAAAGTTTTAGTCCCATACATTTTCCAAAAAGATATCAGAATAAATATGGTCAACTTATGGAGCACGCGCCATTTTGTGAGCGTGATATTGTAAGACCTACTGATTTAGAAACTTTTGATGAAGCTGGCGATTTTAAAGTGCTGATCAAAAAGCAGGGTTTAATATATCCGTACACCTATGGTACACATCCATTTGATTTTATTGGATGGGATGGATACCATTATCCATGGGCTTTTTCGATTCACAATTTTGAACCCATTACCGGTCGTGTGCATCAGCCACCACCGGTACATCAAACTTTTGAAGCGCACAATTTTGTGATCTGTTCTTTTGTGCCGCGTAAATACGATTACCACCCACAGGCTATTCCAGCGCCATACAACCACAGCAATATTGATAGTGATGAAGTACTCTATTATGTAGACGGTGATTTTATGAGCAGAAAATCTGTGGTGCAGGGTCAAATAACACTTCACCCTGGAGGTATTCCACATGGTCCGCATCCGGGCACTGTCGAAAATTCGATTGGTAAAGAAAAAACTGAAGAATTAGCGGTTATGATTGATCCATTTAAACCGCTTATGTTAACCGAAGATGCCATTGCTATCGAAGATGAAAGTTACCATAAGAGTTGGCAGCATAATGTAGAATAAGTAATAAGAATTAAATATTTATATGAGTACAGATTTTTTACCCTTAATGGGAACAGACTATGTAGAGTTGTATGTTGGTAATGCAAAACAAGCTGCACATTTTTACAAAACAGCATTTGGGTTTCAGAGCTATGCATATAGCGGGCCAGAAACTGGCGATAAAGAAAAAGTATCCTATGTATTGATTCAAAATAAAGTAAGACTTGTTTTAACAACGCCACTGCATCCAACAGGGACTATTGCGGAGCATGTAAACAAACATGGAGATGGTGTTAAAGCAGTTGCGTTAATGGTAAATGATGCTGCTGATGCTTTTGCACAAACTGTAAAGCGTGGAGCAAAGCCATACATGGAGCCTACTACACGCGAAGACGCGGATGGTAAAATTGTCATGAGTGGTATTCACATTTATGGTGACACGGTTCATTTATTTATTGAACGCAAAGATTACAAAGGCACATTTATGCCTGGGTTTAAAGTATGGGAAAGCCATTACAATCCAGCAGATGTAGGGCTTCAATACATTGACCATTGCGTTGGTAATGTGGGTTGGAATCAAATGAATACCTGGGTTTCATTTTATGAAGACGTGATGGGCTTTAAAAATATTTTGACTTTTGACGATAAGCAAATTTCTACAGAATACTCTGCACTCATGAGTAAAGTAATGAGTAACGGAAATGGTTTTGTTAAATTTCCAATTAACGAACCAGCCAAAGGCAAGAAAAAATCTCAAGTAGAAGAGTACCTCGATTTTTATAAAGATGCAGGTGTGCAACATATTGCAATTGCCACGCAGGATATTATTACCACTGTAACTGCACTTAGTGAAAGAGGTGTAGAGTTTTTAAAAGTACCTAATACGTATTACGATCAGTTATTAGACCGCATTGGTCCTATCGATGAAGACCTAGAGCCGTTAAGAAAACTAGGGATACTTGTAGATCGTGATGATGAAGGATATTTGTTACAAATATTTACCAAGCCAGTAGAAGATAGGCCTACCTTATTTTTTGAAATCATTCAGCGCAAAGGTGCCAAATCATTTGGTGCAGGAAACTTTAAAGCATTATTTGAAGCCCTCGAAAGAGAGCAGGAATTAAGAGGCAATCTCTAGTTTCGGAGTTCAATAATTTTTACAATGCCATTTCTGGGATATCTCCATGTATAAGGAGCTTTCCAGCAGTGGCATTTTTTATTTGTTCAATTGATACACCCGGTGCTCTTTCGATTAATACAAATCCGCCTTCTGGTGCAATATCAATAACTGCTAATTCAGTTACAATTCTTTTAACGCAGTTTTTTCCAGTGAGGGGTAAATCGCATTTAGCAAGCAGTTTACTTTCACCAGCCTTATTTACATGTTGCATGGCTACAATAATATGTTTTGCAGAAGCAACAAGGTCCATCGCACCGCCCATACCTTTTACCATTTTACCCGGAATTTTCCAGTTGGCAATGTCTCCGTTTTCAGAAACTTCCATCGCACCAAGTATGGTTAAGTCAATTTTTTTAGAATGAATCATGCCAAAGCTCATCGCAGAATCAAAAGAGCTAGCACCTGGAAGCGCAGTAATGGTTTGCTTGCCCGCATTGATCATATCAGGGTCTACAGCATACTCTTTTGGAAAATGTCCAACACCGAGTAAGCCATTTTCACTTTGAAAGCAAACGTTGATGCCTTCGTGTAAATAGTTGGCTACAAGGGTGGGTATGCCAATGCCTAAATTAACGTAGGTATTATTTTTTACTTCTTTAGCAATTCTTTTTGCGATGCCTTCTTTATCTAACATAATATTTTATTTACTAGTGGTACGTTTTTCAATTCTTTTCTCATAATTTTTTCCTTCAAAAATTCGGTGCACATAAATGCCGGGTGTATGAATTTGATCAGGATCTAATATACCTGGTTCTACAAGCTCTTCTACTTCTGCAATGGTAATTTTACCAGCCATTGCCATGAGTGGATTAAAGTTGCGTGCCGTACTTTTAAAAATTAAGTTTCCGTCGGTGTCACCTTTCCATGCTTTTACAATAGCAAAATCTGCATTAAAAGCAGTTTCCAATAAATATTCTTTACCATCAAAAATTCTTGATTCTTTTCCGGTCGCCACTTCTGTTCCAACACCAGCGGGTGTATAAATAGCTGGCATGCCATAACCGGCAGCCATGCATCTAAACGCTAAAGTTCCTTGCGGAATAAGTTCAACTTCTAATTCGCCAGAAAGTAATTGTCTTTCAAACTCTTCGTTTTCACCAACATACGACGAAATCATTTTTTTAACTCGTTTTTGTTGGAGTAAAAGTCCAATGCCAAAATCATCTACACCCGCATTGTTTGAAATGCATGTTAGATTTGTTGTTCCTTTTTCTAATATGGCTTGGATACAATTTTCAGGAATACCGCAAAGGCCAAAGCCACCTAACATAAGGGTGCTGCCATCAGTTATGTCTGCTACTGCAGCTGCGGCGTCTGTAACAAGTTTATATATCATTGATATAATTTGATGAATGAAGTCAATATCAAAATTACCTCTTTTCATGAATACTAACAAGTATTAGTATTCTCGAATTTTTAAATTAGTATATTTAAGACTTAATTGAAAGATAACTAGATACATGAAACATTTAGAGGGATTAATTGCTGCTCCGTTTACACCATTTCATAAAGATGGATCTTTACATCTTGAACTGATTCCCGCATACTACCAAATGCTGCAAAGTAATAAAGTAACTGGTGCATTTATTTGTGGCTCAACAGGAGAAGGCGTTTCATTGACACTCGAAGAAAAAAAGTTGGTGATGAAGGCTTGGGCCACTGCGGTGGGTGATAATCCAAATTTTACGGTGATTCCATTTTTAGGCGGCACTTGCATTGCCGATTGCAAAGATTTAGCCCTCTATGCAAAAACAATTGGACTAAGGGCTGTTGCATTTACAACGCCATTTTATTTTAAGCCAGCAAATGCCAATATGCTCGCTAAAGCTTGTATCGAAATTGGAGAAGCTGTTCCTGATTTAGCATTTTACTATTATCATATTCCAGTTTTGACAGGTGTACATATTACCATGTATGAATTGCTTCAGGCTGTGCATGGTAAACTAGAGAATTTTGCGGGCATTAAATATACCCACGAAGATTTTATGGATTATTTGTCTTGTATGCGTTTTGCAAATGGCAAGTACGATATGCTTTGGGGTAGAGATGAAAATATGTTATCGGCGCTAGTGCTTGGCGCTAAAGGAGCTGTGGGTAGTACTTATAATTATGCTGCACCGCTTTATATGTCTTTAATAGAAGCATACAATAGTAATAATTTAGAAGCTGCACGATCATTACAACAGCAATCGATTGATATGATTCGGTTATTAGGTAAATATGGAGGTATCGCAACTGGAAAAGCATACATGAAAAAGATAGGGATGGACTGTGGTGAATTTAGACTACCTATTTCTAATATGTCCGAAACGCAATTTGAACTTTTTAGTGCTGATGTAGATGCTTTAGGATTTAGCTCCTATGCTTCAAAAATTCCAAAGTAACAAACGTGCAAAATTTTCATAAATATTTATTGTTAGTAATCGGTGTTTGCTTTTGTTATGCAAGTATTGCTCAACAAAAATACCAGCAGCCAATTGTATGGCATGAGGCAGGGGTGTTGCCAACAATAAATAAGGAGCAATCAAATATTGGATTGTCTGGAATTATTACTGGCGTTATTGGGAATCAATTATTAATTGGAGGCGGCAATAATTTTCCTGCAGGACTACCTTGGGAAGGGGGAATAAAAAAATATTACAACGACGTACTTGTGTATAGTATGTCTCACGATTCGCTTGTTCATTCAGGTTCGTTCAAGCTACCTTCCAATGTTTCTTATGCTGCGATTGCTCAAACACCGGATAAAATTATGTATGCAGGGGGCGAAAATGAAAATGGGCCAGTTAGTCAGGTATATTGTATTCAAAAAAGTAAAGGAGCAACTGGCTTTGATGTAATTACATGGCCCGATTTACCTGAAGCCCTCACAAATGCAGTAGCCGTTGCAACAAATAGTGCCCTATATGTTTTTGGTGGCGCCAATAGTAAAGGTGTTTCTGATAAGGTATGGGCACTTTATTTTGATCAATTAACAGCAGGTTGGAAACATGTTTCTGACATGCCACAACCCACAAGTTTTGCTGCTGCTTCTTTACTAAATGGGCAAGTGTACATAATGGGTGGCCGCTGTAAAGGGGCTGATGGGATTAGTAAAATTTACAACCAGGTATTTGCCTGGGATATAGAAAACAATATTTGGTATGAAAAAGCAGCATTACCAGAAACGGTTTCTGCTGCAACTGCCATTACATCAAGTGATAGTAGTATTTTGTTTATAGGGGGTGATAAATCAGTTGTTTTTAGTGAAGTAGAATTGTTGGCTGCAAAAATTGCTGCCACTTCAGATACAACTATAAAAAAGGAACTAACCGCTATCAAAAATAATTTACAAAAAACGCATCCTGGTTTTAGTAAAGATGTGCTAAAGTATAATCGTATTTCAAATACTTGGGGCTCTTATGCGCAATTAAGTTTTACGGCCCCAGTTACAACACACGCATTTATCAGCAATAGCAAAATATATGTACCTGTTGGTGAAATAAAACCTGCTATCAGAACGCCTAAAATTTGGGTGGGTACTATAAATAAATAAAGATGTCTGAATCGAAAAAATATCCTTGGATTCTAGTGGGCCTTTTATGGGTGGTGGCGCTTTTAAATTATATGGACCGCCAAATGATTGCAACCATGCGTCCGTCTATGCAGCTCGATATTACAGAGCTTCAGCAGGCTACCAACTATGGGTACTTAATGGCAGTGTTTTTATGGGTGTATGGATCTATGAGTTCGTTTTCTGGAATAATAGCAGACCGTATCAATAGAAAGGGTCTCATTATTGGTAGTTTATTCGTGTGGTCGCTCGTAACATTTGCAATGGGTTTTGCAACAACATTTAATGAACTCTACTGGTTAAGAGCGCTCATGGGTTTGAGTGAAGCATTATACATTCCTGCTGGCTTATCACTCATTGCCGATTATCATTCGGATAAAACAAGGTCTCTGGCTGTTGGGCTTCATATGTCTGGTATATATATGGGCCAAGCACTTGGTGGCTTTGGTGCAACGGTTGCTAAATTATTTTCATGGCAATATACCTTTATGTTTTTTGGTGGCTTTGGAATGCTATATGCACTCGTGTTGGTTATTTTTTTGCAGGATAATATTAAAAGAGAAATACTCAATAAAGCACAAAAAGGATATCAATCAGTTTTAAAAAGCGTTTCAGGTTTACTTACATCTTTTTCATTTTGGATTATCATTGTATATTTTGCCGTTCCAAGTTTTCCTGGATGGGCTATCAAAAACTGGGCGCCTACTTTAATTGCTGACAAACTGCATATAGACATGTCTTTGGCGGGTCCGTTAACAACCATTTCTATTTCATTGTCGTCTTTGTTTGGAGTTATTGTGGGTGGTTATTTTTCTGATATGTGGGTGCAGCAAAACATACGAGCACGAATATATATTGGCGCGATAGGATTGTCGCTAATGATACCAGCGCTACTGTTACTTGGATATAGTAATTCTATTGTAGTGGTTTTTGCTGCTGCATCCATGTTTGGCTTTGGATTTGGCATGTTTGATACCAACAACATGCCTATATTATGTCAATTTGTACCAGCCAATAGTAGAGCAACGGCCTATGGCTTTTTAAACACGGCTGGCATTTTTGCTGGCGCTGTTATTACAGATTATTTAGGAAAGTCTACCGATGCTGGTCATTTAAATAGAGACTTTGCTGCCCTTGCAATTATTGTAGCGGTTGTTATTGCTATACAGCTAGCATATTTAAAACCTAAACAAGCTTCGGCTTAAATTTATATTGTATGAAGTATAGTCAAGAACAACTTGAAGCACTCGCTACATTTTATAAGCATCAATTATTAGAAGATACTATTCCTTTTTGGTTTCCAAAATCTTACGATCAGGAGCATGGAGGCTTTTTGTTTATGCGTGACGCTGATGGATCTTTAATTGATGATGATAAAGCCGTTTGGATTCAGGGTAGGGCTGTTTGGACACTATCTACATTATACAATACCATCGAAAAAAAGCAAGAGTGGTTGGATGGCGCAAAGCTTGGTTACGAATTTTTAAACAAACATTGTTTTGATACAGATGGTCAAATGTTTTTTCATGTAATGCGTGATGGAACACCTATCAGAAAGCGCCGCTACTTTTTTTCTGAAACTTTTTATGTGATTGCTGCAGCTGCTTATGCAAAAGCAAGTGGCGATGAGGAAGCGGCCAATAACGCCCGGAAAATATTTACCAAATGCATCGAGTATGCTACAACACCTGGTATTTTACCACCTAAATTTTCTGGGAAAAGGCCAAGCATTGGTATTGGCGTACCTATGATTTTGATGAACACCGCTCAGCAACTTCGAGCTACCATTGGCGACCCTCGTTGTGATGACCTTATTGATGGATGGATCGATACCATCGAAAAGTATTTTGTTAAAGATGATATTGAATGTGTAATGGAACAAGTGGCGCCTGATGGTTCTATCATTGATCATATTGATGGCAGAACCTTAAACCCTGGTCATGCAATAGAAGGTGGTTGGTTTATTTTAGAGGAAGCCAAGTATCGTAACAATGACCCGAGGTTAATTGCGCTTGGTTGCAAAATGATTGATTATATGTGGAAGCGTGGTTGGGATGAAAAGCATGGCGGTCTTTTATATTTTAGGGACGTATATGGTAAGCCGGTACAGGAGTATTGGCAGGATATGAAGTTTTGGTGGCCACACAACGAAACCATCATTGCTACACTCATGGCTTATTTATTAACCGGAGAAGAGCGCTACGCTGACATGCATAAAAAGGTGCATGATTATGCGTATAGTAAATTTCATGATAAAGAGCATGGTGAGTGGTTTGGATATTTACACCGTGATGGAACAATCGCGCAAACAGCAAAAGGCAATTTGTTTAAAGGACCTTTTCATTTGCCAAGGCAGGAATGGCTTTGCTATATGATGCTAAATCAACATTTAAAAAGTATTAACATATAATTTATGAAAAAAACATTTACTGTTGTTTTAATATTGTTGTCTATTGTGTCCACCGCACAGGACAGTACATTTATTAAGTCTGATTTAAATAGTGTAGCAAAGGTTTTTGATTTGACTTTTAGTCAAAAAGAAATAGATACGCTTTACTCCGATGTAAAAGATAATTTATACAATTATAAAAGTATGCACAAGCTTACTTTAAATAATGCGACGCCCTTAAGTATGTGGCAAACGCCTGTTGTACCCGGCATGAAGTTTAATACGGTGCAGCAGCCAGTTAAATGGGGTCCTTCAATTGTCGTGACCATTCCCGCTAATAAAAATGATCTCGCATTTTATTCGATAGAGCAGTTGGCGTACTTAATTAAAAATAAAAAAATAACATCGGTTGCACTGACTGCTTTTTTTATTGAGCGCATCAAAAAATACGGAGACAGTTTACAGTGCTTAATTAGCTTAACTGAAGAGATTGCAATAGCGCAGGCTAAACAGGCAGACGCCGAAATTGCAACAGGAAAATACAGGGGTCTATTACACGGCATCCCTTATGGACTCAAAGATTTATTTGCAGTAAAGGGTACTAAAACAACCTGGGGTGCCGAGCCATATAAAAATCAAGTGATTGAAGAAGACGCATACGTGTATACAAAGCTTAAAGAAGCCGGGGCTGTGTTAGTGGCAAAGTTTACACTCGGTGCGCTTGCCATGGGTGATTACTGGTATGGAGGTCGCACAAAAAATCCGTGGAATTTAAAATATGGTTCTTCAGGATCATCTGCAGGATCAACGTCTGCAACCGTTGCGGGTCTTGTGCCATTTGCTATTGGTACTGAAACATGGGGCAGTATTGTTTCACCTTCTACAACATGTGGGGCTACGGGTTTAAGACCCACATTTGGTACCATCAGTAGATCTGGTGCTATGGCTTTAAGTTATAGTTTGGATAAAGTAGGTCCTATTTGTAGATCAGCGGCAGACGCAGCGGTGGTGTTTAATTATTTACATGGTGCCGATGGTAAAGATTTGTCTGCGGTAAACATGCCTTTTAATTATGACGCGGTTAAGCCAATTAAAAATTACCGAATTGCCTACGCCAAAAATTATTTCGATAAAATTAAAGACACAACTAGAGCAGAATGGGCCGCTTTAAAAGCGTTTGAAAAAATGGGTGCCACTTTAATTCCAGTAAATTTTCCGGACAGTGGCGTTTATAAATTTAATATTATGGACGTTATTATTGGGGTTGAGTGTGCTGCACAATTTGATGATCTTACCCGTTCTAATTTGGATGATGCGCTTACGCGTCAAACAAAAAATGATTGGCCCAATCAGTTTAGAACCGCTCGTTTTGTACCAGCTGTAGAATATGTAAATGCGCAGCGCCACCGCTTTTTACTCATGAAAAATGTTAATGAAGCGATTGCACCATTCGATGCTATTATTTGTCCATCAAGAGGAGATGGTAATCAATCAGCCATAACTAACTTAACTGGAAACCCTGTGGTATGTGTGCCTGTAGGATTTGATAAGCGAAACAATTTACCGGTAGGCATCAGCTTTGTTGGAAAGCTTTATGACGAAGCAAGTATTTTAAGAATTGCAAAAGCGTATCAAGATGCAACTGGTTGGGATGAAATGCATCCTAGTATGTTTAAATAACTTTACTGATATTTTCTTTAATCCTAAACACTACCATCTCTTTGATGAGTTTTTTTGGTAATGGTTGATCAATTGGAAATTGAACTGCACCCTTGGAATGTTTGTATGCCTGAATTTTTGGTAAAAATTGTTTGATACCAGAAGGGGTTGGGTAAAATCCAATATGTCCTTTGTAGCCTGCAAAATAAACAAGCACGCCATTTAGCTTATAGGCGGGCATGCAATAACTGATAAGTTCCTGTGCTTCAGGGGCCGCTGATTTAATTATGGCTCTTATTTCTTTCAATTGTTTTTGTACAACAGGCGGAAAGTCTTCTATATAGTTGTCTATTTCGTTTTTCATTTTTAGTTCAATTTTACCCTGTACCTATTAATTTCAGCAAAGGTCATTTTGTTAAAATGCTGATTGATAGCTATTTAATGCTTTAGTGTTACTTGTTTTCTATTGATTTTTATCCAATTCACAAATTATAAACTTTTATTCTTTTTTTTCATATTACTTTAAGTTTCCTATAAGGCTGTTATTCATGCTATTACATCAGTTTTGTTTAGAATTGTGTAGTTCATATTTAACAAAACTGGGTAATTCCGCACTACTGTGTATGTTTTCAATGCAACAATTAAACAGAATACTTGTTAAATTACTCTAAACAAATTCATTTGCCCTATGGAACACCTAAAAATCGCCTCCGACAATTACGTAGCGTTTACGTTTTTTATCGGAACAATGGCCATGATGGCCGCATCTGTATTCTTCTTTTTTGAGTTGAATTCAACTCCAACAAAATGGAGAACTTCTGTTCTAGTTTCTGGTTTGATCACTTTCATCGCAGCAGTACACTACTACTACATGAGAGGATACAATCTAGCAACTGGTGATTCACCTACTTTCTTCAGATATGTAGACTGGATCTTAACTGTACCTCTTATGTGCGTTGAGTTTTACTTAATCACTAAAAAGGCTGGTGCAAAACAAGGTTTATTATGGAAGTTGATTTTCGCTTCTTTAGTAATGCTTGTAACTGGTTACTTCGGTGAAACGATTTACAGAGGAAGTAGTGTAATCTGGGGAGTAATCTCTGGTGCTGCTTATTTCTACATTGTTTACTTAGTATGGTTTGGCGAAGTTTCTCAACTTGCTCAAACTGCTGGTGCACAAGTTGCAAAAGCAACAAAAACACTTGCTTGGTTCGTACTTGTTGGATGGGCTATCTATCCTTTAGGTTACATCCTAGGAACTCCAGGTGGATTATTTGGTATTCAATTAGTAGCTGATGCAGCTTTAGCTTCTCACTACATGGATATCGTTTACAACGTTGCAGATGCAATCAACAAGATTGGATTTGGTTTAGTGATCTATTCATTAAGCAGATCTCAAGATTAATTGATTCAATAGTTTTATAAAAAGGCGAGGTATGTATTTATTGCACACCTCGCCTTTTATTTTTTGAACGTTACCGTTTTTTTGTTTGCATGTTGTCAGACCAAAATTATAATGCCAATACCAGTGTCATCCAGTATGATTATGTTTTTATTGGAATGGGTGCTTCCAATGGACTTATGTTATTAGAGTTCATAAAAAGAGGATTCCACCAAACAAAGCGCATTGCTGTTATTGAAAAAGCACAAAAAAATACCAACGATAAAACCTATTGTTTTTGGTCTGCACCGGATGCATCTATCGTTAAAGATCTTTCCTCTATCATTAGTTATCAGTATCAGTTTGTTCAAACAAATGCAACAAAGGTTCAATCCATACAGGATCAACCATATCACTGTATAAAAAGTATCGACTTTTATAATTTAGTAATAGATACAATCGCATCACAACCTATTGATGTGTTTGAAGCACAAGTGGATGCAGTAACCTCACAGTTAGATCATATTGACATTGCTTTTGACAGCAAGGTTATAAAGGGAGCTATTGTTTTTGATAGCAGGCCACCCAACTTTACGCCAGAGGCTAACAACAAGTCTTATTTACTTCAAACATTTTTTGGATACCATATTCGCTTAAAAGAGGCGGTATTAAATACGGATACATTTCAAATGATGAATTTTGATGTGGATCAGTCTAACTATACGCAGTTTGTTTACAACTTACCCTATGCCCCAAATGAGTGTTTGGTAGAACTTACCAGATTTGGCGTTGATACTATTGATGTTGACTACGCAAAAAAAATATTGGATGATAAAATTAGTGCTCAGTTTGGCGCTTATGAAATTATCGCTGAAGAAGAAGGCTGTATTCCCATGACGGTATTAAAGCACCCAGCATCTGCTGATGACCGTATTATTCATATGGGCGCTCGTGCTAATTTGATTAAGCCTACTACAGGGTATGGTTTTAAAAAGATGTATGAATTTGCAGCGGCTTTTGAAAATCCCGCAAAAGCACAAACATCAAAAAGCCGTTTTTTATTTTACGATCACCTGCTTTTAATTATTTTAATTAGATGGCCGTTTTTAGGTAAAAAAATATTTACGGCGCTATTTCAAAAAAATTCTATTCAGGCTATTTTTTCTTTTTTAGAAGAGAAATCTACTGTGTCCGCTGAAATAAAAATATTTTCTTCACTACCAATCTTTCCATTTTTAAGGGCCTGTGGTATCTACTTTACGAGCTATTTTAAAAAAGGGTATTTGTTTACAGTTGGATTCATGGCTTTGTATTTTTTACTAGAATGGGTGAGTCCAGTAGTAGCTTCCCAATTTGGATACACGGGTTTAATTGCAGGCCTATTAGCTGTTGGGCTTCCGCATGGCGCTGTCGATCATTTATTGGTGCAGTCTAAAAATTTTAACCTCGTAAGATTTGTGGTGCAATATGTATGTATAATAGCAGCTTATTTTGCACTCTGGCAGTGGTTTCCAGTATTTTCATTACTCTTATTTATAGCTTATTCGGCGTATCATTTTGGTGAATCAGAAATGGTAGAAATGCGTATTTCACTTGATTCTTTTGCGCAAAAGCTGTATGCGTTTATAATAGGATTGTCTATTTTATTATTTATTATTTTTTCGCATCTAGAAACATCCATTTTGGTGCTTAATAGCATAAACGGCGTTTCAAGTTTTTTAGAAAGGGTAGATCTTTACACGTATAAAAATGTGATACTAGCTGTTTCCTACTTTTCGATACTCCCAATTTGGTGGATGTCTAAAAAAACCTGCGTGTATTTAATGGCGATATTTGTACTCGGTATGCAAATGCCACTGATGCTTGCTTTTGGATTGTACTTTGTTGGTTCGCATAGTATAAATGCTTGGGGGCATATCGCTACTAAACTCAAAACGCCTACAAAAAAACTGTACCTACAGTCTCTGCCGTTTAATATGGGCGCACTCTTTATTTTTGCAATCTTTTTATACCTGCAAAATTCAAATGAACAACTGATACAATCCTACGCTGCTACTTTTTTTGTTTTCTTGGCTTGTGTAAGCCTTCCGCATATTATTCTCATGCACCTTTTTTATAAAAAAGAGGCTTAAAGGTCTAGGAGTTTAAAAAAATCATCTTCCTGTATTTCTTGTACACCACCTGCAGGTAAATTTCCTAAATATATATTTTCGATAGCTACTCTAATAAGTCTGATGCAGCGGTGGTGCACGGCTGCTACCATTTTACGCACCTGATGGAATTTTCCTTCAGTTAAAGTAATGAGCACCCAACTGGTTACTACATTTTGATGCAGCGGTATTGCTGGCGTTAGTAAAGACGCTTCAAATAAATGACTATTCACTGCTGGATCCTCTACGATGTTTACGGTGCATGGACTTGTTAGATAAGCGCTTCCACCCGGTGCACTAATTTGGATGCCATTAGCTAGTGCATCTGCTGTGGCAGGGGTTATTTTATTTTTAACTTGAACCAGGTAGGTTCTGGTATGCGGCTTATGGCCTTGAAATAAAAGCTTGGTTACTTTTTTATTGGTGGTTAATAATAACAGGCCTTCAGAGTGGTTGTCTAATCTGCCAATGGCATGGGTGCCCTCTGGAAAATCAAAATCTAAACTACCTAGTAAATTAACATCGTGCGAGCTGATAAATTGTGAAACCATATTTACTGGTTTATGAACTACAAAGTATCGGTGTGCTGTCATGGCGGCAAATTACTTAATATTGCATATGCAACAAGTGTCAAATGACCCCTTACACGGTAAAACCCTCGAAAAAATAGTAACTGAACTAGTTGCTTATTTTGGATGGGAAGATTTGGGGCAGCATATCCCTATCAATTGTTTTAATGATAATCCGAGCATTCAATCGAGCCTTAAGTTTTTACGCAAAACCCCTTGGGCACGTAAAAAGGTAGAGGATTTATATGTGCGCATGATTACCGGGTAATCAATGGCAAGTAGATAGCGTAATTAATTTTCTCTTAATTTGTTTTTACTTCTGGTGCTTTAGCTTCTGTAGTGTCTGTTGCCAATACCGGTAATTTATAACCTCCCGTATCTATTAGTAACCCTGGCATTTTTTGTTTTAACCCTGCAACAGCTGCATTTGTAAAACTAGTACCATATAGGTATACTTTTTTTAATTTTTTTAGTGCGCTTACATTGCCAATCCCATCAGCGGTAACTTTTGTTTGCGTGATACTCAAACTTTCTAAGTTTTCTAATGCTGCAAGTGATGCAAGTCCTTTATTGGTAATTGTAGTGCCATTTAATTCAAGTTGTTTAAGCTGTTTGCAATTAGATAAGGCCAATAAATGTTCATCTTTAACAGCTGTAAAGGAAGCGGTTAATTGTAATAGCTGATCTGATATTTTAGATAAAAGTTGAAAGGTTTGTGCGCTTACATTTTCGACACCAATTAAATTGGCTCGCACATAATTTGATCCGCTTACAACAGGTACCACTACAATGCCTTCTTTATTTAATTGCGCCAATAGATCTGCAGCTATTGGGCTTGCATTTTTAGTTGGGAGGATACTTGCAGTTTCATTTGCGCCATCACCATCGCCATCACCACCTGCGCCATTTGAAAACGATGCCAATAGTCCTTTAATAGCGGCTGTTTGTTTTGTGTTTTTTACAGCTGCCGTAAAATTAGCGCCGGACTCTATCCACCAGTGTAGTAGATCAACCTCGTCTTTTGTAAGTTGTGGTTTTTCTTTGGGTGGCATATGTTCTTCGTTAGAAGTGGGAAGTAATAAACGGTTTATGATTTCACTACTACCAGGCTGGTAAGGAGTCAATACTTTTCCTTCTTCTCCACCTTGTAAAATATAATTGGGAAGATCAAGTCTTAATTTTCCTTTTTGTTTGCTTTCTCCATGGCAACTATAACATTTGGTGGCGAGGATGGGCTCAATAATATCTGTGTATACAACCGCTTCATCTATATTGGCTATTACTTTTTTAGTATCACTTGTACTTTTATTAAAGGAAGCCGTTAAATAATCCGCTCCATGTGTAAGGCTACCACCGTAATGTCCGGTAACCATAATTAGTGTAGTTAAAAGCGTAATGAATATGCCAAACAGTCCTTGTTTTTTTTGATAAACGAAATAACATACAACACTTGTAATGGCCGTTGCAATGCCAAGCCACTGGTGCTTAAAAATAATATCCTCGTTATACGCATCTGAAATAGAAAGTAAATAACCGGTAATGCAGGATAGGATCGAAAAAAATGATCCAATCGCAAGTGCAGGCGCTACCGCCAAAGACATATTTGCAAACCTTTGTTTTTTTGATGCAAAAAATAGTAAGGCTGCAAAGAGTAAAATGCCAATAGGCAAGTGAACAAAAACAGGGTGTAACCTTCCAATACCAGCACTAATCATTTGTATCATTTTTAAGCTATAATATCATGAATAACTTTACCACTTAAATCGGTTAATCTAAAATTGCGACCCTGTGATTCGTAGGTGAATTTTTCGTGGTCAAAACCTAACTGATTTAAAATAGTAGCCTGCACGTCAAACGTTTCTACTTTACCACTTACAATATTGTAACCAATTTCATCTGTTTCGCCATAGGTAGTTCCACCTTTAATGCCGCCGCCAGCCATCCACATCGAAAACGCTTCGCCATGGTGATCACGGCCTTTAAATGGCATGGTTTTACCATCTCTATTTTCTTGCATTGGCGTTCTGCCAAATTCAGAACCCCACACTACCAGTGTTTCGTCGAGTAAACCTCTTTGTTTTAAATCTTGCAAAAGCGCGGTAATAGGTCTATCAATTTTTCGACATTTATTTTTTAGTCCAATGTCTACGGCGTTACCCGCAGAGTCACCATGCGTATCCCATCCCCAGTCAAATAGTTGCACAAAGCGAACGCCTTTTTCTACCAGCTTGCGCGCGAGTAAAACGTTGTTGGCAAAACATGATTCGCCGGGTTTGGTGCCATACATTTCATGAATATATTCCGGCTCGGTACTAATATCCATAACACCCGGTACAGAAATTTGCATTTTGTACGCCAGTTCGTATTGAGAAATACGAGACAAGGTTTCTGGATCTTGATACTCGGTATAAGATTCTTCATTGACTTTATTAATAGCGTCGATACTTGCTTTTCTAATATCGCGGTCCATGCCTGCAGGATCTTTAATAAATAAAACAGGATCGCCTTCGCTGCGGCACTGTACACCTTGATACACACTTGGTAAAAATCCACTTCCCCAAACACTTTTTCCAGCATCCGGATTATTACCGCCAGAAGTAAGTACTACAAATCCTGGAAGATTTTTATTTTCGGTACCAAGTCCATAGGTTACCCAAGAACCCATACTAGGCCTACCTAAACGAGGCGTTCCCGTATGCATGAGTAATTGCGCAGGTGCGTGGTTGAACTGATCGGTGGTAACGGCCTGAAGCACGGCTACGTCATCAATAACAGTAGATAAGTGTGGTAGATTTTCTGAAACCCAAATACCACTTTCACCATATCTATTAAAACTTGCTTGTGGGCCTAGCATTTTAGGAACGCCTCTAATAAACGCAAATTTTTTACCATTGAGTAATGAAGGCGGACAGTCTTGACCGTCTAATTTAGCAAGCTCCGGTTTGTAGCTAAACATTTCTAATTGAGAAGGCGCACCTGCCATGTGTAAATAAATTACCGACTTGGCTTTTCCTAAAAACGGAGCCGCTTTTGGCGCTAATGGATTGGTAGCATCAAATACATTATTACTTCCGGTGCTGCAACCGCCTAATAAATTGCCTAGCGCAAGTGCACCTAAACCCATGGCGCTTTCTTTAATAAAATGCCTGCGCGTGTGCTGTTGCATCACCACTTTTTGTGCTTCTCTTACTAGGCGCTGGTTATGTAATTCTTTTTGCGTCATTGGAATTAATTTTTATTGAGCCATTCGTCTAAATTAAGCATGGCGTTGGCTACTACAACAAGGGCTGCTCTGTTGGTGGGTGATGCAAGTGTGCTATCACTCACTAATACTGTTGCTGCTTTTTTATTGCTCTGGTATTTTGACAAACTAGACTGGTATAAACTAGTTAGTACATTTAATTTAGCAGGCGCAATGGGTTTGTACATCATCTCTTCGTAACCCATTTTTATTTTTGCTTCAATAGGGCCATTTACTTTGTCCATACTTTTTGCAAAAGAGCGGGCCATAATAATATAAGACGAATCGTTTAATGAGGTAAGCGCTTGAAGGGGTGTGTTGGTTCTAATGCGTCTAATGACACATACTTCTCTTGCACCACCATCAAATGTGAGCATCGATGGGTAAGGAGCTGTTCTTTTAAAATATGTATAGAGTGAACGTCTGTACTGATCTTCCCCTTCCGATAATTTCCAAGCATCCCCATTGTAGGGTGAACGCCAAATACCATCTGGCTGATACGGCATTACACTTTTGCCATACATTTTTGGACTTAACAAAGTACTTACAGCAAGTGTTTGGTCTCTAATTTGCTCTGCCGAAAGTCTTACCCTTGGGCCTCTTGCATATAATTTATTGTACGGATCTTTTTTAAGTAGTTCTTTGGTAAACATCGATTGCTGCCTATAGGTTGCAGAAAGTAAAATTTCTTTCAGCGTTTTTTTAATACTCCAATTGTGCGTGTTCATGTGTTGCCATGCCAAATAATCTAATAGGTTTTGATGGGTTGGCGATAATCCCTGCGTGCCTAAATCTTCGAGGGTTTCTACAATACCGGTTCCAAATAATTGTTCCCAAAGTCTATTAACGAGTGTGCGTGAAACAAGTGGATTGTTTTTATCTGTTAACCACATCGCAAGGCCGAGTCTATTTTTGGGTGCATTTTTTGGAAGGCCTGGAAGTACGGCTGGCACATCAGGTGCAACTAGTTTTCCCTTAGAAAGCCAGCTGCCTCTTTCAAAAACATGCGTGGGTCTAAAAAGGTCTTCGTTGGCGTCCATCATAATGGGTGTTGTTTCTGCACCCGCCATTATTAAGTCATTAAAATATTTGTAAGCGCTATCGTAACCAGGTTTTTCTTTGGCAGGAAATGGGTTGCCAAATGAAAACCATTCAAATAAAATACCATCGTCTGTACTGTTTTTTATTGTAGGAGAATAGTACTTGAAAAATAACGTGTGCGTGCCCTTAATGTCTGGAAGGCTTGTCGTTGAATGTACAAAACCACCGCCTGTGTTTTTAACAGGCACTTCTTTTACAAGCGGTCCGGTTAAACTATCTAAATAAATGCGCCATACGCCTTTGTCTACTCTTGAAGCGTATTTAAACAATAGTTCTGATTTTCCAGTGAGTACTACATTTTTTAAATTACAAGTGCCGTTGTTACGCAGTGTTGCATACCAACCATTGGCGCCGTTTACAAATTTGTCGCACTGAAATGCATTGATACTTGGTTGAAGCGTGCGTAAAAAAGTAATCCAATAATTAGCAGATGCTGGTGCCGCATTTTGTTGCAACCATTTTTTTACCGATTCAAATTTTACATTGTCGGCACCTTGGTATTGACGTAGTACGGGGTTTTCGAAAGGAGAATCTTCATCTCTAGTATTGTTAAAAAACGCCATGAACTTATAATACTCGTCATGCTTAAAAGGATCATACGGATGACTATGACACTGCACACAATTAAAACTAGTGCCCATAACAGCGCTCCATGTAGTGTTAACGCGGTCAAGTACGGCAGCGGTTCTAAACTCTTCATTGTCGGTACCACCTTCGTCGTTGTTCATGGTGTTTCGGTGAAACGCAGTGGCAATATACTGTGCATCAGAAGGGTTGGGTAATAAATCACCTGCAATTTGCTCCGTTAAAAAATCGTTGTAAGGTTTGTCTGTGTTAAATGCACTTATAAGCCAGTCTCTGTATTTGTAAATGTTTCTGCCGCGGTCTGCTTCAAAGCCTTTAGTGTCTGCGTATCTGGCTAGGTCTAGCCAAAGTGCCGCCCATTTTTCGCCATAGGCGGGAGAGGCCATTAAATCGTTGACTAAATTTTCGTAGGCTTTGTCTGAATTATCATTTAAATATTTTGCCGCAATTTTTTTATTTGCAGGAAGTCCTGTTATATCTAAACTAACCCGTCTTAAAAGTGTTGCTTTGTCTGCTTCTTTGGAAGGACTTAATTTTTCTGCTTCTAATTTTTCTACAATGTATTTATCAATATTATTGTTAACCCAACCGTTATTAATACTTGGCACTACTGGCTCTTTTACTTTTTGATACGCCCAGTGTGATCCCCATTTAGCACCTTCTTTAATCCAGGTCGTTAAAATTTTAATTTCTTCTTTGGTTAACGGATCGTGCTTATACGGCATGCGTTCTTCAGGATCTGTTAAATGCAGTCTTCTGATCAGTTCACTTTCTTCTGGTTTAAATTTTATAATAGCAGGCTTACCTGATTTGGTAGGTGCAAATGCTTCTTCTTCAAAAAGCAAACTAAAACCACCCTCTTGTTTTACACCACCATGACAGGTGATACACTTTTTATTTAAAATGGGTTTTACTTCGGTGTTATAATCGATAGGGGCGGAAGGATAAATTACAACAGCTGTAATGGCAAGTACAATGAGTACTGCAGAACTATAAAAAAGTTTTTTGCTAGGCTTTAAAAACATAAGGCATCATTCGTAAGCCTAAATTTAATAATTACTTACGAATGACGCCTTAGTTGTTACATATAGTTATCTACCCATCCAGCCGCCATCTACGGTTAAGATGGTGCCATTAACATAGTCTGAAGCAGGAGAGGATAAAAAAACGAAAGCTCCGGTTAAATCCTGAGGAGTTCCCCATCTATTTGCCGGTATTCTGGCCAAAATAGAGGCATTTCTGTCCGGATCGGCCCTTAACTGTGCCGTATTGTCTGTGGATATATATCCTGGGGCAACACCATTTACGGTAATGCCTTTGCCAGCCCATTCGTTGGCAAAGGCCTTAATTAACGAGGCAACAGCTCCTTTACTAGCTGCGTAGCCGGGCACGTTGATACCGCCTTGGAAGCTTAAAAGAGAGGCCGTAAACACTATTTTACCAGCGCCATTAGCAATCATTTGTTTTCCAATTTCTCTGGTGATTATAAATTGAGCATTTAAATTGATGTCAATGATGTTATCCCAAAATTCGTCGGAATGTTCGGCGGCAGGACTTCTTTGAATACTTCCCGCATTGTTAATCAGGATATCAATTTTAGGATGGTTTTTGATTACCGCATCTAAAAATGCATAGATCGAATCTCTATTTGAAAAATCGGCTTGGTAAGCATAAAACTTTTTACCTGCAGCAAGTACCGCTTTTTCTACATCGCTTCCGGATGCAGGCATAGAGCCACTCACACCAATAATGTCGGCGCCGCTATTAGCAAGTTCGATGGCAATGGCCATGCCAATACCTTTACTACAACCGGTTACTAAAGCAACTTTATTATCTACTCTAAAATTTAGCATTGGAATTATTTTAATAACTGAATGTTTACAAAATCCATATCAGCAAATGACATGTTTTCGCCAGCCATTGCCCAAATAAATGAGTAAGAAGCCGTTGCTACACCACTATGAATACTCCATGATGGAGATACAATACCCTGCTCATTATTTAAGAATAGATGTCTTGTTTCGTGTGGCTCACCCATGAAATGAATGACACGTTGTGTTTCAGGTAAATCAAAATAGAAGTAGGCTTCCATACGACGGTCGTGCAGGTGCGCTGGCATGGTATTCCAAATGCTACCTGGTTTAAAATTGGTTACACCAAGTACGAGCTGACAACTTTTTAAGCCATCTGCATGAATATATTTATTAATGGTTCTGTGATTCGCTGTTTCTGCACTTCCCATTTCAGCAGGGGTTGCATCTTTACTTTGCATAAGTTGCGTAGGATGGTTCGCGTGCGCTGGGCAAGAGAATAAAATAAATTTAGAAGGGTTGCTCGGATCGGTGCTTGCATGAAAAGTAACTTCTTTATTACCCATACCAATATACAAGCAATCAATTTTATCTAAAGTGTAAATTTGACCTTCTACAGTAATGCTTCCGGCGGCACCAATGTTTACGATACCGAGTTCTCTTCGGTCCAAAAAGTTTTCTGACTTTAAGGCGTCGTAGGTACCTAGCTGAATAGCAGCAGTAGCAGGGGTTGCAGCGCCCACCACCATTCTGTCATAATGGGTATACACAAAATTAATAGCGCCGGGTTCTACTAAATTGTCTAGTAAAAATTTGGCTCTAATTTGCTCGGTTGTATATTTTACAAAATCTTCGGGATGTACTTGGTGAATAATTTTCATGTTTATTTATTTAAAATGTTTATTTATTTATTGATGACAAATTTATTTTCTTGAATAGCGCCGCTACTGTTAACACTATTGTTTTTTTGATAATGAAATGCTTTGGTGTTATCGGTGTACAAAATAATATTTCCTGTTTTATTTGAAGCCGTAAACATATTGTTTTCGATAGTTGATAGCTGTACCCCAAATAAGCCAATTAGTGGTTCATTTGCACTGCAATTTACAATTTTATTGGTGGAGAAGCTAAAGATAGGCCCCATGGTACTTTCGTCATTTCCGCCCCTGTAAATAACCGCTAATGGTCCGGTGTGGTTTATGAAACTATTGTTTGTAACAACAATTTTTTCGGCGTTGTAATAACCTTTGTTATCGTCTTCGTCTTTTAAAGAGAGTAGGGTGGCTTTGTTGTTTTCAAATGCACAATTTTGAATCGTGATCTTGTCTAAATAACTAGATTTTGGCGCCATGAGTATTGCGGTGCCTGTAAAGCCTTGAATTTTGCAGCCGGTTATGCCAATACTATTGTGAATACCCGAACCATCACTTGTAACCGTAATAAAATGTTGCGCAGAAACTGCACTGGCGTTGATACTACTATTTTGTAACGTTAATTGCGCGTTTTGTTGGAGGGTAAACAAATTGTTGATGGCGCTGCTGGTTACAAAATTTACAACAGCGCCGTTGCTTGTAATTGTTATGTTACCCTTAATGGTAATAGGCCTTTCAAAAGTATAAGTGCCTGCTTTTAGTAGGATTTTTGAATGAGCGACCGAAGCAACTGCAGTTTCTAATTCGCTAACAGTTGAAACGGTTATCGTTTTTTGCGAATTTGGTCTGCTGGCATTTGCGGTGCTCGCCGCGGCGATCGTTGTTGCGCTTGTTGCAGCGCTTGTTTTTTTGGACTCCCAATTATTACCAAGTTTTGGTGCGTTTGCAAATAGGGCTTTAAAATAATTTATATTGTTTGCGCCAATGGTATTTGAAAATGCGGGAACACCTCTTGTGCTAGCGATGGAATTTAAGGAGTCCAGGATTTTTTTTGTGGTGTTATTGGCGCCGGAGGCGCCAATAACAGGAAATCCTTTGCTGTCCCATTTTTGCAATCCAATAGCACCCGCATTAAACCCGCTCACACCAGGGTTTGTAAGCGAAGTGCTAAACACATTACCTGTAGCAAATACGCTGTCAATTGTTGGGACGGTATAACAAAGAGGTCCGGGGGTATTCGCGTAAAACAGGTTATTAAGGAGCAGCACATTTTTTGGATCTACGCTGCGCTCTGTGTCTTTTCCTTCACTAATACTAAAGGGGCTGCAATTTAAAAAAGTATTGTTAGCGATAACAGCGTCTCTGACAGGAAGGTATCTGTTGGCTGGTGAATTAAATACGCCGGCCATAATTGCAAGTGGCGATCTAAAACCTTGGCCTTTGCAATGACTCATAAAATTGTTTACAATCCAATTGCCTTCATTGATTACCCTTACCCCGCCTGTGCCTTCTTTATCGTTTCCGTAAAATAAATTTCCTTCTACTGTATTGTCATTACCATGTCTTAAAACAACAGCGCCCTGACATTCTTTAAATACATTACCCGCCACTTTATTCCCACATGATTTGATAGAAATAATTTCAGTTTCGCCATCGCAATATTCAAAAAAGTTATTTTTAATTGTGGTGTTGCTGTAAAAAGTGCAGTGTTGTGATACGCCTACTCGGATCATTTCTCCAGCGTTGCTACCAAGCGGTTTTCGAATGCCAAAATAGTTACTATCAATACTGTGGTTGTTGATTCGGCTTCTGTCATCATCTAGCAACACAGCTACAAGTACGCCCAAATTTGTTTTATTGGTAAAATTTGAGTGATCTACTCGGTTATTTTTTCCGGACATTGTGAGCCAATGATTTTCGTCTAAGCGAAGTGGATTATTAAAGCCTTGGATGCTAGAGCCCGTAATCCTTGAATTATTGGCCACTTCTTTTCCATGGCTAAATTGCCAAACATGATTTTTTCCGGCATAACCGTCTTTAAAGACAACTCCACTTACAGTTATGTAGTTGCCTGTAATATGTAAATAGCTGTTACCTGTAAAATGCACAGCACCCGGTACTTGGGCCATAAAAACAATGGGCTGATTCGCAGTCCCCTTAGCACTAATGATTAGGTTACAGTTATTATAAGTGCCATTTTGGATAAGCAGGGTGTCGCCAGGTTTAGCTTGAACCCCTGCTTCAATAATTGCAGCCGATGAACTAACAAGTATTTTCCGTGCATTTGCCTGCAGTGCAGCGACAAAAACAAATAGACAAATTATTTTTTTCATGAACTAGGTTTAATTTCTTTTAGAAGAGTTTCTTACAAAAAGTTTAGGCTTGATAATTATTTCTTGATCAAGCATGTCATTTCCGCCATTCATCATTTCAATAAATGCTTTTGCAGTTGCTTTGCCAATTTCAAAAGCGTACATCTCTACACTAGATATTGCAGGCGTTACTAAACTTACAATCGGTTCGTTGTTAAATCCGACAAGGCCAATATCGTGTGGCATCGAGAGTCCTTTTTCTTTGATGGCTAGCATAGCCCCAATTGCCATACGGTCACTAATGGTAAAAATAGCGTCCGGTCTATTTTTTGAAGCGAGTAATTCTTTGGTTGCTTCGTAGGCGTATTGTTGGTTAAAATCACAATGAATAATATGACCCTTATCTGAACGTAAGCCATGCGCTTTAAGGGTTTGGAGGTAGCCCTCCATTCTTTTGTTACTAATATTTAAATTTTCTGGACCTGCTAAAATGGCAATTTTTTTATAACCCTGTTCAATTAAATGTTCGGTTGCTTGCCTTCCGCCATCAATATTATCGAGTCTAATTTTTGGAGCTTCTATATTATTAACTATACGGTCAAATAATACAAGTGGAATTTTTTTATCCTGAATTTTTTTGATGTGCTCAAACACTTTTGTTTCACTCGACACCGAAACTATAAATCCATCTACTAAACTGTCTAGTAATCTTTTGGTGTTAACCATTTCTCTACCATAACTCTCGTCACTCTGACAAACCATTACGGTATATCCAGCACCTAGTGCAACCTCATCAATTCCTTTAACCATCGTGGAAAGTACATAGTCAAGATTGGGAATAATAACGCCAATGGTGTTTGTTTGTCTATTAAGTAAGCTAAGTGCAAGTCTATTGGGTTGATAATCTAGTTTTTCGGAAAGTGCTTTTACGGCAGCCTTTGTTTCTGCTTTCACATCCGGCGCGTCCCTTAAGGCCCTACTCACTGTTGATGTAGAGATATTAAGTGCAATAGCAATGTCTTTTATGGTAATTTGTTTTTCCATAGAGGTATAAAATTAGGGGCCTATAGATACAATTTACGAGAAATTGCCGGTAGCGTTACCGGTAACGTTATCGGTAATATTATTAACATATTTTCTAAAGAAATGGCAAATAAGTTAGAAAAATATCAATAAAATGGCCTAAAATATAGATAAAATAACAAGCTTCAACCGTGAACTTCCTATTCAATTGCGCTTAATATTACCACACGATTGATTGATTCTTAACCGCCTTATGAAAAACACTACATCATTTTATTTGATTGTTGCGCTTGTGTTATTGACCCAAATTAATGGGTATGCGCAAAAGCATCCTATTGCATTTTCAACGGCAGCTGATATTGCACTCGTCAAAAAAAATATTTCTGTCAATCCTTTAGTCAAACAATCTTTTGATGAAATCAAAACCTCAGTGGATGCTGTTTTAGGAAAAGATATTGATGTGCCTATTCCAAAAGATGCAGGTGGTGGATATACGCACGATAAGCACAAGGACAATTACAACCTTATGTTTAACAGTGGAATGTTATTTCAATTAACGGGGGATGTTAAATATGCAAAGCTTGTAAAAGATTTGTTTTTTAAATATGCAGTTCTAAATCCTACATTAAAAAATCATCCGCAGGCAACAAGTAGTTCTCCTGGCCGAATTTTTTGGCAAGCACTCAATGATGCCAACTGGCTCGTTTACGCAGGACTTGCATTTGATTTAATTCATGACTATTTAACCCCTGCCGAAAGAGCGCAAATTATTACAGGTGCATTTAAGCCTGAAGTAGATTATTTTACAAAAGAGATTACACCATGGTTTGATTTAATTCATAACCACGCTGTTTGGGCTTGTGCCGGTGTTGGAATTGTTGGTATCGCTACAGACAATGAAGACTATGTGCAAATGGCATTGTACGGTTCAAAAAAAGATGGGAAAGCGGGATTAACAGCGCATTTAGATGGTTTGTTCTCTCCAAATGGTTATTACAACGAAGGTCCTTATTACACCAGGTATGCAGTACTTCCATTCTTTTTATTTGCTAATGCAGTCAACCATGCAAAGCCTGAACTTAAGATATTTGAAAGACGTAATAAAATTTTAAAACAAGCTTTAGATGGCGCTTTGGAGCAAACAAATTTAGACGGTGGTTTTTACAGTTACAACGATGCATTAAAAGAGAAGACCTATATTTCAAATGAAATTGTGGTGGCACTTAATATTGCTTGGGAAGTTTATGGTGCCAATGCTGCTTATTTGCCAGTTGCAAAAGCACAAAATAGAGTTACGCTAAGTAAGGGTGGCCTTGGTGTGAGTCAAGCACTTTTACAAAATAAAAGTATCGCCCCATTTTATCCATACAAATCAGTTGTATTTACGGATGGAGCAAATGGAAATATGGGAGGTGTTTCAGTACTACGTAATGGGAAAGATAAAAATCTAACTTCTCTAATTTTCAAATATAGTTCGCATGGTTTATCGCATGGTCATTATGATAAACTAAATATTAACTTGTACGATAACGGAAACGAGATTTTACAAGATTATGGCGCAGCGCGTTTTATTAATATTGAACAAAAATATGGCGGAAGGTATTTGCCTGAAACAAAATCCTATGCGCAACAAACGATTGCACACAATACCATCACCGTAGATGAAAAAAGCCATTTTAACGGCGTAGAGGCAGTAAGTGAAAAGCACAATCCTGTTCCTTTATACAATAAAGTAGGAGACTTTGCAGTACAAGCAAGTTCGGCGCTTGATACCAATGCTTATCAAAATGTTCAATTGCATAGGAGTATTTATGTAGTTGCCATTCCGGGCGCTGACAAGCCACTTGTTGTAGATTTATTTAGAACAATAGCTGATACTGAACATCAGTATGATTTGCCTTTCAATTATATAGGCAATGTTATTTCTACAAATTTCAAATATACGACCCATGGCAGTGCCATGCAAACATTAGGCAGTAAAAACGGCTATCAGCATATTTGGAAAGAGGCTTCTGCAAAAGTGAAAGCGCCGTTTACGACGTTCACTTTTTTAAATAATCAATCATTTTACACAATTTCAAGTCATGTGCAAGATTCGGCTCAAGTTTTTTTTACAAGGTCAGGAGCAAACGATCCCAACTTCAATCTGCGAAGAGAGCCTTCTTATATTACAAGAACGAGGGCAAAAAATATGCTTGCATTAAACGTTGTTGAACTACACGGAAACTTTAATCCTATTTCAGAAATCACTACAAATTCATATTCGAGGGTTTCCTCTATTGTACCAGTGGTAAATAATGATTTATATAGTGGCGCCGAAATAATTATTGGAGGTAAGCGCTTAATAGTCCTTCAGTCTAATACAAAGTTTGATGTTAAAACGGCGCATCAAATTACAATCAATGGAATTTCATATAGTTGGGAAGGCCCGTATGTGGTATACTTAGAAAATAAAAAATTATAAAACAAAATAGATATGTCAGTAGAATTAAATGGAGCGAAGCGAACGGGTTTTATTATGAACGAATCGGTTTCGGAAGAGCAAATGGCACCTGGGTTGTCAAGAAAAATTATGGCTTACGATAATTCGGTAATGCTGGTGCGTGTTGAATTTGAAAAAGGCGGCGTAGGCGCGCTTCATCAACATCATCATGTTCAACTTACCAATGTAGAAAGTGGTGTATTTGAAATAGAAATTGATGGCAACAAGCAAATTTTAAAAGCAGGTGATGTGTTTCATGTTCCATCTAATGTGATACATGGTGCAGTTTGTTTAGAAAAAGGGGTGCTTGTAGACGTGTTTTCACCCATGAGAGAAGATTTTTTTAATTAATAGCATAATTCAAAAGTTTGAAAAAATATTTTTCAATATTACTACTTTGTTTAGCGTATCAAATTTCGTTTGCACAAACGAGTCTCAAGTTCAATTCACATGATGAGATGTCTTTGAAAAAAGTGAAGGCATTAATTAGTGCAGGGGATAAAAACATGAAGAAAGGCTTCGACGAGCTTATCAAGGCGGCTGATGGTGCGCTTACATTTAGGCCCGTAAGTGTAATTGAAAAACAAAACAATCCTCCAAGTGGCGACAAGCACGATTATATGAGTTTGGCGCCTTATTTCTGGCCCAATCCGGATACAAAAGATGGATTGCCCTATATCAGAAAAGATGGACAAGTTAATCCTGAAGTTTCTGATTACAAAGACAAAGAGTATATGCCTAAGCTATGTGCTGTGCTCGAAACGCTTGGTTTAGCCTATTACTTTACAAACGATGAGCGCTATGCCAGTCATGCTTCAAAACTTATAAGCGTTTGGTTTATTGATGACGCTACTAAAATGAATCCCAATTTAAATTTTGGCCAAGCAGTAAAAGGTGAAAATGATGGAAGAGGGGCTGGCTTGATAGATACAAGACATCTTATTAAAGTGATTGACGCTGTTAGTTTTATTAGTTCGTCAGCTGCTTGGACTTCTAGTCAGGACAAGCAGTTGAAAAGCTGGTTTGCTCAGTTTTTAAATTGGATGCAAACAAGTAAAAATGGGACTGCAGAGTTAAAGGCAACCAATAATCATGGAATCTGGTTTGACGCGCAAAGACTTTCATTTGCACTTTATACCAACAATACAAAAAATGCAAATCAAGTAATTGAGAGCGCAAAAAAAAGACTCGAAAAGCAAATGAATACAGATGGTTTGTTTCCAGCAGAGCTTGCTAGAACTACATCGCTTCATTACTCTTTATTTGTAGTAGAAGCTTTTTTGAAAGTGGCACAGTTATCAACAAACGCTGGCGTTGATTACTGGAGTTTTACCGCAAGTAATGGTAATTCTTTACAAAAAGCATGTGATATATTACTCCCTTATTTAATTCAGCAAAAAAAGTGGACAGGAGAGCAGATTAAGCCGTTTAATTACGATGAAGCAATTCCATTTTTTGCAGCTGTTGGTAATAGAAATAACTGTCAAAACTGTATTGATAAGTTAGCACAAAGTAATTCATATAAAATTTTACAAAGTATCTATTAAAATAAAACAATACGATTGATTAAAATTTAAAATTGCCCATATGAAAAAAATCAGAAGTTTAGTTTTTCTGTTGCTTCTATTTATTACTTCTTCAGTAATTGCACAGAATAAACAAATAACCGGTAAGGTTATTAACAAAGAAACAGGAGCACCACTTGAAGGGCTATCTGTTATGGCCGACAAAACAACACAAGGGGTTGTTACAAAGGCTGATGGTAGCTATAGTATTTCAGTAAAAACTGGAACCAATTCATTGGTATTCTCTTTTGTTGGATTTGAAACAAAAGTTATATCCATAGGGTCCAAGAAAAGCATTGACGTAGAAATGACCGTAGCAGTAGCCGAAGGATCTGAGGTTGTTGTTGTAGGTTATGGTACGCAAAAGAAATCTAGTTTAACGGGCGCTATCGCTAAATTTAAAAATGAAAAATTAGATGAAGCACCTGTTTCGAGACTGGATCAAGCATTGCAAGGTAAAATTGCAGGTGTGCAAATTCAAAACGTTTCATCTGAAGCTGGTGCGGCACCAAAAATTACTATCAGAGGTATTAGTTCTCTAAATGCAGGATCTAGCCCACTCATCGTAATTGATGGCATGCCGGTTCCTGATGGATTGTCTTTTTTAAATCCGGCCGACGTTGAATCTATTGAAGTTTTAAAAGATGCCGCTTCTGCTGCCATTTATGGTTCTAGAGGAGCAAGTGGTGTTATTATGGTAACTACAAAAAAGGGTAGTGTTAGTAAAACAAAATACAATTTCAAATTCGCTTCTGGACAGAAAAAAGACTACAAGCGTTATGATATCATGACTACAAAAGAATATGTAGGAATGCTTTTTGACGAAATGAAAGCAAGATCGGTAGATCCTAACGTGGTTCAATCTACCAATACTGTAATTGATGCGGATAGAGCGTCATACATTATCGAAACGCAATTATTAAGAGGTCAATCTACCGATTGGCAATCTGAATCTTTACGTCCAGGATCATTTAAAAATATTCAATTGAACGCATCGGGTGGTTCTAAAGATGTTCGTTATTTTGTTTCAGGTGGTTATCAAAATGATGAGGGGATGATGAATAAGAGTAACTACGAAAAATTCAATATCAGAACAAAAGTTGATGTAGATTTTAGTAAAAAAGTAAAATTGTCTCTTAACGTCAATCCATCTTACGCTAAAAGAATTTCTCCATCTCAAAACTTTACCAATTTCTGGAGAATGCCTCGTTGGTTACCTGTTTATCATAATGATTTAACTGCAGGTATTGTGAGAACCAATCCTCAATACTCAAGAATCTTACAAGGAGACTTTTCTCATCCAAGACATTTTTCTGGTTTAAAGTATACTGGATTAATGCCTGATGGTTCTACTTGGACGTCGCCTACTACCTCAAATCCAAGTGGATCTGCACAACAGAATCCATTGTCTGATGTATTAAGATCTGATATCGCTAGTAATGAATACAGATTACAATCTTCTGCTGAACTAAGTATTCAATTAGCGAAAGGTTTAGTATTTAAATCGCTAGCTACAAGCATGGTAAACTTTACCAATGGCTTGAATTTTTATGAGCGTGATTATAATAGTGAAGGCTCAAACAATAGTGGATTGTTTATTAATAATAATTACACTGACCTATTATCTGAAAACACGTTGAATTATACAAAGTCTGTTAAAAAACATGATTTTGCTTTATTAGCAGGTTTTACTTCACAAACAACAAAGGTAAAAAATCAGCAAACGGCTGGTATTGATTTTCCAAGTGATGATATTAGAACACTGAATAGTGCTGCGCAAATTGATGCTTCTCGAACTTCAGGTACTAACAATCAAATTGGATTGTTGTCATACTTAGGTCGTTTAAATTATGCTTATGATGATAAGTATTTGGTTTCTGTAAGTTTTAGAACTGATGGTAGTTCTTATTTTGGTGACGGAAAAAAGTGGGGAAGTTTCCCTTCTATTTCTGGAGGCTGGGTGCTTAGTAAAGAAAAATTTATGGCTAACATAGATTGGATAAGCAACTTAAAGCTACGCGCTAGTTATGGTGTGTCAGGAAATAATAGAATTGTTGACTTTGCATTCCTAGATTTATTGTATGGCGCCAATTATACTTACGGCGGCGGAACTGGTGTGTCAGCGCCAGGATTAGCAAGCTCTAACTCATTCTTGGCTAACCCAAATATTACATGGGAAAGTACAGGTCAAACTAACTTTGGTGTAGATCTATCTATGTTTAAGAATAGAATTGGCATAACACTAGATATTTATAAGTCTAAAACCGATAAGTTATTATTACAACAATCTGCAATGGCATTTACAGGTGTTCCGCAGTTTTGGAATAACTTAGGTAGTTTAGAAAATAAGGGCTTTGAAATTGAATTGAATACTAAAAATGTGCAGGGCAGAAACTTTAGCTGGACTACTTCAGCAAATATTTCGCACAACCAAAATAAAATTTTAGAACTAGGTACAGAGGCCTTTTTATTAAATCAGGGTGAGCGTACCGAAGTATACCGAAACAAAGTGGGTGATCCACTCGTTGTTTACTACGGTTTCAAAACAGATGGCGTTTGGCTTTCTCAAGATCAAATCACAAAATCTGGTTTAAAATCTTCTTTATCTAGCATATTTGCGCCTGGTGGCTTAAAAGTTGTAGACGTAAATAAAGATGGCATTTTGGATAACTCGGATAGAACAGATTTGGGTAATCCGTATCCTGATTTTAACTGGGGTATTACCAATACGTTTAAGTATGGTGGGTTTGATTTCAGCTTTTTAATGCAAGGCGTTCAGGGCGGAAAAATCATCAATGGCGACCCTAACTATAATGAGTCTAGAAGAACCATTAAGACTTACAATCAAAACAGATGGATAAGTCCTAATTATCCGGGTGATGGTAAAACACCATTCTCGACTAATGGATTTAACTGGATGCTTACTGATTATGTAGTTGAAGATGCTTCTTATTTCTCTTTACGTGAAGTTAATTTTGGTTATACTTTACCAGATCAGATTACTAAGAAATTTAAAGTAAGTTCTATGCGTTTTTATTTTTCTGCGCAGAACTTATTCTTCCAAACTGCAAAAGGATATAGAAGTTTGAATCCAGAAGGAAGATTTAGCAATGGACCATATTCTTCGGTATTAATTGATGGCTATCAAAGAGGATCTTTCCCGATACCTCAAACTTTAACCGCAGGTATTGACATAAATTTTTAATTAAGAAAAATCTTTTTATATGAAAAACACAATAAAATTATTTGTTCTTGCCACGATATTTTTAAGTTCATGCCAAAAAAATATTGAACTATATCCGCAGTCAAATATTACCACAGAAAACTTTTACAATAATGCAAATGATATTCAAATTGCATTAAATGGTTGCTACAATGCACTTAGAGAACCGCTTTTAAACGAGTGGAAGCTTACAGAACTAAGAAGCGATAATACCATTATGGGTAACGCTGGAAGTAAATCTGTCCCAAATAGAGATCTAAGTGATTTGGATTTATTTGTTCCAAGTACTTCTCACCAAGCGATTTATAGTTATTGGATCGCAAATTATTTTAATATTAGAAACCTGAATGTCATTTTAAATAGTTTGAATGTAAACTATAGTCCTACTACTGGCACCTTGGTTTCAGATACAACCAAAGTTAAAATTACGCCAACGGAAAAAAGAGCTGCTGTTGCAGAAGCTGCATTTATTAGAGCCTATCATTATTTTAATTTGGTTCGATTATTTGGCGGCGTGTTTTTAATTCATGAACCTGTTGGTCCGTTTGATGCAATTGCTATCAACAGATCTACAGAAGCTGATATCTATAAGCTTATAATTGCCGATTTACAATATGCTGCAGATAATGGTGCCAATGTAAAATATGCATCTATTCCTGTAACAAGTTTGGGTAAGGTAAATAGTTGGACAGCAAAAGCTTTACTTGCTAAAGTATATTTAACACTGAATAGAAAAGCGGATGCTGCTACTTTATTAACGGATATTATTGCAAATAGTGGATATGGCTTAGTTCCAAATTACGCTGATATTTTTGCTACTACCAATGAAATGAACAGAGAAGTATTATTTGCTGTTCGCTATAAAGCAGGTGGTATTGGACAAGGGTCTCCTTTTCCTAACTTTTTTGCTCCTGAGTTAAGTGGAACGGCAATTATTAATGGTGATGGATCTGGTTTTAATACCCCTACTGCAGATCATTTTGCTGCATACAATACACTTGATCTAAGAAGAGATATTAGTATTGGATCATTTGGTACAGCAAAAATGTTGTTTCCTAAAAAAATGATTTCTCCAGTATCCATTAAAGGTGATGGTGAAAGTGATTGGATTGTTATCAGGTATGCAGATGTGTTGCTTATGTTAGCAGAAGCACAAGGTAATACTGCATCTAGTTTGGCACTTATCAACCAAACCAGAACAAGAGCAGGACTTCCAGCATTAACAGCTACTACTGTAACGACTGATGCAATTTTTGCAAATGAATTAGCTGCCGAAAGAAGGTTAGAATTTTCGTTCGAAAATGTTAGATGGTTTGACATGTTGCGTTACAGGACAACCCTGCCAACACTGGATCCGGTTGCAGCCATAAAAGCTAATTTTAGCGCACTATTTGCGGCTCATTATTCTAAATATCCTGCGCCAGCACCTACACTTCCTACCATTCAGAGTTATGTAACAAGCGATAAATTATTACTTCCTATTCCACAGCGTGAAATAGACAATAATACCAAACTTGTAATTCCTCAGAATCCAGGTTACTAAACATTATAGATACCCCCTAGCTTAATTTAGTTAGGGGGTATTATTAAACGAATTGAACTTAATTGAGTCGAATCATTGTATGATAAAAGCAATATTGATAAGTTTATTATGTTTAGTTTTTATAACTAAAGGAACTTGTCAGGGTAGCTTGATTCAAAAGGTTACAAAAACACTTTCTAAACAAGTATTGCTAGATGCAAATCAAGCATTACAAGAGGAGCCAGTAACGGTTACAAGTGCTAGTTGTGAGCGTTCTAAAGGCGGCAAACACGATTTTTTTTCTGAAGGAGATTATTGGTGGCCAGATTCACTTCATCCAAATGGCCCTTACATTCAGCGAGATGGATTTACAAATCCACAAAATTTTACTGCCCACCGACTCGCAATGATTCGCTTCAGTAAATTGGTGGGTACTTTAACTTCGGCATATATACTTACAAAAAACACAAAATACAGCGCAGCTGCTGTTAGGCATATAAAAGCTTGGTTTATTGACACGGCTACCCTTATGAATCCTTCACTTTTATATGGGCAAGCAATTACGCGTAAGGTTTCTGGAAGAGGTATTGGCATTATCGATATGATTCAGATGGTAGAAGTGGCCCAAAGCATTTCAGTTTTAGAAAAAAATAGCCTTATACTTAAAAAAGACATCGTTGAAATAAAAAAATGGTTTACAAATTATCTGACATGGGTTACCACACACCCATACGGAATTGATGAAAGAGAAGCAAAAAATAACCATGGAACCTGTTGGGTAATGCAGGTTGCTGTTTTTGCAAAACTTGTGGGTGATACTAGTTTATTGCAGTATTGCACAAAACGGTATCAAGAAGTTTTATTACCAGGTCAATTAGCGGACAATGGAAGTTTTCCATTAGAATTGAAAAGAACAAAGCCTTATGGATATTCTTTATTCAATTTAGATGCTATGACAACGATAACGCATGTTTTATCGACACAACAACAAGATTTATTTAGTTTTTCTTATAAACCAGAAGTTGGAATTAAAAAGGCGATCGATTTTATGTTCCCTTTTATAGCCAATAAACAAAATTGGCCGTATCAAAAAGACGTGATGTATTGGGAGGAGTGGCCTGTGTCGCCCATCGCATTGCTATTTGGCGCTAAGGCTTTTGATAATTCAACTTGGCTCAATACTTGGGCAAGTCTAGAACACTTTCCAAAAAATGAAGAAGTGATTCGAAATACACCCATTAGAAATCCACTTATTTGGTTGCATAATTAATTGAAAAATTAAAATACATATACATGAAAAAGTTTACCCCCTTGTTAATGTTGCAGCTACTATTATTGATAGTAGGTGTTCATGCGCAAAAACAAAAGCCCAATATTTTATTTATTGCGGTAGATGATTTAAGGCCGGAGCTTGGTGCTTATGGTAGCAAGTTGGTTAAAACACCCAATATTGATAGGCTTGCTAAAATGAGTACTGTGTTTATGAACAATTACTGCCAACAATCGGTTTGTGGTCCAACCCGCGCTAGCATTATGACTGGTATGCGTCCAGATCATACAAAAGTTTGGGATTTAAAAACGCAGATGCGTGATATGAATCCGGACATTGTAACCCTTCCTCAATATTTAATTACACAGGGGTATAACACCGTTGGTGGTGGTAAAATATACCATCCGAGTAGCGCTATTAAAAAAATCGATCCTGTTTCATGGAACATGCCTTATATAGAACCTAAAGCGTCTGATTTTGCAAACGGACTTGGTTTGCCTGCTAATAAGCAATACCAAAAGCCTGAAAATAAAGCGCTGTTTGCTGTAAAAAAAGAAAGAGCAACCAGAGACAATGATGATGAAGAGCCAACTACTATTAAAGGGCCTTCTACAGAAAATATTGATGTGCCAGATAACGCTTATGAAGATGGTGTTTTAGCATTACTTGCTAAAGATCAGCTCATAAAAATGGCAAAAGATACCAAGCCTTATTTTATGGCAGTGGGTTTTCATAAACCACACTTACCATTTGTGGCTCCAAAAAAATATTGGGATTTATACAATAGAGAAGATATGCAACTGGCTGCTTTTCGCGAGCACGCTAACAATGCACCGGAACTTGCCTACCATAAATCTGGTGAGTTAAGAAACTATATCGATATCCCTGCTTTTGCAACATTCAATCAGCCAGGTAATCACGTGTATTTGAAAGAAGAAAAGCAAAAAGAATTGATTCATGGCTATATGGCTGCAGTTTCCTACACCGATGCACAAATTGGTATTTTGTTAAATACATTGGATTCATTAGGAACTTTAAATAATACTATTATTGTTTTATGGGGAGATCATGGATGGCATTTAGGCGATCATGATTTATGGGAAAAGCATACCAATTTAGAAAATGCCACTAGAGCTCCATTGATTATTGCTGCACTTGGCTTGAAGGCTGGTAAATCAAATTCTTTGAGTGAACACGTAGATATCTTTCCAACTATTTGTGCATTGGCGGGGGTGCCTGTGCCTACTCAGCTTCAAGGCAAAAGCCTAAAGCCAGTAATGCAAAATAATAAAGCAGTAGTTAAGAATTTTTCTATGAGCCAATACCCTAGAAAATTGAGTAAAGAGGATATGAAAAAATTTGGTACTGAATCTAATAAAATAATGGGTTACAGTATGCGTACTGATAAATACCGTTATACGCTTTGGGTTAATGATTTTACGTCAAGCGATATGTTTAGTGATAAAAAAATATACGCACAAGAAATGTATGATTATACAAAAGATCCATTAGAAAAAGAAAATGTTTTTGCTGATAAGGCATACAGTAAAGTGGCAAAAGAAATGCATGAAAAAATGCTTTCGTTTTTTGAGTCGCAAGTAAAAAAATAAATGGATTCATTCAATACTATACAAATGAAAAAGATTTTAACGGTTGGTATTTTATCTGTGTTATTACACGGAGTTAGCCTAGGCCAAGCTGCTAAAAAGCCAAACATCTTATTTATTGCCGTAGATGATTTAAAGCCAATTATTGGCGCCTATGGCAATACATTTATTAAAACACCTAATTTAGATAGGCTTGCTAGTCGAGGTACTACTTTTTTAAATAATTATTGCCAGCAAGCGGTTTGTGGTCCAACCCGAGCAAGTATTATAACTGGTATGCGCCCAGACTATACCAAAATTTGGGATTTAAAAACACAGATCCGTGCGGTAAGCCCGGATATTGTAACCATGCCACAATACCTAATAACACAAGGCTACTCTACGCAGGGTATAGGTAAGGTGTTTGATCCGCGAAATGTTGACGCCAACTTGGATAAGCAATCATGGAGTGTACCGTATTATAAAACCGACAAAAAATATTATGTGCCCGGCATGGGAGAGCCTGCAGAAGGTCGTTACCAAGATCCTGCAACCAAGCTTGCTGTAGAAAAGGTGATTAATGAAGCGCTAGCTGCTGGGAAAACAAAAGCCCAAGCAAATGATGAAGCCGGTATAAAAATAAAGCCCGCCACCGAATCTTTGGATGTTCCGGATAATGCTTATACCGATGGTGCCAATATTTTGCAAGCAAAAGATATTTTAGGCAAGTTGAGTAAATCAGATCAGCCATTTTTCTTTGCTGTTGGTATTGCAAAACCGCATTTACCATTTGTTGCCCCAAAAAAATATTGGGATTTATATAAAAGAGAAGATATTACTATTGCCCCTTTCCAGGAAAAAATAACCAATTCGGTTGACGTTTCTTATCACACTGCTGGTGAGCTAAGGGCCTACACTGATATACCAGCTGATATTGCGGCGACTCCTCAAAAAGATTTTGGTCTTACACTTTCTGCCGATAAACAAAAAGAACTCATTCACGGCTATTATGCCGCTATTTCTTATACCGATGCACTTGTAGGTAAATTACTCGATGCCTTAGACTCACTTAATTTATCAAAAAATACCATCGTGGTATTATGGGGTGATCATGGATGGCATTTAGGCGATCATAATTTATGGTGTAAGCATAGTAATTTTGAAGAAGCCACACACGCTCCACTTTTTATTAGTGCGCCGGGTATTAAAAGCAATAAAACAAAATCCTTTTCAGAACACGTAGACGTTTTTCCAACGCTTTGTGATTTGGCTGGAGTGCCAATTCCTGTTCAATTACAAGGTAAAAGTTTAAAACCTGTGATGGAAAATGCTACTGCTTCTGTAAAAGAATATTCGATGAGTCAATACCCTAGAAGTAGTGCTGCTGAAGAGAGTGACAGGCTGGGTTATGCAGATGCTAATGTTATGGGTTATTCTATTAGAGAAAAGCAGTTTAGGTACACCATTTGGATGCGTAATAGTTTTAGATCTACCATGCCATTTAATCCTAAGTCTGTGATTGGAGATGAGCTGTATGATTATAAAGCAGATCCTCTAGAAAAGCACAACGTGGTTAAGGATAAAAAATATACAGAAACCGCTAAACGCTTAAAACAAGAAATGCTTCGATATTTTGAATCTCAAGTAAAAAAATAAAAGATGAAATTTAAATCATTATTGCTAGCTGTATTAATTTCAAATACAGCTTTGCTAGCACAAACAAAAAAGCCCAATATCATTTACATTTTAGCTGATGACTTAGGGATTGATGGCGTAAGTTGCTATGGTGCAGATTTATTTAAAACACCTGTCATTGATAAGCTAGCCTCAACAGGAATCAGGTATGCCAATGGCTATACAGCACCTCTTTGTGGCCCATCACGCGCCTTAATTTTAACGGGCAGGTATGCTTTTAGAACAGGTGCGGTAAACCAAGACATGACGGGTTTGATGAAACCAACTGTAGAAACCATGATGCCAAAAATTTTAAAGCAGGCTGGCTATACAAGTTCGATGGTTGGTAAATGGGGACAGCTACCACTGGGTCCTGCCGAATTTGGATTTGATGATTACCTCCGCTTTTTTGGAAGTGGTGTTTATGTAACAACCACAGAAAAAAAGCAGAAGTACGTTTTAAATGGTCAGGAATCTATTCTAAAAGAAAATGAGTATATGCCTGATTTAATGCATACGCATATCGAAAACTTTTTATCAAAGCATACCAAGGACCCGTTTTATATGTATTACTCAATGGTGCAGGTGCATGGCGAAATTATTGCCACGCCTGATACAAAACCAGGTACTACCGATTTTAAAACCCTATATACTGATAATATCAATTATATGGATAAGCTAGTGGGCAAATTACTTCGTACACTTGATAGTTTAAAAATTAGAGAAAATACCATCATTGTTTTTATGGGGGACAATGGCACGGCAGGTCAGGCCGCAAATATTGGTACCGTTAATGGTAAAAAAATTGTTGGTAAAAAAGGGACAATGACAGAAGGTGGTAGCTTGGTTCCGTTAATTGTGAATTGGCCAAACGCAATTAAAAGAGGCATTGTTTCTAAAGATTTAATTGATGCCACCGATTTTATTCCAACGTTTGCCGAGCTAGCTGGAGCTCCACTTCCAACCAACAATATTTTGGATGGGAAAAGCTTTGCTTACAAATTAAAAGGTAGTTCAGGTACACCAAGAGATTGGATTTTTACCGAACTTGGTAATGATTGGTATGTTAGAAGTGCCAATTGGAAATTAAATAGAGCAGGAAATTTATTTGACATGCGCAATGCACCATTTGAAGAAAAAGAAGTGGCGGTAGATGATACGAATAAAGCAGAAAAAGATAAATTACAAAAAGTTTTGGACGGATTAAATCCAGCAGGTGGTTATTTGGATAACGGCGATGGCAGCGGACGTCATGCTACTAAAGTAAAAGCAAAAAAAGAAGGAAAAAATTAAATCAATAAGTTTATGAAAAGGGTAACGATCATCGGATTTGTATTGGCATGTTATTGTACGAGCGGATTTGCGCAAGCAACAGCCGCCGTTACCCCTACTGTAACTGATTCTTCGAAATTTAAAACAGTGGCAGTTCCGTCAGGCTTTACGTCTCAATTAAATGTGGTGTACGCGAGGGTAAATGATTGGGACGGTCGTATGGATTTGTATTTGCCTCCAACAAATGGTCCCCTCAATCCTGTTATCATTAATATTCATGGGGGCGGATGGAATCATGGTGCTAAAGAAGAGCAAGGTGGTTTTGCACCTTATTTTAAAGCAGGGTTTGCAGTGGCTAATATTGAATATAGATTAACTAGCCAAGCAACAGCGCCAGCTGCTATCGAAGACACACGGTGTGCACTTATTTATTTAATTAAAAATGCAAAAGCACTTCATCTTGATCCCAATAAAATTATAATTATGGGTGGGTCTGCTGGAGGTCATTTGGCATTAATGGGTGGCCTACTTCAAAACAATCACATTTTTGATACCAACTGTTCAGGCGTCGAAAATATTAATGTGGCAGCGATAATAGACAAGTACGGTATCGCAGATGTTAATGATTGGGCATATGGTCCTTACATAAAAAGTAAGTCGGCTACCAACTGGTTAGGATCAAAAAAAGAAGATCAAAGTTTTATCAAATCAGTTTCGCCTATTCATTGGGTTAAAAAAACAAGCCCGCCTGTATTTATTGTACATGGTGATGCTGATCCTACCGTACCTTATCAAGAATCGGTTGCGCTTCACGCTGCCCTTGTTGCAGCTGGTGTAAAAACAGAATTTATTACGATACCAGGCGGCCTTCATGGTAAATTTGATAAAGATCAAAACGCCATGCTAAACACAGCAATATTTAAATTTATAGAATCGTTGGATGCGTTTAAAAAATAAAACTTGCGATGAAATTAAAAGGCTTGCGTTGGTGGATTTTAAGTTTGATAGGGCTTGCTACTGTTGTTAATTACATCGACCGTAACGCACTTGCTATTATGTGGCCCGGTATTGCATCGGAATTGCAAATGAATAAATCGGAGTATGCGTTTATTGTAAGTTGTTTTACCATTGCATACGCCATTAGTCAGGCCCTCAGTGGCAAATTATTTGATGCCATTGGCACCAGACTTGGATTTGTTGTTTCAATTGTGGTATGGAGTATTTCGGCTGCTTTTCACGCTGCGGCAAGAGGTATTATGAGCTTTTCAATTTTTAGGGCACTATTAGGTTTAGGAGAAGCGGGTAATTGGCCGGGTGCTGCAAAAAGTAATGCCGAATGGTTTCCTGTAAAAGAGCGTGCGCTTGCGCAAGGTATTTTTAATGCAGGCGCTTCAATTGGTAGTATAATTTCTGCGCCACTTATTGCTTTTTTATATGGGTTTATAGGATGGAAAGCTACATTTATTTTAATTGGACTGCTTGGTTTATTGTGGCTTATCCCATGGCTATGGATCAATAAAAAAACGCCAGATGCGCACCCTTGGTTAACAGAGGAGGAGCGTCAATATATCTTGGATGGTCAACAACCAGCGGATCCATCAGATAGTGGACTTTCTTTTAAGCAAATTTTACAAATCAGACAAAGTTGGAGTATTTTATTGTCTCGCTTTTTACTCGATCCTATTTGGTGGTTGTTTGTGATTTGGCTTCCCCTTTATTTAGCAGATAAATTTCATTTTGATATTAAAGCCATAGGTGCATTTGCTTGGTTTCCTTATGTGGGCGCCATGATTGGTGGCATTGGCGGTGGTTGGTTATCAGGGCGTTTATTAAAAGCTGGCTGGAGCGTTACCAAAACCAGAAAATCCATTGTACTACTTGGCGGTTTATTTATGTTTCCTGCACTACTCACTATTATTGGGCTCAATAATCCATCTTATGCAATGATTGCTATATTTTTTGCACTCTTTGGGTTTCAAATAATAATTGGTACCATACAAACCATGCCTTCCGATTATTTATCGGGTAAAGCTGTAGGTACACTATCGGGGCTCGGTGGTTTTGCAGCCAATATGGGTGTGCTCGCCACCACATGGATGGTGCCTGCGCTTACAAAAACATCCTACACGCCGTTTTTTATATTAGCAGCTACGCTCGTGCCACTTGGTATTGCGGTTTTATTTATCTTCAGTGGAAGAATAGAAAAAATAAAACGATAATGCGCTATTTGTTAATCATCCTTTTTATGTCTGCATCTTCCTTAACTATGGCACAGCAAGAGTTTTCTATTTTTGAAGGCCCAGTACCTAATGCGCTGCCGTGTAATAAAGAAGAAGTGGTTAGCAAAAATGCTACTGGTAAAACGGTAATTGCAAATGTTACAAACCCGTCGGTTACGGTGTTTAAGCCAGCTAAACAAGATCCGAGTAAAACGGCTTTAATTGTGTGTCCTGGCGGAGGTTATGCGAGACTTGCTACCGGACATGAAGGGACTGAAGTAGCAGAGGCGTTTAATAAAATAGGTATTACTGTTTTTGTTTTAAAGTACCGTTTACCTTTTGATAGTTGCATGACTAATAAAGAAATGGTACCACTTCAAGATTTACAACAAACCATCAAATTAGTTAGAGATCAATCTGCAAGTTTTGATATTAATCCTAATATGCTTGGTGTGCTTGGATTTTCGGCAGGCGGGCATTTAGCGAGCACGGGTATTACAAAATTCTCCGAGTCTTATATCGAAAATACGAGCCTTACAAATTTACGACCTGACTTTGGTATACTTGTGTATCCTGTTATTAGCATGGACTCCACTATATGTCATAAGGGCTCGAGGGATAATTTGTTGGGCAAAAAAGCGGCTGCTGCAAAAATCAAATTGTTTTCATCGGAGCTTCAAGTAACTGCTCAAACGCCGCCTACTTTTTTAGTGCACGCTTCTGATGATAAATCGGTTCCTGTCGAAAATAGTATTCGATTTTATCAGGCCCTCTTAAAAAATAATGTAAAAACGGAAATGCACATTTATCAAAATGGTGGTCATGGGTTTGGTTTACAAAACGCCACAACATCCGATAGTTGGTTTGATAGGGTTGCCGCTTGGGTGCAAGTCAATAAAATGATTGTAGGAAAATAAATTATTGTTTCTGCTCCTTTTCCATATGTGCTAAAATTTGAAGGATCAATTTATTTTGATTTTCTAAATGCACTAAAATCGTTTCTATTTCTAGCTCTGCTTTTTTATTGATTAAGTAATCTTCTTCTGCCCTAATTTCTGAATGCTTCGATTGTAAATTTTGCCCAACCATAATAAGGGGCATCAAAAATATTTGAAGCATATTTGAAATAAATAACCAGAGTACAAACGCAGGGAATGGATCAAATCTCAAATGAGTAGGTGCTAAAGTATTCCAGCTTAACCAAATTGCTGTCCAGGCAAAAACAATCATAAAAAAACCCATGGATCCTACTTTTTTAGTGATCCAAAGTGCTAATCTATCTAGTTTAGTAAGTTTTTCTTTATGTCTAATGTTAGCATTTCTATAGGGTATATGGGATTCCTTCAATTGCTGAAGGCCAGGGTTTGCGTTTTTCATAATACAGGCGTATTTATGGGTAAAATTAGCTAATAACTGCTGTTATAGTGTTGGCTGACTTCTTTATCTTTAAGTACATTAAGATACTTGCTATGTCACAATCCAATTCAAGACGTAAATTTTTACGCAGTACCGCTGCAATTGCTGCAGGAGTTACAATTATTCCAAGACAAGTTTTAGGTAGAGGTTTTATAGCCCCTAGTGATCAATTAACCAAAGGTATTATTGGCCTTGGGGGTATGGGTAGGGGTCATATAGGCCTTGCGGGTACCAGGGTGGTTGCATTATGTGATGTAGATCAAACGCATTTAGCAGCCGCAGCTAAAATGGTTGGCAGTGGTGTAAAAACAATGCTTGATTATCATGAACTCATTGCGATGCCAGAAGTTGATATCGTGCATATTGCAACGCCTCCACACTGGCATGGGATTATGTCTATTGAAGCAGCTAAAGCGGGCAAAGATATTTGGTGTGAAAAACCAATGACAAGAACCATTGGTGAAGGTAAGCGTGTGGTAGAAGCAGTAAAACAACATGGTAGAATGTTTCGTTTAAATACTTGGTTCAGGTTTCAAGACGAATTTTATGGTATGAAAACAACCGTGAAGCCCATAAAAAAACTAGTAGAATCTGGCATGCTTGGTTGGCCATTAACAGTAACGGTTAGCAAGCATACAGGCTTTGACTGGAAGTTTTATTGGGTAGGAAAAACAGGACTTGAAGCGCAGCCTGTTCCGCAAACATTAGATTATGACAGATGGCTAGGTCCTGCGCCCTATAAGCCTTATAACGCACACCGCGTGCATGGAACATTTAGAGGTTATTGGGATTATGATGGTGGTGGACTTGGAGATATGGGTCAGCACTATTTAGATCCTATTCAATATTTCTTAGGTAAAGATCATACCAGTCCAGTAAAAGTGGAAGTAGATGCAGATCAACAACATCCGGATGCTTGTGGTACGTTCAGAAAAATCATTTACACCTATGACGATGGTTGTAAAATTATATTAGATGGTGAAGCCAAAGATGAATCGGTGGCATACATTGAAGGTCCAGAAGGCAAATTGTTTGCTGGTTTTAAATCAACCATTCCTAATTTAAAAGAAAAGTTAGCGTTGCTGCCAGACCCTGTTCCTCAAGTAACTGACTTTTTAGAATCCGTAAAATATAGAACACCATTTGCACTCAATGAGTCCAATGGGCATAGGTCTTGTACCATTATTAACCTGGGTAAAATTGCATTGCAGTTAGGACGCACATTAAATTTTAATCCTGAAACACAAGAATTTTTTGGTGATGACGAAGCCAATAAAATGATTAACCCACCTATGCGTGCACCATGGGGTATCTAGTATTTTAAATTATCGACAAATCAATCACCATGAAAAAAATATTTTCAGCTTTTATTATAGCAGCCTTTTTTTTAGTTAGCAGTAGTAATTCATTTGCGCAAGGCAATGCTGCATCTGTAGCGGCAACCGTTGCAAAAATGCAGGCTTGGCAAAAAGCAGACTGGGCATCGTTTTTTAATGTCTTTAATAGCACAGAAGCTGGTACTAATGCACCTCACGTAAAAGCGATGTATGAACTTGATGCTTATTTACATGCAGCTGCGACTGATAAAGACCTGTCTAATAAAGCAGCTAGTGTTGTAATTAGTGCGCTGGAGCAATTAAAAGATGTGCAAGAAAAAAATATTTTAGTGCGTTCTTATTTAATTGAAAGACTTGGTTATGTAGGTTCTGATAAAGCTATTAAAATAATTGCAAGCTATATTGAGGTGCCAACATTTGCTGATGTAGCGGCTATGTCACTTGCTACGCTTCATACAAAAAAATCATTAGCTGCACTAGATGCTGCTTTAACAAAAGCATCTGTTGCCACAAAGCCTGCCATAGAAGCAGCTATTAAGCATTCAAACAGTGCGTTGCCCGCAATGCAGGCAGTTGCATTAACACCCGCTAAAGCAGTTCATCCCGCGCAGAGGTTGTTGGATTTGCAAGATCAAATGGAAGTTGCAAAAAGCCCAACGGCTCAAAAAGAAATTATTATAGAAGCTGGCAAAGTAAATAAACTAGGTGCGCTCATGTTTGCTGCTAAATACTTAGAAACGCCAGCGCTACAATCTGATGCAGCACTTGTAGTTGCTAAGTTAGCACTTGCCAATCCGGATTTTAAAGGTCCGATGGTAAGACCTGTTGTGCAAAAAGCACTTGCTTTATTAAGAGGCGAGGATAGTGCTATTGTAGCTAATAAGTTAGCGTATCATATTAAGGCTATGCCCTATGATTATGGTTTCGAAAATTTATTTAACGGAACAGATTTAACCGGATGGAAAGGCCTTGTTGCCAATCCTATTGCCCGCTCAAAAATGAGTGCGCAACAACTACAGGATGCACAATCCAAAGCAGATGAAAAAATAAAGGCTGACTGGGTGGTGAAAGATGGTCTCCTTGTTTTTACAGGACATGGCGATAATTTATGTACGCAAAAACAGTTTGGCGATTTTGAACTTTTTGTAGATTGGAAAATCACCGAAAAAGGAGATGCAGGCATTTATTTACGCGGCACACCACAAGTGCAAATTTGGGATACCAGTAGACGTGAAGTAGGCGCGCAGGTGGGTTCTGGTGGACTGTACAACAATCAAAAAAATGAGCGCCATCCAAAAGTGGTAGCAGATAATAAAATTGGTAGTTGGAACACTTTTCACATCATCATGCGCGGAGCGCAGGTAACGGTTTATTTAAATGGTGTGCTTGTAACAGATAAAGTGGTATTAGAAAATTATTGGGACCGCTCGCTTCCCATTTTTGTAAAAGAGCAAATTGAATTACAAGCGCATGGTACTTATGTTGCTTACCGTAATATTTATATTAGAGAGCTTCCTAGTAACGAGCCAACCAAACTTTCAGATTTGGAAAAGCAACAAGGGTTTAAGCAATTATTTGACGGGACCCATTTAGACAATTGGGTGGGCAATAAAGCCGGATATCTTTTGCAAGACGGGTCCATTATGGTGAATCCAAAAAGTGCAGGCGGCGGAAATTTATATACCAAAGAGCAGTATTCCGATTTTGAATACCGTTTTGAGTTCCAGTTAACCCCTGGGGCAAATAATGGGCTTGGCATTCGAGCGCCACTAGAGGGTGATGCCGCTTATGTAGGTATGGAGCTACAAATACTGGATAATGATGCGGACATCTATAAGAACTTGAAGCCTTACCAGTACCACGGCTCTATATATGGTGTTGTGCCGGCTAGAAGGGGCTTTCTAAAGCCTACCGGTGAGTGGAATGAGGAAGTTGTTGTGGTAAAGGGTACCCGTGTAAAAGTGATCTTAAATGGCGAAACCATTACGGATGCTGATATTAAAGAGGCTTCAATAAACGGAACGATGGACCATAACGAGCATCCTGGATTAAAGCGAACTTCAGGTCATATTGGCTTTTTAGGCCATGGAGACGTGGTTCGTTTTAGAAATATCAGGATACTGCCCCTGTAATTTCCCCTTATACCCTTGATTTACCGGGAACGATTGCGTAGAAAAATAATCGTTTTTGGCGTAAAGATTGTCTAGATGGGTGTAGCATTGGGCTACGATTTTTAATATTTTAACGATTGCTAAATCAATTACGTATGCGTATGAAAAGTGTATGCCTATACCTGTTATTATTGGTAGGGGTACTAAATTTACTTCCTATTCTTTCTATTGCTCAAACCGGTAAGCTTGAAGTTAAAGGTAAAGTTACTTCTAACGACCTTCCTTTAGAAGGCGTAAGTGTTAGGGTTAAAGGTGGAAAAGAAGCGGGCACTGTAACCGATAAAAATGGACAATTCAAAATTGTATTGCAAGATGGCAAAAGTAGTTTAACCTTTTCTTACGTAGGTTACACTGATCAAACAGTTGCCGTAAACAATAAATCTACCATCAATGTTTCACTCAATTCTACTGCTTCAGAAACAGAAGAAGTGGTGGTGATTGGATACCAAACGGTAAAACGTAAAAACGTATTAGCATCTATTGCTAGTGTGAGTGCAAAAGATCTAAAAGATATTCCGGTTAACTCTGCTGCTGAAGCATTGAATGGTCGTTTAGCAGGTGTTACTGCAACAACTGCCGAAGGTGCTCCGGATGCTGATGTTAGAGTGAGGGTAAGAGGTGGTATGTCAATTACCGGCGATAACTCTCCACTATATATTGTGGACGGGGTTCAGGTTGAAAATGGATTGTCAGCAATCGCGCCTCAAAATATTCAAAACATTGACGTTTTAAAAGATGCTGCTGCCACCGCTATTTATGGGGCACGTGGTGCGAATGGTGTAATCGTAATTACCACAAAAAGAGGTAAGCCTGGAAAATTACAAGTAAGCTACAATGGCTTTATTGGCGTAAAGCAACTTGCTAAAAAACTAGGTGTTTTATCGCCTGCTGATTATGTTATGTATCAGTCAGAAAGATCTAGAGGATCAAGTACAGACAGTGCAACTTTTGTTAGAAATTTTGGTACCACTTGGGATACCTTAAAAAATTATAACAATGTAAATGTTGTTGATTGGCAAGATGAAGTAATGGGACGTACAGGTATAGCGCAAACGCACAACATTACTGCTTCGGGTGGTGTTAAAAATTTAACTTACAATTTTGGATATACTAGAAACGATGATAAAGCTGTTATTTTAAATTCTACCTACAAAAGAGACTTATTAAATTTAAGTGCAGATTATAAATTTAGCAAAAAATTAAAAGCAGCCTTAACAACTCGTTATACCCAAACAGAAGTGAATGGCGCTGGGGTATCTTCTGACCAAGGCTCTTCATTTTCAAGACTTCGTAACGCCGTTAAGTATAGACCTTTTTTATCTAGCAACCAAGATTTAGAAGATCCAGATCCATTAGCTGATCCAAACGTTGGTAATGGTCTTAACCTCATTAATCCAATTACACTTGCAGATGCTGAGTACAGAAGAAAGTCAACAGCAGTTGGAAATATTGCATTAAGTGTTACCTACAACATTGCTAAAAACTTAACTTTTAAATCTACGGTTGGGTATGATCATTTTAAATTAATGGATAGACAATTTAGTGACTCAATTACACCATATTCAATGATATCTGGATCAAGAAAGCCTATTGCGCAGCTTGATACAGCTATTCGTAGAACAATCACAAATTCTAACGTATTAACGTATTCTATTAATAAGTTCAAAGGCAAACATGATTTTGACTTTTTATTGGGACAAGAAACCTTTGACTATCGAACAGAGTCTTACACACAACTTGTAAGAGGTTTCGCAAATTTCATAACTCCAGATAATGCATTTGGAAGTTTAGCGAATGGAATTTCATTTACGGGTTATCCTCGTGTAAATAAAACGAGATATACCAATATGTCTTTCTTTAGTAGAATCAATTATGCTTATGAAAACAAATATTATGTAACACTTAATGCGAGAGCAGATGGTGCTTCAAAATTTGCGCCAGGAAGACAGTGGGGTCTTTTCCCTTCTGGATCTGTTGCATGGAGAGCTAAAAATGAAAATTTCTTAAAAGACAATTCGTTTATTTCTGATCTTAAATTCAGAGCTGGTTATGGTAATGTAGGTAACAACCGTATTAACGATTATTTGTTTTTAACAACCTTCAGAAATGATGGAGGTTTATATTATGGGATTAATAACCAGCCTATCAATGCTTTTTATTCTGCTGGCCTTGTTAATGAAGCGCTTCAGTGGGAGTCGAACGAGAGTAGAAACTTTGGTATGGATTTGAGTATCTTAAATGATCGTATCACTTTCTCTTTAGACATATATAATAACCAAGCGAAAAACTTGTTACTCAATGTGCCAATTGCATCAACCTATGGTTACAGTACGCAGTTGCAAAACATTGGTAAAACTTCTAACAGAGGTGTGGAACTGCAATTGGGTGCTTTAATTGCCAAAAAAAGAGATTTTACTTGGAACGCGAATTTCAATATTTCATTCAATACCAACCGTGTTGAAGCGTTGGGCCAAAATCAAAATTTATTTTTTCCAGCTGCAAGCTGGGGCGTTTCTGGTCAACCCACCGACTATATCGTAAGAATTGGAGATCCAGTAGGTGCGATGTGGGGACTTGTTAACGACGGGTTTTATACACTCAATGATTTTGAATACAATACCGCAACGGGTGTTTATACCTTAAGACCAGGCGTAGTAACTGCCTCTGGTGTTATTGGAACGGTGCAGCCAGGATCTATCAAGTTTAAAGATTTAGATGGCGATGGTGTGATTAATATGGATAAGGATAGAACCATCATTGGTAATCCAACACCTAAGTTTACTGGCGGATTAGCACAGCAGTTTACCTACAAAAACTGGGACATGAGCTTATTCTTAAACTTTAGTTATGGCAATGATATATACAATGCTAATAAAGTTGAGTTCACCAATGGGTATACGCCAAATTCAAACATGTTAGATATTATGGCCAACCGTTGGAAAGTAGTAACACCACAGGGCCAAACCGCACAGTGGGTAACTTCTACAGGTCAAGTAATGGGTATTGCACCAGGTGCATTACAGGCGTTAAATGCAAATGCAAATATTTGGCAGCCAATACGTTCGGCAGGTGCATTTTTCCCAAGTTCATGGGCAATTGAAGACGGTTCGTTTTTACGTGTCAACAACCTAACAGTGGGATATAGCTTGCCAGTTAAAAATTTAGTTAAGATGAAGATATCTAAATTAAGATTTTACTTCACGGCTAATAATTTAGCTGTATTTACAAAATACACAGGATATGATCCAGAAGTTAGTGTACGTAATAGCCCACTAACACCTGGCTTAGATTATTCTGCATATCCAAAAAGTCGCAGTTTTATTTTTGGTGTAAACGCTAACTTTTAATTTTATAACACTACAGATATGAAAACGAAAAACTTATATAAACTAACGCTATCCATTGCAGCAATTGTTTTGTTGTCATTAAATAGTTGTAATAAATTTTTAGATCAAAAGCCAATTACAGACGTAAGTACGGATGTAGTATTTAGTGATGTCCCAAGCGCATTAAAGGCTATAGCTGGTGTGTATAGTAGAATGGTAGGCGATGCTGGTTATGGTATCCGTGTAAGCCTTTACTATCCACTTGATACAGATGAAGTACAAGGACCAACGGGTGCTGGAGATAATGATCGTAGAGATATTGCGCGTTATAATGCAACTCCTGGTAATGCTCAAATTACCAATCCATTTAATCAAATGTTTGCTGGTATCGAGTATGCAAATATTTGCATTGCTAATATTCCTAAAATGGCGATGTACTCAAATGGTACAGATCAAGAAAAAAAGAAATTACAAAGAATGTATGGTGAGGCTTTAACTTTAAGAGCTCAGTTTTACACGGAAGCTATCAGAAACTGGGGTGACTTACCAGCCCATTTTGCGCCAGCCTCTACTTTAGCAACTACTAATCCTTTTCCTGCTAGAACAAATAGAGATACGATCTATGACCGTTTGTTAGAAGATTTAAAATTAGCTGCAACACTTGTGCCTTGGAGAAATGAACTATCTGCCATTGGCGATGGTGCTGATGAAAGAATCACAAAAGGTACCGTTAAAGGACTTCGTGCAAGAATCGCACTTTACAGAGGTGGATTTTCGTTACGCCAAGATGGTGTTGTAAAGCGCCCTACTGATTATTTAAAATACTATCAAATTGCAAGAGATGAAGCTGCAGAAGTAATGGCTTCTAATCAGCACAGTTTAAACCCAAGCTTTAGAGCATTATGGAAAGATCAAGTAAATGCAAGAGCAGTGGCTGATCCTAACGGAGAGTTGATGTTCCAAGCAAGTGGTATTGGTGGCGTTGGTGCTGGTGATACTAAACTTGCTTATTATAATGGTCCAACTGTTAATGGTCTTGGAAATAAAAGTGTAAATATTTTACCTACCTATTTTTATGCATTTGATTCTACCGATTTAAGGCGTGATGTAACATGTGCTATTTATAATGTAGCAGCAGATGGTAGGGCTAAAATTGGTCAGGCCATCACTGCTATTTGCGATGGAAAATATCGTAGAGACTGGATTTCTAATCCTGTAGTTTCTCCTGATGACAGGATTCAATATTTTAGTTTAAAATGGCAAATTCTTCGTTACTCCGATGTAATGCTCATGTTTGCGGAAGCAGATAACGAATTAAATGGACCAACAGCAGCTGCTTACAATGCTGTAAATCAGGTTAGAAGAAGAGGATATGGACAATCAATCACAGCGCCTAATGCTGCTGTTGATTTACCTACTGGTTTAAGTAAAGCAAGTTTCTTTACTGCTATTGTTAAAGAACGTTCTTTAGAATTAGGTGGCGAAGGAGTTCGTAAATATGATTTGATCAGATGGAATATGCTCGCATCAAAAATTAATGAAACAAAGGCTGCGCTTTTAGCAATGTCAACCTTGTCGGCACCATATAACACACTTCCTACTGCTATGTTTTTTAGAACAGGTAGTGCTAGTGACGATAATAGATTTGGTGCAACAAGTCTTTGGGCAAATTCATTTTACAGAACAGCCCCTACTGCAACGCCTACAGGTACTACAAGGGTTGTTTGGTTAAGTGCAGCAATCAATACAACAGCACTAGCAAGATTTGCTACTGGATTTGTTACTGGCAAATCTGAATTATTACCCATACCCCAACCTGCAAGAGATGCTAACCGCAATCTTACGCAGAACCCTGGTTATTAATAACTAATTCGTTAGTAAGTAAAAAAGGCTACTCATTAGAGTAGCCTTTTTTGTTGGCGAATAGGTGTCTAATGCTTAATTTCAGTAACAATATTAATTAAGCAGTCTATGAAAAAGTATATCATTTTATGTGTCACGCTATTTTTTGCTAACGTCGGATTTTCTCAATCAAAAGAACATGCACGCGTAGAGGCGGCCGTTGAGAAACTTAAACTTGCCATGATTAGTGGCGTTCGAGAAGACCTCGCGTTTATTGTAGATGATAGTTTAAGTTATGGCCATTCTGGCGGAGCAGTAGAAGGCAAGGCTGAGTTTGTAGAAAAAATTGCTTCAGGTAAATCTGATTTTATAACGATCAACCTTACCGATCAGAAAATTTCAATCACCGGCAATGTAGCACTTGTTAGGCATCAATTGTTTGCAACAAACAATGATAATGGAAAGCCGGGTGAGGTAAAACTAAAAATACTCCTTGTATTTAAAAAGGTTGGGAAAGACTGGAAATTATTAGCACGCCAAGCGGTAAAACTTACCTAGCTTTTTTTTGCGCCACTTGATTCTCTAATGATCATTTGTGGCTGCAATATAATTTTTTCAAACTCGGTGGTAGGTCTTTTGTTTTCGATTTGCTTAATCAGTAATTCAATAGCTACCTGTCCAATTTCGAAGGCAGGTTGCCTAATTACGGAGAGTGATGGCGAGAGCAAATCGGTTAAGTCTAGGTTTGAAAAGCCAATCATAGCAATATCGCTAGGTACTTGTAAGTTTTTGGACTTAAAGTAACGAAGGCAATTGGTGGTGAGTTTGTCGGCAGATGCTATCACTGCGGTTGGCTTATTATTATTGTGGTATAATAATTTTTCTAGTGCATTTTCAACTTCTTCGTAGAGCATGCCACCATGTAAGCAGTATTCAATTTGATTGGCATCAAAAGGTAAGTCATGGTCCGAAAGTGCTTGATGATAACCGGCTACTCTTTCTTTGGTAATGGATAAGAACTCTGAACCTGCCACCATCGCAATATTTTGATGACCGTTTTTGATGAGTTCAGTAGTTGCATCGTAAGCTCCTTTATAATTATCTACACCTACTTTGTGTGTGGCTAAATCTTCAACAACCCTGTCAAAAAAAACAATTGGAAATCCGCGCTTGTGTAAATTGATTAAGTGGTCTAAATTTTCCGTTTCAGATGAAACTGAAATAAGAAGGCCATCTATAGACCTAGAGGCTAAATATTGGAGGTTAATTATTTCTCTTTCGTAGGATTCGTGGCTTTGCGCAATGATTACGTTATAGCCTTTGTCATAAGCGATAGACTCAATACCATTAATAGCCTGTGAAAAAAAGCTATTGGCGATTTCGCAAACAATAATACCAATGGATCTACTTCTTTTTTCTTTTAGACTCAGTGCTATGGGGTTGGGTCTGTAATTGATTTGTTGGGCATATTCTATGACTATTTTTTTGGTTTCGGGGCTAATTTCATAACTATCCCTTAATGCCCGAGAAACGGTCGACGTAGAAAGGCCAAGGGCCTTAGCAATGTCTTTAATGGTAACCGCTTCGTACTTCATAGAAAAATCAAAAAAGTGACTGAAAATTGTCCTAAACCATAAAAATACGATAATTATCAAAGACTTAAAAAGTAGGCCTAAAAACCGGGAACGATTGCATAAATAAAGTCTTAAATTATGCCTATTTTTCATCATTATTTGAGTAGTCTTGAGCTGCGAGAAACGCTTCACAATCAACGCATATGAAAAGAATTGTATACTTATTCGCTGCTATTATTTTAGTAGGGTTTATGGCACCTGAAAAAAAGGTTGTTTTTTTTATGATTGGTGATTCTACCATGGCAGATAAACCAATTGCCAATAATCCTGAAAGAGGTTGGGGGCAATTATTTCCTCAATATATTTCTACTGCTGTTGAAATAAAAAACCTTGCTGTTAACGGTAGGAGTACAAAAAGTTTTATCAAAGAAGGAAGATGGGATAGTGTAATGAAATACATGAAAGAGGGCGACTATGTCTTCATTCAGTTTGGACATAACGATTCAAAAATCGATGATTCCATTAGATCGGCGCCTGCTAATACGCTTTACAAACAAAACTTAATTAGGTTTATTACAGATACTAGAAAAAAAGGAGGTAATCCAATTTTATTGACGCCTGTAATGCGCCGAAAATTTAATGCCTCTGGTGTTTTTGTTGACCAGCATGGCGATTACCCAGGCGTTGTTCGTTTATTGGCAGACTCTATGCGCGTTCCACTCATTGATCTTCACGCGTCTAGTAAAAAGTTAATTGAGAAAGAAGGTGTTGATGGATCAAAAAAAATGTTTTTATGGATTGATTCTAATCATTTCAAAGTGATGCCAATTGGTAAAAAAGATGACACGCATTTTTCTGAATACGGGGCAGCGCAAATAGCTTCACTTGTATGTGCCGAAATTTTAGAAAAACATTTTGCAATAGAAAAATTTTTATTACGCTCTGCGCACAAAGAAAAATATGCATTTGAGCTTCCGAAAATATACGAGCCTCATTTTAAAAAAGACACTTTTAATGTTGTTGATTTTGGTGCAGTAAAAGATGGTATTACACTGAATACAGTAGCCATTAATAACGCTATTGTTGCAGCAAATAAAGCTGGTGGCGGTATTGTTTATATTCCTGCTGGTCTTTGGTTAACAGGCCCTATTGTGCTACATAACAATGTAGAACTAAATACAGCCAGAGGTGCCCTTATTTTATTTACAAAGGACAGGTCACAGTATCCATTAAAAGTGGCTTCATTTGAAGGCGTTGAAGCAGCAAGATGTCAGTCGCCAATTTCAGCAACAGATGCTGTTAACATTGCCATTACAGGACAAGGTATTTTTAATGGTGGCGGTGAAGCCTGGCGTCCGTTAAAAAAAGGGAAGGTAACAGAATCAGAATGGAAACGATTGATCAATACGGGTGGCGTTTTAAGTGAAGACAAATCAAATTGGTATCCATCTGCTGGCGCCTTAAAAGGTTCGCTTACCAATAATATTGGGAAACTTGTCAATGGTGCAGTGCTTCAAGATTTTGAATCTATTCGTGATTTTTTAAGGCCTAATATGATTCGTTTTACAAATTGTTCAAATGTGTTATTAGAAGGTATCACTTTTGAAAATTCTCCCGCGTGGACTATGCACTTACTTATGAGTAAGCATATCACCATTAGAAAGGTAAATGTTAAAAATCCATGGTATGGACAAAATACAGACGCACTGGATTTAGAGTCCTGTTCTAACGCACTTATTGATGGTTGTAATTTTGATACCGGTGATGATGGCATCTGTATCAAATCTGGTAGAGATGAAGAAGGACGCAAAAGAGGCATGCCAACCAAAGATATTATTGCCATCAATACAACGGTGTATCATGCCCACGGCGGATTTGTTATAGGAAGCGAAATGAGTGGAGGCGCCAATAATATTTTTGTTTCTAACTGTACATTTATTGGAACTGATATTGGCCTTCGTTTTAAAACAACTAGAGGCAGAGGTGGCGTTGTAGAAAATATTTATGCTTCCAACATTACGATGCGTGATATTGTTGGAGAAGCTGTTTTATTTGACATGTATTACGCTGCCAAAGATCCTATAGCGCTTGAGGGTGAAAAAAAGGACATGCCAGTCATTCAAACACTCCCGGTAACCGAGGCAACGCCAATTTTTAGAAACTTCTATTTTAACAATGTCTATTGCAATGGCGCCGAAAAAGCGGTCTTTGTTAGAGGGATTCCTGAAATGAATATTTCCAATTTAGTATTAAGCGACATGGTATTTGCTACCCGCAAAGGAATTGAAATTACTGAGGGCTCAAATATTGAGTTTAACAATGTCAAACTTATTACGGAACAAGCTAGTCCACTGGTTTATATCCAAAATAGCAGTAAGCTTCGTTTTAACCATTTAGGGATTGAGCCAAAAGTCCCTTTGGTGTTTAGTGTTAATGGTGACCGTTCAAATACAATTCAAGTAAAATCAACGAACACAAGTACAGCTATTAAAAAAGATGAATTTTTATTTGGCGCAAAATCAAATAGCATCACGTATCAACAATAAAAAGTATGAAAAAAATAATTTTAGTCGTATTGGTGGTTTGTGTGAATATGCAGTTTGCATTTGCTCAAAAAAAATCCTTGGCGGCAGAAGTAGCAGCAACGGCAATGGCTACTTTATGGAAAGATCCAATTGGCGCAGATACTGCAAAGCCAACCAAATGGACCTATGATCAGGGTGTGGTGCTACTTGGCATCGAGCGTTTATGGATACAAACTGCTAATCCTGAATATTTTTCATACATGCAAAAAAGTATGGACTATTTTGTTTCCGATAACGGTGACATTAAATTTTATAAAGCACAGGACTATAATATTGATAACATCTTATGTGGCAGAATTTTACTAACGCTATACAATGTAACGGGCCAGGCCAAATATTATAAAGCCGCATCTTTATTAAGAGAACAGTTAAAAGGCCAGCCCCGCACAAAGGAAGGCGGCTTTTGGCATAAAAAAATATATCCAAACCAAATGTGGCTGGATGGTCTTTATATGGGTCAGCCATTTTATACGGCTTATGCAAAACAGTTTCATGAGCCGGAAGCATTTGATGATATTGCCAATCAATTTATTTGGATGGAGCAACACGCAAGAGATGCTAAAACAGGGTTGTTATACCATGGGTGGGATGAAAGTAAGGAACAAAAATGGGCCAATCCTGTAACAGGTTGCTCTCCTCATTTTTGGGGCAGGGCCATGGGTTGGTACCAAATGGCACTTGTAGATGTGTTGGAAAACTTTCCTGAGTCGCATCCAAAAAGGGAAACACTTGTAGCCATTTTAAAACGCCTTGTTGAAGCTATTAAAAAAGTACAGGATCCAGCAACCGGCTTATGGTTTGATATTTTAAACCTTCCAAAAGAAAAAGATAATTATTTTGAAGCATCTGCAAGCGCCATGTTTGTATGTGCCACTGCTAAAGCGGTGCGTTTAGGAATATTACCGACAAGTTATTTAGCGGTTGCTACAAAAGGATATGATGGTATTGTAAAAAAGTTTATTAAAAAAGATGAAAAGGGATACACCAACCTAGAAGGAACCGTAAGTGTGAGTGGACTTGGTGGTAAGCCCTACCGTGATGGGAGCTATGCGTATTACATGTCTGAAAAAGTGGTGGTAAATGATCCAAAAGGTGTTGGTGCATTTATACAAGCTGCGAATGAAATGGAGTGGCATTCAACACCAAAACTTGGGAAGAAGCAAGTTTTTTTATTAGACGACTATTACAATGCCGAAAAGAAAAAAGACATCAAAGGTGTTGAATACGCCTACCATTACAAATGGCCTGAAATGTATAACAATGGTTTTTCATTTTTAGGAAATGTAATAACTGCTAATGGATTACAAACTAAAACATTATCTGAAGCGCCAAAAGCAAGTAATTTAAAAAATGCATCTATATATATGATTGTAGATGCAGATAATATAGGTGACAACCCTACTCCAAATTACATGAGTGATAAAGACGCGCTGGAGATTTATAATTGGGTAAAAGCAGGAGGGGTACTCGTTTTATTTCACAATGACAAACCCAACGCTGATTTTACTGCTATCAATAAACTGTCTGATTTATTTGGCATTCATTTTAATGAGGATACGCATAATAGAGTGGTGGGAAATGATTATTTGGGCGGTAAAATTGAAGTACCTGCTGGAAATAAAATCCTTAAAAATGTGCAAACTATTTATCAAAAAGAAGTTTGTTCTATTACAGTAAAGGCCCCCGCTCAATCAATGCTAGCAAAAGGAGAGTTGGTTGTTTTTGCAACGGCTAAAATAGGAAAGGGTACCGTATTTGCCACCGGTGATCCTTGGCTTTACAACGAATACACCGATGGGCGGAAGCTTCCGGTGATGTATCAAAATGCGCAGGCAGCAAAAGATTTAGTGCAGTGGCTGATTCAACAAATTCCAGTTAAAAAATAATGTATTGAAAAAAACAAGCTTTTATTTTTTCGCTTTTTCGATGACCATCATTGGATTTTTCAGTGACTTAAAACTTTATGCGCAAGCGTCAAGTAAGACAATGATAGTGGTGGATCAGCGCGGAGGGGCCGATTTTATTTCTATACAGGATGCAATTAATAGTTTAGCTGACACAGCTTCTGCGCCCCGAATCATATATATAAAAGCAGGCGTCTATAATGAAAAGATTTTTGTAGAAAAGGATTTTGTAAGCTTAATTGGAGAAGATAAAAACACAACCATACTTACCATTTCATTAGCAAGAGATATTTGGCGCTGCGAAAATGATGATGATTGGGGTGTGGCCACCATCAATTTAAAATCAAATGATATTGTACTCGAAAATCTAACGATTACTAATACCTATGGTTTCGAAAATCAAAACAATACAGCTCCTGCTCTTATTCATTGCCCAAAAGATTCATTGCATCCTAGCAAGGAAGTGAGAAATAGTGGCCATCAAATGGCGCTTAGAAGCTTTGCCACCACAAGACTAGTTGCTAAAAATTGCATTTTTAGGGCCTATGGAGGTGATACGGTAAGCCCTTGGAATGCAGAAGCAGGTTTCTTTTATTTTAAGGACTGCATCATGGAAGGTGGCGTAGACTTTTATTGCCCTAGGGGTTGGGCATGGGCGCAAAACTGCAGTTTTATTGCGCATGGAAATACCGCCGCAATATGGCATGATGGATCTAAAAATGAAGATGCTAAAACGGTACTGGTTAACTGTTCATTTACGGGTGATCCAGGGTTTAAACTTGGGCGTTATCATAGAGACGCGCAGTTTTATATTATTAATGGGTGGTTCGCCAAAGAGATGGCCGACACACCTATTTATTTAAATTCATCTAATCCTCAAAACCAAATTAATTGGGGTCAGCGCGTTTATTTTTATAATGCAGTTAAAGAAGGCGCCCCATTTGCTTGGTTAAATAATAACCTAGAAACCGCAAAGGGTAATGTCAAGCCAGAAACCATAACACTTAACTGGTTATTTGGTGGTAAGTGGATGCCTGATACAACTACATTTAAATCACAAAATATACAACAAGCATTTGAGGTTGATGCTGTAGCTGAAAATATGCTTGTGTATCAGCGAGCCATAGGCGGTTGGCCAAAAGCGATTAATGACATTAAAGTTGATTATAAAAAATCACTTACGCCGGCGGAACGTAAATCCATCATTTCGGATTCACTAAAAAATGATCCAACTATTGATAATGGTGCAACAACAAAAGAGATTCGATACCTTGTACAGGCATATAAAAAAACAAAAAATATACAGTATTTAAACGCTGCCGAAAAAGGAATTACTTATTTATTAAAAGCGCAACATGTAACAGGCGGTTGGCCACAATATTATCCAGATGTATCATCTTATAGAAGCCAAATCACCTTTAATGATGATGCCATAGTGAATGTGTTAAATATTATGCAAGATATTGTAGAAGGTGCAAAAAATTTTGAGGTTGTTAATCAGGCATTTATACCAAAAGCAAAACTTGCAGTTGAGCTTGGAGTTGGATGTATTATACGAACACAAATAAAAGCAAATGGCGTTTTAACAGGCTGGTGCGCGCAATACAACCGTAATACCTTGCAGCCGGAAATGGCAAGAAAGTTTGAGCTCGTATCTATTAGTGGGCAAGAGTCGGTAGGGATTCTTAAATTTTTAATGCGTCAAAAAAATCCATCCCCAGATATTATTGCTGCTATTAAAGCCGGCATCGAATGGTTTGAATCGGTAAAAATTAAAGGGTACAAGTATGTTGATGTGGATGCGCCCAATGAGCCAAAAGGAAAAGATAGAATCATTATACCAGATGTTAATAGCACTATTTGGGCAAGGTTTTATGAAATAGGAACCAACCGTCCTTTTTTTAGTGGGCGTGATAGCAAGAAAACATATGATTTACGTCAAATTGAAGTTGAACGCAGAACAGGATATGGTTGGTATGGAACCTGGCCTGCTACATTACTGCTCGTTGATTATCCAAAATGGCAAGAAAAAATAAATAAGATTAATTGATAAATAATGTTGAATAAAAAAACATACGCGACCATAACTACTGAAAATGTGGATGCATTATTTGCGCTACCAGAAAAAGTATTGCAGTTTGGAACAGGCGTTTTGCTTCGTGGCTTACCTGATTACTTTATTGATAAGGCCAATAAACAAGGTTTGTTTAACGGAAGAGTTGTAGTGGTAAAGTCTACAGATCAAGGAGGCACGGATGCTTATGGCGTACAAGACGGGTTGTATACCATACTTGAAAAAGGCATTGAAAACGGATCACCTATAGAGCGTACTACTATTAATGCATCTATTAGTAGGGTGGTGTCGGCAAAATCACAGTGGGATGAAGTTTTAAAATGTGCCGCTAGTAAGGATATGCAAGTGATTATTTCAAACACTACCGAAGTGGGTATTAAACTTGTTCCATCCGATGCTACTGCTTCTTTTCCAGAGTCGTTTCCGGGTAAACTATTACATTTTTTGATGGAACGTTACCGTGTATTTGGTGGTTCGGAAGATGCTGGCATGGTTATCATTCCAACCGAGCTTATTAGCGATAATGGGATTAAACTAAAAGAAATTGTATTAGAACTAGCAGGGTTAAAAGGGCTTGATGCTTCATTTATTAATTGGATAAATAATGCCAATGATTTTTGTAGTTCATTGGTTGATTGTATCGTGCCTGGTAAATTACCAGAAGCAGAAAAGAGTGCTTTTGAATCAAAAGCTGGATACACCGATAGTCTTGCCATTATGTCTGAACCTTACAGGCTCTGGGCAATCGAAACGGCAAGTGAAAAAACAGCAGCCATACTATCTTTTGCTGGTGCTGATGCCCGAGTTATTTTAGCCCCTAGCATTAATAAGTACAAAGAAATTAAATTGAGACTTTTAAATGCCACGCACTCGCTTTGTTGCGGGGTGGCGCATTTAAGTGGTTTTGTAACCGTGCGAGACGCTTTAAAAGAAAGTACATTTAGGTCTTTTATTTCGGCAATGTTGCTAGAAGAAATTGTGCCACTTGTTGCTGATGGGGATATTTCATTAGAGGAAGCGAACGCTTTTGCACTACAAGTTATTGACCGTTTTACCAATCAGAGCATTGAACACTTATGGCTAAACATTTCTGTGCAATACACGTCTAAAATGCAAATGCGCGTAGTGCCTTTAGTAGAAAAATATATAGGACAAAATGGAAGTGCGCCTAAACTGATGTCTTTTGGGTTTGCTGCGTTTTTAGTATTTATGAAATCTAAAGAAGAGGCTCCTCAAAAGTATATGGGTACTTTTGCAGGCATCAATTATGAAATTAAAGACGACAAGGCAGCAGAAATGTCGAGTGCTTGGGCTTCTAAAAATACATTTGTAGCATCGAAGGTTTTTAATGAAAAGGTTTTTGATTTTGTGGATGCTATTGAAGCTAGTTCTGTAAAAGAAGTTTTGGCATTGGTAGTGAAAAAATAAAGCAATGATGAAAGAGAATTATAAAGTAATTAAAGTGCACCCTAGTGACAATGTGATTGTTGCGCTTGAAGATATTCCTGCTGGTGCTACTGTGGTGTATGAAAATGCGACCTACAAAATAGTGGAGGATGTTGCAGCTAAGCATAAGTTTTATCAGTCAAACATGGAAGCGGGTAGTTTGGTAACCATGTATGGCGTTTTGGTGGGAAAAGTACAAGTGCCGGTTAGTATGGGTATGCGTATGACCACCACTAATTTGCATCACGCCGCAGAACCTTATGCATTTAGACCTTATAATTATAGCTGGACACCCCCAAATGTAGACGCCTATAAAAACAAAACATTTTTAGGATACCACCGCCCCGATGGCAGGGTGGGCACTGCCAATTATTGGTTGTTTATACCAACTGTATTTTGTGAAAATAGAAATTTAGATGTGATTCGTGAAGCGCTGCATAACGAGCTTGGCTACGCGGTAACACATAAGTACAAATCTTTTACAAAGCAGTTGTTACATGCGTATGAAGCGGGTAGTTCGATCCATGATTTTTCTCCAGCTTCATTAATGGCGGAGCCTAAAGAGAATCGTAAGTTTAAAAATATTGATGGCATTAAATTTTTAAATCATCAGGGTGGTTGTGGTGGAACCAGAGGAGACGCTGCTATATTAAGCAAGCTCCTTGCTGCCTACGCCGATCATCCAAATGTGGCAGGTATTACCGTTTTAAGTTTGGGTTGTCAAAATTTGCAGTTACAAGATTTAGAAAATGATATCAAGCTGCGCAATCCAACATTTGATAAGCCACTTTATATTTTTGAGCAACAACAATCTGTTAGTGAAGAAGATTTGATTTGCGAAGCCATCAAAAAAACATTTGAAGGACTTGTTGAGGCCAATAAAATGGAAAGACAACCTGCTGGTCTTGATAAATTAACAGTAGGCGTTAAGTGTGGCGGTAGTGATGGATTTAGTGGTATTTCTGCAAATCCAGCCGTTGGCTATTGTAGTGATTTACTCGTTGCATTGGGCGCCAAAGTATTACTTGCTGAGTTTCCGGAACTCTGTGGGGTAGAACAAGAATTAATTGACCGTACCGTTAATCCGGATGCGGCACATAAGTTCATTGATCTTATGGGTGCATATAGTGCTGCTGCAATAGCGGCTAGTTCTGGTTTTCATATGAATCCATCTCCAGGAAATATTAAAGATGGATTAATTACCGATGCGATTAAGTCTGCGGGGGCGGCAAAAAAAGGAGGATCATCTCCAGTAGTAGACGTGTTAGATTATACAGAGCCTGCTACCAAGCCTGGTTTAAATTTAGTGTGTACACCGGGTAATGATGTAGAAGCTACAACAGGTAAAGCGGCAAGTGGCGCAACGCTAATTTTGTTTACCACAGGGCTTGGTACGCCAACCGGTAATCCAGTATGTCCTACAATTAAAGTGTCTACTAATGCTGCTTTAACGAAAAGAATGAATGACATCATTGATATTGATACGAGTCCAATTATTGCTGGTGAAAAAACGATTGCAGAAATGGGCGAATTAATATTGGACTATTGTATTAAAGCTGCTAGTGGTGAAATTACCCCTAAAGCAGTATTGTTAAATCAAGACGATTTTATTCCATGGAAACGTGGAGTGAGTTTATAAATAAAAATTTGAAGAGATGAGTAAGTTATTTATGGGTGAAGATTTTTTGTTGCAAACTAAAACAGCGCAGTTGTTGTATGAGGAGTATGCAAAACAAATGCCAATTATCGATTACCATTGTCATTTGTCGCCACAACAAATTGCCGAAGATATTAAGTTCGAAAATTTAACGCAGGCCTGGTTATATGGCGATCATTATAAGTGGAGAGCCATGCGTACGAGTGGTGTAGATGAATCTTATTGCACGGGTAATAAATCCGATTATGAAAAATTTGAGAAGTGGGCTGCTACAGTACCTTATACCATGCGTAACCCGCTTTACCACTGGACACACTTAGAGTTAAAAAGATATTTTGGTATAGAAGAGATACTAAATCCTTCAACAGCAAAAGCGGTGTATGATAATGCCAGTGCGCAAATTCAAACGGATGCTTTTAGTATCAAAAATTTAATTCGAAAAATGAATGTAAAAGTCATTTGCACCACAGATGATCCTATCGATTCATTGGAATACCACAAAACGCTTGCTGAGAGTGATTTTGAAGTAAAAATAAAGCCTGCTTTTAGACCTGATAAGGCCATGGAAGTTTCAAGTGCGGCTCATTTTACAGCGTATGTTAAAAAATTAGAAGCTGTTACCAATTTGTCGGTTTCTTCATTTGAAGATTATTTATTTGCACTTCAAAATAGACATGACTTTTTTGCATCAATGGGATGTTCTGTAAGTGATCATGGATTAGAAGAAATTTATGTAGAAGATTTTACAGGTCAAGAAATTGAAGCCATCTTTACAAAAGTATATGGCGGCAAAGATTTAAGCCTGATTGAGCAGCGCAAATTTAAAAGCTGCATGTTACTTCACTTTGCAGAATGGGATTGGGAAAAAGGCTGGGTGCAACAATATCACCTTGGTGCACTTCGCAATAACAATTCCCGCATGCTTTCTAAATTAGGTCCGGACACTGGATGGGATAGTATTGGAGATTTTTCGCAAGCAGCAGCGCTTTCTAAATTTTTAAATAAACTAGATAGTGAAGATAAATTAGCTAAAACCATCATTTACAATTTGAATCCTGCAGACAATGAGCTGATGGCTTCCATGATTGGTAATTTTAATGATGGATCGGTAGCAGGTAAAATTCAGTTTGGAAGTGGCTGGTGGTTTTTAGATCAAAAAGATGGCATCATTAAACAGTTAAATGCCCTTAGTAATATGGGTCTAGTTAGCAGGTTTGTAGGCATGCTCACCGATTCTAGAAGTTTTTTATCTTTTCCAAGACACGAATATTTTAGACGCATCTTGTGTAATTTGTTTGGCGACGAAATTGAAAATGGTGAATTGCCTAACGATACAAAATGGGTAGGTCAAATTATTCAGGATATCTGTTACAACAATGCCAATACCTATTTTGGCTGGAATGACAAATAATCTACTTTTTTATTTCATTTCATATTATCTTGTAAATCAAACGGGTAAGAAATAAGTATGAAAAAAGTATTTTGTTTTGGGGAAATTTTACTTCGAATGTCACCCGTATTAGATCAGGGCTGGATTAACAGTGCTTCTATGCCGGTGCATTTAGGTGGCGCAGAACTCAATGTAGCAAAGGCTTTGGCTGGATGGCAGCAACCCGTTACGTATATGTCTGCAATGCCAGACAATTATTTATCTAAAGAAATTGCAGCGTCAATTGCTGCTAGTCATATTGGCGTAGAAGCCATGCAATATTGTGGCGACCGTATAGGTATTTACTTTTTACCACAAGGGGCCGATTTAAAAAATGCCGGTGTTATTTACGACCGTGCACATGCTTCATTTTCAACAGCTTTATTCCCGGGAAAAATAAATTGGGATGTATTACTGGAAGGTTCTGATTGGTTTCATTTTAGTGCCATTAGTCCGGCATTAACAGAACAAGCTGCCGAACTTTGTTTGGATGCATTAAAAGCTGCAAAGCGTTTAGGTCTTACCATTTCTGTAGATTTAAATTACCGCGCTAAACTTTGGAAATATGGCAAGCAGCCTGCAGAGGTAATGCCAGAACTTGTTGCTTACGCCGATGTAATTATGGGTAATATCTGGAGCGCTAGAGATCTCCTGGGCATTCATGTTCCAGCTGCTGCAGAAAGTGCTACTAGCAAAGAAGCGTTCGCTGCATGTGCTAAGGAAACGGCTGCTGTACTATTTGCACAAAACACGTCTTGCAAAGTGGTAGCCAATACCTTTAGATTTACACCAGAAGGCGCGGGCGTGCATTATTATGCGGCACTTGATACAAGAGAGGAGCAGGTGGTATCTGTTAGTTTTGATGCAAATTCAGTAATAGATAAAGTGGGTAGTGGAGACAGTTTTATGGCAGGACTTATATATGGCATTCATAATGGACATGTACATCAGGAAACGATAAATTATGCAGCGTCGGCAGCTTTTGGTAAATTGCAAGAACTGGGGGATAGTACCAAACAAACCGTTAGTCAAATTAAATCAAGGTATTAAATGGAAAGAGAAGCCGCTTTAATCAATCAAATAAAAAATGAAGGCATGTTGCCTTTGTTTTATCATGATGACGTTACTGTTTGTGAAAATGTGCTTCAAGCGCTATACAATGGTGGCGTTAGATGTGTCGAATTTACCAATAGGGGCGTGCACGCGCTTCCAAATTTTAAGCATTTGGTTTCCTTGAAATCTACAATGCCTGGTTTGATACTTGGTATTGGTACCATTAAAACACCACAAGACGCTACTGCATTTATTGAAGCTGGTGCCGATTTTTTAATCAGTCCTTGTTTTGATGCCAGTGTTGCAGATGTTGCATACATGCACAAAGTGCTATGGATACCAGGTTGTATGACCCCCACAGAAATTCATGTGGCGCAAAAATCTGGCGCTACACTTGTAAAATTATTTCCAGGTAATGTATTAGGCCCTGGTTTTGTGGAAGCCATTAAATCATTATTTACAGGGGTTGACTTTATAGTAACAGGGGGCGTTGAACCAACCGAGCAAAATATTGGTGCCTGGTTTAAAGCAGGTGTATCAGGCGTAGGGCTTGGAAGTAAACTGATTACCAAAGATGTTTTGGCGAATAAGAATTATAAGCAATTAGAAACTCAAACAACACAACTTGTACAGCTCATAAAAAAAGTACAATAGTTAAGATTTAAAGTATACCCATATGGAACAAAATATTGGACGTTACCGCTGGACTATTTGTAGTTTAGTTTTTTTCGCAACAACTATTAACTATTTAGACAGAGCGGTTATTAGTTTATTAAAATCTACACTTACTACCGAGTTAAAATGGGATGATGGCGATTACACCAATGTAGAAATCGCTTTTAAAGTATCTTATGCCATAGGATTATTATTAGCTGGAAGATTTATTGATACAGTAGGTACTAAAAAAGGGTACGCATGGGCAACCGGGCTTTGGAGTGTTGCTGCTGTTTTACATGCGGCTGCTAAAAGTGTATTTGGTTTTTCTGTGGCACGTGCCGCATTAGGTGTTACCGAAGCTGGTAATTTTCCGGCTGCCATTAAAACAGTGGCAGAATGGTTCCCACGCAAAGAGCGTGCTTTAGCCACTGGACTTTTTAATTCTGGTGCAAATATTGGAGCCATTGTTGCGCCATTAACCGTTCCATTTATTGCTGCAGCTTATGGTTGGCAGTGGGCATTTATTGCAACTGGTTTACTTGGATTTATTTGGTTAATTTTTTGGAATAAACATTATTACAAGCCATCGGAGCATCCTAAATTATCTGCTTCAGAACTTGCTTATATTAATAGTGATGCCGATGCTACCCCAGAAGGTGATGCACTTCAATCAAAGCCTTTTGGTTGGGCATCTTTATTAAAGTACAAACAAACATGGGCTTTTGCAATAGGTAAGTTGTTAACCGATCCCATTTGGTGGTTTTATCTTTTCTGGTTACCTGATTTTTTAGAAAGTCAATACCATATTAAAGGAACTGCGATTGCACTTCCAGTAGCTGCCGTATATACGATGTCTGCGGTGGGAAGTATTTTTGGCGGATGGCTCCCTATGTATTTTATTAAAAAGAACTGGCCTGTTTTTAAAGCCCGTAAATCATCTATGTTGCTTTATGCGTTTTTAGTATTGCCTATTTTATTTGCACAAGTACTAGGTGGTATAAATATGTGGTTGGCTGTTTTTGTAATTGGAATTGCCGCTTCAGCGCATCAGGCTTGGAGTGCTAATATATTTACGACGGTAAGTGACATGTTCCCTAAACGTGCGGTAGGCTCTGTAACTGGCATTGGTGGTATGTTTGGAGCTATTGGCGGCATTTTATTATCAATGGCAGTGCAAAAGAATTTGTTTGTGCATTACCGTTCTATAGGTCAAATTGAAACGGCTTATTATATCATGTTTATTGTATGCGGCTCGGCTTATTTATTAGCTTGGCTAATCATGCATTTACTCGTGCCTAAAGTAAACGTAATTGCTGCCGAAGATTTAGAATAATAATTGATTATGCAAGAGCAACCCAAAATGATTCAAACCATGCGCTGGTATGGTCCTAACGATCCTGTTGGTTTATGGGATATACGTCAAGCTGGTTGCACGGGTGTAGTTTCTGCACTGCATCAAATTCCAAATGGTGAAGTGTGGAGTGTTGATGCTATTCAGGAGCGCATTCAAATCATTGAAGCTGCCGGACTTACCTGGGATGTTGTTGAAAGTGTGCCGGTGCATGAAGCGATTAAAACCCAAACAGCTGGGTTTGAAAAATACATTGCCCACTATAAGCAAACTATACAAAATTTAAGTAGCTGCGGCATTAAAATTGTGACCTATAATTTTATGCCTGTGATGGATTGGACGCGTACCAATTTAAAGCACGAAATGCCAGATAAATCTTTGGCGCTACTCTATGAAAAGGCAGCCGTTGCCGCATTTGATGTATATATTTTAGAAAGAAAAAATGCAGCTAGTGATTATACGGCTATTGAATTGGAGCAAGCAAAACAGCGTTTTAATCAAATGACTGACGCTCAAAAATTAGAACTCCAGCACAATATGATTAAGGGGCTTCCGGGTAGTGAAGAAAGTTTTACGATGGAAGCATTTAGAAATGCACTTGCCGCATATGATCATATCGACGCTGCAAAACTAAGGTCACATCTTATTTATTTTTTAGATCAAATTATTCCTGTTGCTGAGTCTTGTGGCGTAAAAATGGTGATTCACCCAGACGATCCACCGTATTCTATTTTAGGATTGCCAAGGGTGGTAAGCACCGCTGCAGACATTCAGGCATTATTTGATGCGGTACCATCTATGTCTAATGGGCTTTGTTTTTGCACGGGATCATTTGGTGTAAGACCCGATAATAATTTGCCTGGCATGGTTAGCAATTTTGGTGAACGCATTAATTTTATTCATTTGCGTAGTACCAAACGAAATGACGATGGCGACTTTTTTGAAGACAATCATTTAGAAGGCGACGTAGATATGTACCGGGTGGTCAAAGAAATTATTGAAGTGATGCGTAAGCGAAACCTTTCAATTCCAATGAGACCCGATCATGGACATCAAATGTTAGATGATTTGAAAAAAACAACCAACCCAGGTTATTCTGCTATTGGAAGATTACGTGGCCTTGCAGAGTTAAGAGGGTTAGAAATGGGGATTATTAAGAGTTTGTATTATTGATATTCCTTTTTGCGCTGTATATTTTCCTGTAACTATTTTTTTGTTTTGAATATGGATTTTAAAATCCAGGTTCCAATTTTTTGGCCATGCGGCTAGCCATTGTGTTTGATTTATTTCAGATTGCACAAGCATGTTTTGAAGTGCACGCATATTAACGGTTCCATGGTCCTGATCCGGTACCCAGTCGTAATTGGGTCCCCAAAATGCAGGGAACCGGCTACCAATATGTTTTGTGGTAAAATTATGAACCACCATTTTTTTAGCCTCATCTGTTAAGCCTAAATAAGCTGCAAAAATGGGATCCTGTTGCCAGCCGCTAAAATCATTATTGGCTTTATGATTCCAAGCTGTAATCGCTTCTTCAATTTTTGGCTTACCAACCCCTCGTAAACGGTAAGGGAAAACGGCGTATAGTTCTGGTTTTTCTACATTGGTTCGGGGTCCTAGGTTATACCCAGCAGCGAGTGCCGTTTGCCCTTTAATGGTTTGCGTTGGTAAAGGTGGCAGCTTCGAATATAAAGCTTGAGCTTTTTTTATAAAGCCAGGATCATCAATTATATTTTTATATGCGGTTATTTTTTCAAGTACCGTTGTAAGTCCTGCAATTTCTGGTAGTGGATTAATAACGCCTTCAAAATATGACTCTAATGCTTGTGCAGGTTGAATATTAATATGGTTTGTGCTGTCTTTTTTATAGTGTGCATTGTAAAATAAAACGGTCTCTTTTATGAATGGAAGATGCTCTTTTACAAAAGTGGTTTTATTATTTGTGAACTCATAGTAATCAATCATGAGTTTCGATAATTCCAAACTGCCTTCCCATAAATAACGGATATACATATTTTCAGAAACGCCATCTGCTAATTTTTTTCTATCCCATCCGTAATTGTCATTGGTATAAGTACCCCAGGGTGTCATGGTTTCCGGAAAGTAAGCGCCTTCGTGTTTAAAATATTTTTGTGTTCTATATTTTGCTAGTGGCAGCGCATCGGTATACATTTTAAAGAGTGGCTTTATGAGTTCAAAATCTCCGCTATATAACATCGAATAATAGGGGAGTCTTGTATTTTGAAACCAATAATTAGCGCCCCAGTCTCTAAAGTCGGCGTCATAACCTGTTAGGTTTCTTTTGCCCATACTTTCATCAACGTCCACGGTAAAAATGGATCCATTAAATTTAATAGGAAGGCCTCCTCTGCCAGCACAGGCATTCATGTAGCGCTGTAGTTGATAACCTTGAGTAATAGCAAAGGTTTCATTTTTTGTTTGTAGGCTAATATCTCCAGGCGTAACAATCATGTAATGGGCATTCCAAAATTTCGCCCACCAATTTTTATGCGCATTGAATCTTTGGGAAGCAGGCCTGTCACTCGTTTTTTTATGAAGCGCTAGGGCAGCTTGTTTCCATTCTAAAATATTAGCTGTTTGCTTTTTAAGCACGGTAATATTTATTTCAAATTCCTTATTTGATTTGCTACTAACTATTTCATTGGCACTAACAACGGCCCCAAAGTTTTGATATAAGAGCGGATCTTTGCCAATTTCATTAAACTTTGAGAGGTTTTGGTTGTCTAAGGTAGACTGCCAAATGGATGATTTATTTTGGTGCACCCAAATAAGCTTATTCCCGTTTTCAAGTATCGTATCTCTTTCTCTCAATAGCGGAAAAGGCGCACCCATCATTCCGTAGGCACTTCTTTTTTCTCCCCCTTGCAAAGTGTCCATTTTATTACGCCACATTAAATTTTTAATGGTTAAAGCAACATTAGTGCTTGCTTTTCCGGTTATGGTAATGGCTGGGTTGTTGGCATCTGCAAAAATGGTAATGGATATACTTTGTTTTTTTGAATTGGTGGCATTTATAATAATGCTGCCGGTTTGTATATCGAGTGTTTGGGAAAATGTTGCGCCATCAAGTATTGACGGGCTGGTACTAATGGATATTTTTCCAATTTTTAATAGACGGCCAATTTCGGAGAAGGCGTCTGTTTTTGAAATATACAATTGTAATTGTCCGCTGCTATCCACCCATACATTGGCGCCAATGTCGCCATTGCCAATGGGCATGGATCCAGATGGTCCACTACTTTGTGAAGCCCACGCTACGTTGTATGGCGCAAGTTTCACTTGCGCCATACAAGGCCTAAAAAAAATCCCCAGCACCACAATGGCTACGCACAATTCACCAACTAAATTTTCTTTTCGCATATCCAATTAATTTCGATACTTATTTTTATAGAGTCCCATTTTGTCAAATGGGACAGGTTCAAATCCTTTTATTTTTTTAAATACTTCAGAGCTTGGTAGTAATGTAAAATTTTCATGTTCGGCATCTACAAAGCCCGGATTAGTGATGCATCTGTAATTATCTCTTTCGGTGATGGTCGCGTATTGTCCACCAATAAGTTTAGTAGGGCTTGTTGGGCCACCAATAATTAGGTTGTCTGCAAATACATTACGGTTGGCACGCATCCCTTTCCACTGTTTAGTGCCGGGTATGGTATCTAAATAGTCGAGAAGTCCAGGATACCTACTAGCGTATGGTTCTGTGGTATAGGAAACGCTTTTTGTTAAGCGCGCTCTAATAAGGCCCTCTTCTCCAAACATTGATTTTTCGGAACCTGCTGCCCAGGTATAGTAGTGCGCCGATATTTGAGCAGTAGCATCGGTGGGTTCAATAATAATATTATTTTTCATGGTTAAATCCCAACCGCTATTGGTAAACAAAATTCCATGTTTGGTTTCCATTTTATAAAAAACGTTTCCAAACACAAAAACATCGGCACTCGAGTCGTCACAATAAATACCCATGTTCATGCGGTCAGGGTTTCCAATGTGATGAAAATAATTATAGCGCACCACATTTCCTCTATCGCTAGGGTCTCTACCAATATACCATGGTGATGTGTCGTCCGAATTTAAAGTAACATGATGGATATTATTGTATTCAAAAATGTGTTCGTTACCGTGTACAAAAATGCCTTGCCAGTCGGTATTATAAATTTCACAGTGTCTTATTTTGTTGCCGCATCCGTCTACGCTGATGCCCGACCAAATAAATTTATTTCTTCTATTAAAATCGTGGACTTCACAATTTTCAACAATGTTGTTTGCTTTTGTTAAGGTTCTTTTATCGCCACCACTTAAATAAATGCCGCCGCTACCGGTGTTATACACGTCACAACTTAATATTTGTTGATAGTATCCGGCGTTTCTATTCCAACTGGTATTTTTATAGAGATAGTTTTGCAAGCTTCCTATAATGCCAGAAACCGGACGGCCTTCAAAATTATCAATACTCATAGGTCCTTTATTGGCCTCTGCACCTTGGCCCATAAAAATACCAGACGTTCCAACGTTTCTAATGGTGCAGCCTACAATGGTATTGTGGTGTCCGCCTTCCATGTAAATACCCATACCCCTGCCAGCCTCAATGGTAAGGCCTTCTAACGTGGTATAGGTTTGATTGATGATAGATACAATGGGCGTTTCAAGTACCGAAACAGTAATGCTTGCGTTTTCTAATGTACTAGGCGGCCATACGTATAAAATCCCCGTTTTAGTATCTAACCACCACTCGCCGGGGCTGTCTAATTCCTCTAAAATATTGTATGCAGTGTAAGCCTGAAAATCTCTGCCGTTTCCAAGTCCGTACAAATGTGGCGTTACTAATTTAATTTGCTTTTTAAGGGTGTCAATTTTTTCGATATTAATATTGTCATCGGCAAAACCGAAATTAAAAGTGCCTTGTAGCCATATATCTTTTTGTCCAGCCCATTTTGCATGTCTTGTATCGGTGTATTCAAATAAGGCACCTCTATTGCTGGTGTCACCAATACGCGGCACAGAGCCTTTATCAATGACTTTGCCGATTTTGATACTTCCACTATTGGGATAGTGTGCAAGTGTGAGTGGTTCGTTGTTAAAAAATAATTCAAGTGGTGCAGGAACAACGGGTTGTCCATGTCCATAACTTTGGTGTTTGCCATAATTTAAAATACCCAGTTGTTTAAGAGATACCTGGTATAACGATGCAGCAGCTGTTTTACCAACCCGCATTAAAATAGCTGGGTCATTTACTTTTTTAAATGAACTGCCTTTAATTTTTTTGCCTCCCGAAATAATCACTTTTTCTTTGTTAACGCCTCTCCAAATAATTGGCGTTTGTTTGCTACCTGTAATGACTTCGTCTAATTTAAATCCTGCTTGCAGTTCATAATTGCCGGCGCCAATATGCACCACTATCTCGCCCTCGTAATTTGGATTGCCGTCCTTAAATTTTTTAATCAATTGTTGCGCTTTTGAAAGTGTTGCTACTGGTGCAGCTGCTGATCCGTTGCTCTTATCATTACCAGCTGGCGACACATAAAATTCTTGCCCTAATGCATGGTTAATAACGAGTAAAAAAATGACGGTTTTAAGGAGTTGTTTCATGTGTGTATCTTAAAGTTTGCTGGTGCTGTATTGTCTATTATTTATTTTATATTGTATAAAATTTAGCGGTTATGGAAACAACACCCATTTCAATAAAAGAGGCACTTGATCAGGCGTATAGTTTAACACCTGAACAGGCTTCATTTTTTGCGCAACATGGTTTTATAAAAATTAAAAATATTTTTGAAGCCTCTGTTATTGATTACATGAATATAGTAATTTCCAAAGAGGTGGACCGTTTAAATAATCAACAGGTTCCATTAGAAGAGCGCGATACCTATGGTAAAGCATTTTTACAAATCATGAACTTATGGACACATACCACTGTGGTAAAAGACATTGTATTTAGTAAACGAATAGCCCAAATTGCCACTGGCTTAATGCAAACAAATGGCGTACGTTTATACCACGATCAGGCGCTTTTTAAAGAACCTAAAGGTGGCCATACTCCTTGGCATGCCGATCAATATTACTGGCCGCTAGCCACCGAAAACACCGTTACCGCTTGGATACCATTGCAAGCAACGCCGCTTAATTATGGCCCACTCGAGTTTAGTGCAGGTAGTAATAAGTTAACGGCTGGAAGAGACAAACAAATTAGTGATGAGAGTCAGGCTTTTTTAGAATCCGAATTAAAAAATCAAAATTTTGAGCACGTTATAGAGCCCTTTGATGTGGGTGAAATAAGTTTTCATAGAGGTTGGTTGTATCACCGCGCAGGCCCTAACGTTTCTGGTAATATGCGAAAGGTAATGACCATGATTTATATGGATAAAGACACCGTATTAAAAGAACCTGAAAACCATAACCAACTTGCTGATTGGGAAGCTTGGTGCCCAGGCGCTACTGTTGGTGCCACCATTGATACACCACTAAACCCTGTATTGTATGAAAAAGCATCGTAGCATATTATTATTGATTTTTTTAATTGTAGTGCAAAAAACAATAGCACAACTTCCTATTATTCCTTACCCGAATAAAGTAATAGAAGGAAAAGGTTTTTATACGGTTGCAACATCTGTAACAAAAGAAGCTGTTGTTGTAATTGACTCAAGTGCAGGATCTGTTGTTACTAGTACCGAAGGATATTATCTAACAGTAACACCTAAACAAATAAAAGTGGTTGCAAAAACAAAAGTGGGCGCGTTTTACGCCATGCAAACGCTTTTGCAATTAGAAGCAGCGTCTAAAAAAATTCCGGTGGTAACCATAGAGGATTCACCAGCATTTAGTTATAGAGGACTGATGTTAGACGTGGGTAGACATTTTATGCCAATATCTTTTATAAAACAGTTACTGGATGTTATGGCGATGCAAAAAATGAACAATTTGCATTTGCATTTAACCGAGGATCAGGGATGGCGCATCGAAATAAAAAAATATCCAAAATTAACGAGTGTAGGATCTGTGCGCGGCGGAACTTTAATTGGCAAGTATCCAGGGAGTGGTAATACCAACGCCGCCTACGGCGGCTTTTATACGCAGGCGCAGTTAAAAGAACTTGTTGCATACGCAGCTGCCAAACATATCAATATTATACCTGAAATTGAAATGCCAGGCCATGCAAGTGCTGCTATTGCTGCCTATCCGGAGCTAAGTTGTTTTCCTAACGAAGCTACTAAGCTTACAAATAATATGTACGCAACCACTACAGAAAATAAAATTAAAACTACAGGCGGCAAAATTGTACAAGAAACCTGGGGTGTTTTTGATGACGTGTTTGCGCCTAGTGAGTACACTTTTAATTTTATTGAAAATGTATTGGATGAAGTGATGGATATTTTTCCTTCCAGTTATATTCATATTGGTGGCGACGAGTGTCCTAAAACAGCCTGGAAGCGTTCTACTTATTGTCAGAACCTTATGAAAGAAAAAGGCATTGCTAACGAGCATGCGCTTCAAAGTTATTTTATTCAACGTGTAGAAAAATACGTTAACAGTAAGGGCCGTAAAATAATTGGTTGGGATGAAATTTTAGAAGGTGGCCTTGCACCTAACGCAACCGTTATGAGTTGGCAGGGTGAAGAAGGCGGTATTACTGCCGCCAAAGAGCATCATGATGTTATTATGACGCCACAGGGTACTTGTTATTTAAACTTTTATCAATCTGCAGATTCTCGCGACTCTATTGCTTTTGGTGGTTTCTTGCCGCTAGAAGCAGTGTATAATTATAACCCAGTACCTGCGGCACTTACCGCGGAGGAGGCTACTTATATTAAAGGTGTGCAGGGAAATTTATGGACCGAGTATATTGCTAACAAAGACCTGGCTTCTTTTATGTTATATCCGCGTGCTATGGCTATCGCCGAAAACGGATGGACAAAAACAAAAACCGGTTTCGATCATTTTACAAACCGGGTAACAAGCTGGAAGCCTTTATTAAAACAAAAAGGGCTTCATTTTTCGGATCATTTGTACAACATACAAATTACGAGTAAGCCAATAGAAGGCGGCATCAATGTTTCTATTGGTGGTGTAGGAGCAGCGCATAAAATCGTGTACAATACAAATGGCAAACTACCTAGTCTAAATGATCAAATCTATACGGGTCCTATCACAATTACCGGCGACGCAAATTTACAAGCGGGTGTTCTAGTCAATAACAAAATAACAGATATTGCAACTGCGGCATTCTCCATAAATAAAGCAACAGGTGCTAAGCTTGTATCATTACTGAATGCACCCAAAGCACCATATAATAAAAGTGGCAATACCGGTTTTATCAATGGCATACTTGCCAATGATGCTAGGTTTAGTGATGGCGAATGGCTTGCCTGGGAGGGTAAAACAATCGATGCTACACTTGATTTGGGTGTAGCTACGACTATTACTCAAATTGCTACACGCTTTATCAATAGCCGTGGCAGTTGGATTCATTTGCCAACAAGTGTAGAAGTGTTAGGATCGTTAGATGGTAAAACATTTACGCGCCTTGGCTTACAACAAAATTTTGATACGAGTAAAGAAGGAAATTTACCTATTTCGTTTACTATACCGTCTACTAGTATCCGGTATATTCAATTGTTAGCGCAACCTGTAGCAATTATACCAGCTGGTTTTGCTGGGGCAGGAAATCCTTCATGGTTATTTATGGATGAACTCATTATAAAATAAAACGGATGGCAAAAGTAATTGATACCCACATGCACAGTTGGGACTTGCAAAAAGTTAGGTATAGTTGGCTAGATGGCGATACGTCTATACTAGCACAAAATTATTATCCTTCAAATATTGAAGCACATTTATCTGCGGCGAATGTTAGTGCAGCTATTATGGTGCAAGCAGCAAATAGTATAGAAGACGCTTCATTCATGTTTGATTGCGCAGCGAAGTACCCTTGGATTATTGGTGTGGTGGGTTGGTTAGATTTATTAGATCCAGCAGCTACAAAACAGCAATTAGAAGCCCATCTTCAAAATAAATATTTTAAAGGGATTAGACATTTAATTCACGACGAGCCGGACAGTAACTGGTTACTCCAACCAAATGTGATTAAAAGTTTAGAGATACTTGCCAATCATGGACTTCCTTTTGATGTGGTGGGTGTAAAAACCGAACACATTAAAGCGGCTATTCAGGTGGCCAAGCAAGTGCCGCACTTAAAAATGGTGTTTGACCATTTAAACCATCCACCCATTGCTACTAATGAGCAGTTTGGCGCTTGGGGAGACGCCATAGCGGAAGCCGCTGCTATGCCTAATTTTTATGCTAAAATTTCGGGGCTTGGAACTTGTTGTGCAAACTTTAATGATTGGTCTGCGGCTACTATTGAGCCTTATGTCGCTTATGTAATAAAGCACTTTGGCGTTGATAAGTTAATGATAGGAGGCGACTGGCCAGTGTCTTTACTGGCAGGCGATTATGTAACTACGCATCATCAGTATCAGGCTGTTATTGAAAAGTTGGTAGCTCCCGAAAATCAACAAAAAATATTTGAAGGCAATGCTGCCGCTTTTTATAAGCTAGATTAATTGTTTACGATTTCAACTTCAATTCTTCTGTTTCTAAAACGGTTGTTGTCATTGTCATTTGCAGTTAAAGGATCCGATTCACCTTTGCCAATAGTGGCAATGCGACCCGGAGTAATACCTAATTTTACAAGCGCTGCTTTAACAGCCTCCGCTCTTTTATTGGATAAAACAATATTGTAACTGTCTTCACCCTGATTGTCTGTATGTCCGCTTATGATAATGCTTAAGCTGCTATTTTTTATTAGATAAGCAGCCATTTGCTCAATTTCTTGAACGTACCTTGGCATGATATCATATTTATCTAACTCAAAATTAATATTGAGCGAAATGGTTTCTCTAACGCCCTTAAATGTTTTTTCGCCAGTAGCTTTTTGCTCACTTACGGTTCCTGCACTGATGCTTAACTTTTCATAATCAAACATACAAGGCATCATGCTTACTTCGTAATAACGGTTTAATGAAAAAAGCTGGTTGTTAAATACTTCTTCAAATTCGGACCTATCATAGCACTGAAAATACATGCCATTTGTTTCGTTGGCAATGGCCCTTAAATTTACAGAGTCGGCGCCGCCACTATAGGCAATCGTAAATACAGGAATATTATTGATAAGCGCTTTTTCTACAATAGATTTTGTGTTTTTATTTTTAGAAGAGTTTTCAATTCCGTCTGTAAATAAGAGTAGTATAGGCTTATATTTATTGTATTTGGCCATGGTGTCTAAGCCGCGGTCTAGGGCATCGTTTATGGCAGTTCCGCCCCCAAATCCATCCATGCCTCTTTTGCGGTATAACATTTTTTGGATGGTAGCGCTGTCGTATGCAGTGCCTTCATATGAAATGTTTGAATCAAATTTCCATAAGCTTACTAAGTTGCGCTTACTCATTTTTTTTAAGCTTTCTGATAAGGCGTCTTGTAGCTCGCTGCAGCGCTCATCACCCATAGAGCCACTATGGTCTAGTATAATGCCAATATGGTAAATGCTGGTGTCGCGCACTTCCGTTAAAGTATATTTGGTTACGTAGCAGGTATCGTTATATTTATTAATGAACCTGAATGCATTGGTGGAATCCGCTGCATTTATTTTATGATAGCTTCCTTTTAAATTGGTCGGATAGCTCATTCTGAATTTTATTTCTTTTTTGCTTTTAGAAAAAGCATAGGTGTTGATGGTTAATTTTTCTGGAACATATGTTTCGCCAATTCTTCTTTTAATAACTGGTTTTTGTGTTATAAAAGTAGGCTCGTACATAAAAGTATAATTGGCCGGCACATGGTCAATACCATCAAAAGGTTCAAACCCAGGCCTAGGGTTAAACGTTTTTTTATAGATAGGCGCTGGTATCTTTTTTTGAATTTTTTTGGGAGGTGCTACTTCTGTAAATAGTTCTCTTGATTCGCGGCAAGCAGTTGCCAAAATCATACACAATGCAACAAAAGCCATTGGTAAACGTGCGCTAGAAAAATGAATACCCATATCTTGTAATTTGATTGGTACTGAAAGTTAATTTATTCTGGGCAGTCTATTATCGTCTTGATTTTTTTAAGACTTATAGGATGCACACTTAGCATCACATAGCCGCCACCTGACGCATTACTCATGTTACTTGAATTAGTAAGCCACCTGAGTCTATGAACGCCAACGGTTAATGGCCCTAGTTTAATGGCGCCACCCACCATGAGTTGGCCTTGCGTATTGTATTGCACCGGTATATAAACACCTAAGTGTAAGGTTTCGTAACGCGGGGTAACGGTAATTAAATTGAGGTCACGAACACGGCGTTTGTTAAGTCCTGCACTTGCATGCATATTTACAGTTAGGTCTGCGTTGATGTAAAAATCATTGCCTAATGGCTTATCAATATTTAGATTAAATCTAGTAGGTTTTGCAACCGTAAATGTTTCGGGCATTTGAGTAGTGGTCGCAAATATAGTAGCGAGTGAATCTCTTAGCTGATCACTATTTGCAATCCCTGTAGTTTTCCGTGAAATTAAAGGGTCGTTCATACCCGGTCGTACGCCATTAAAAATACTACTCGTAACACTATTTTTATAAGACACACCACCAATATCCATAATGGAAACGCCAATTTTTAATGCATAGTTTAAAGCATGATTGGTTTGAAAGCTGTGGGCCTCCGTATTATAAAGTAAATACTCTGCGCCAATGCTTAGCCCCATATTGGTTTTACCTTTTTTTATAAAATCAGTACCGGTATTGGCTGTTCCTGCAATGGTTTCATCATAATTAGAACTATATCCAAAAGAAGATCCTCCAGCAGTAAGCGTATATAAAGTATCTATGCCATTTGTGCTTTCTAGATAACTTAATTTGTTGACAGTGGCGTATGCACCAGAAATACTTTTATTGATTTGTAAAGTAAGGCCAGCCGTTAGTGTACTTTTTTGATTTCTAAATATTTCTTGAGCATAATTAAAATTACCTTCAAGCCAGCCACTATGTGTAAGAAAGGCTTCTAAATAAGGCGTTTGCCTGTTGAGCATAAAAAAATCATGCATACTTTGAATGCCGTTTGATACAACCAGCGGTTCTGTTTTAATGTGGTTGAAAGTCCTTGCTCTGATACCAACACTAAAAGCTTGTTTATTATTTGGTTTGTATAAAAGGTTCAATAAATTAACATCTACATTGCCATGAAAGTATTTTGGAAACATGCCTTCATGAATGCCAATCGAATCATTTTGAATATAAAATGCATTGCTATTTACATTGGCTTGTGCACTTAAAATACTAGCCTCCCATTTAAAAGATTGATTCACACTAGAAGCAGGATTATTAAAAATACTCGTGCTTCCAGCAAACGCAGACCCGTAGGTTGGTTTGTAGCTTTGTGCAAAAGTGCTACTACCAAAACATAATGATCCCAAAGTAACCACAGCTACCAAAAACGAGCGTATAAATAGGTGTTGCTTTGGGGTTTCTTGCATGAATTTATTTTATAAGACCCGGATATACTTTTAATGCTGCTTCTAGACAGTCCATTGCTTTATTGATGTCTTCCAAATTTAAAACATAGGCAAGCCTTACTTCTTGTTTACCAAGTCCTGGCGTGCCATAAAATCCTGTAGCAGGTGCTAGCATGACTGTTTGGTTTTCAAAAGCAAAGTCTTCAAGTAACCACTGACAAAATGTATCAGCATCGTCTATAGGTAATTTAGCTATGGCATAAAAAGCGCCGCCCGGATTCGGACAAAAAACGCCTTCCATTGCATTTAATCTTGTAACAATCAAATCTCTTCTTGATTTGTATTCGGCCTTGGTATCATCAAAATAATTGGCAGGCAAATCAATGGCAGCTTCACCAGCAATTTGCGCAAAACTTGGTGGGCTTAAACGGGCCTGCGCAAATTTCATGGTAGCGTCAAGTAACGCTTGGTTTTTAGTAATAAAAGCGCCAATTCGACCACCGCATGCACTGTATCTTTTACTGATGGTATCCATGATCACAACATGATCATCAACGCCCGTTAAATGTAGTGCACTAATTTGCGTACCCTCATAACAAAACTCTCTGTAGGCTTCGTCAGAAAATAAATACAAGTTGTGTTTTAGAATAATATTTTTTAGTTGCTCCATTTCGGCAGCACTATATAAATAACCAGTTGGATTGTTAGGATTACAAATTACAATGGCTTTGGTGCGCGGCGTAATTTTTGCCTCAATGTCTTCGATAGGAGGTAGTGCAAAACCGTTTTCGATATATGAAGTAATAGGCACTACGGTAACGCCAGCTTCCACTGCAAACCCGTTGTAGTTGGCATAAAAAGGTTCTGGGATAATTACTTCATCGCCAGCATCAAGGCATGCCATAAAGCCAAACAAAATGGCTTCACTACCCCCCGTGGTAATAATGATTTGTTTTTCGTTGACATCAATGCCAACAGTTTTATAGTAACCCACTAATTTTTTGCGGTAACTTTCATTGCCTGCACTATGGCTATATTCTAGCACTTTAAAATCACTATGTCTTACCGCATCGAGCACCATTTTAGGTGTTTCGATATCTGGCTGACCAATATTAAGGTGGTATACTTTAGTGCCTCTTTTTTTTGCAGCTTCTGCAAAGGGAACTAGTTTTCTGATTGGTGAGGCTGGCATGTCTATGCCACGTTTGCTGATTTGTAACATGTTGCAAATATAAGTTTACAATTTGAGGCAGGGGCAAAAAAAACCAGCCTCCGAAGGAGGCTGGTAAGATCATTATCAGAATCTTAACAATTATTTTTTAGGAGCAACAACCTCTCCATTAATGGTTAAGATGATTGGCTCGGCAACACCTACTAATTTAACAGTAACACGCTTCGTAAAATTACCCATGCTAGCCGCATTGTAAGTTACTTTAACAGTGCTTGATTTGCCAGGTAAAATTGGCTCTTTAGTTACCTCAGGAGTGGTACAACCACACTCAGCGGTGCAATATTCAACAACTGCTGGCTTTGCACCTGTGTTTTTAAAGGTAAAAACGTGGGTTACTGGAGTGCCTTGAGCAATTTTTCCAAAATTAAATGAGCCTGCTTCAAATTTAATGTCTTGTTGCGCAAATACGCTGATTGAGACAGTGATAGCTAATAAAGTAAGTGCTAAAATCTTTTTCATATAAGTGCTTTGTTTAAAGTACCCTGTAAAAGTATCATATATAGTTCAAATTTGTAACAAAAAGGCCTTAAAAAAAGGCTAAATCGCTAAAAAAAGGGGGTTGTTAAGGGTAGTTTAGATTTATCCCCAAATTCAAGAACACCCCTTTTGTATTGGGTCCCGAATGCTATTTTTGTGCCATGGAATTAATTGCTTCGCCAGCGCCCCAAACCGATATGTTATCCTTTGAAGGATTTCGTAATACGGTGATTCAGGATTATAAAATTTCGCTCATTAGCAGGGAAGTTAGTTTGCTGGGTAGAAGAGAAGTGCTTACAGGTAAAGCCAAGTTTGGCATTTTTGGTGATGGTAAAGAAGTAGCGCAAGTAGCACTCGCAAAATATTTTAAAAACGGCGATTTCAGATCTGGTTATTACAGAGATCAAACTTTTATGTTTGCGGCTGGTATTGCAAGTGTAGAACAATATTTTTCTCAATTATTTGCAGACCCTGATGGCAACCATGATATTTTTTGCGCAGGTCGACAAATGAGTTCTCATTTTGTAACACCAACTGTCGATAAAAATGGCAACTGGCTCGATGTAGTCAATCAAAAAAATTCCTCTGCCGACATGGCGCCTACAGCAGGTCAAATGCCGCGTGCAGTAGGACTTGCATTTGCATCTAAATGTTTTAGACAAGCGCAAGAAAAAAATAATGCCTTACATACAAATTTGAGTAACCATGGTAACGAAATTTGTTTTTGTACCATTGGTGACGCAAGTACGTCGGAAGGTCATTTTTGGGAATCCATGAACGCCGCTGCTGTATTACAAATTCCATTAGCGGTTTTTGTATGGGATGATGGTTATGGCATTTCTGTCCCTAAAAATTTACAAACAACAAAAAGTTCAATTTCTGATGCGCTTGCTGGCATGCAAAAATTAGCAGACACCAATGGTATCGAAATATACAAAGTGAAGGCTTGGGATTATGCCGGTATGTGTGAAGTATTTGAAGAGGGCTTACAAAAAATTAGAGATACGCACACGCCTGCACTTTTTCATATCGAAGAGGTAACGCAGCCGCAGGGCCATTCTACAAGTGGCAGCCACGAGCGGTATAAATCAGCAGAGCGGTTAGAGTGGGAAAAAAATTGGGATTGCATTATCAAAATGCGTGAGTGGATGTTAGATGCTGGTCTTGCAACCATTACCGAGTTAAATAATGTTGAGGTTGAAGCAAAAGAATTTGTGAAAGAGGCAAAAGCAAATGCATGGGAGAAATTTATTGGACCTATTAAAAAACAGGCCGAGCAAGCGGTTCAAATGATTGGTGGCTTGCAAGTGATGACTCCTGCAGTGCAGCAAATAGTTGCAGAACTAACGGCAAATAAAGAACCACTTAGACGCGATGTTTTAAAAGCACTTGCTAAAGTTAGCGAAGCAGCTGCTGGTGTTAAGGGTGTCGAAAAAGTAACGCAGTATGCGGCGCAGTTAAAAAATGAAGCAGCTGGATTATTTAATACTTACTTATACAACGAAGGTCCAAAATCGGCACTTCGAGTATCTACTGTTTCGGCTACATATGCCCCTGATGCACCCACTGTAAATGCCTACGAAGTACTCAATAAATATTTTGATGCACTATTTGCTAGCAATCCTAAAGTGTATGCTTTTGGTGAAGACGTTGGCTATATAGGTGACGTAAATCAGGGTTTTGCTGGCCTACAAGAAAAGCATGGTGCTGACCGTATTTCTGATACCGGCATTAGAGAGCTTACCATTGTAGGACAAGCCGTGGGTATGGCTGTTAGAGGTTTAAGACCCATAGCTGAAATTCAATATCTCGACTATTTGCTCTATGGTTTACAGCCTTTAAGTGATGATGTTGCTACTACGCATTATAGAACCAATGGTCAACAAAGTTGTCCTGTTATTATTAGAACAAGAGGGCATAGACTAGAAGGAATTTGGCATAGTGGATCACCCATGGGGATGATTGTAAATGCACTCCGAGGCATGTATGTTTGTGTGCCGCGTAATATGGTGCAAGCGGCTGGTATGTACAATACACTTCTACAATCTAACGACCCGGCTATTGTAATTGAGTGCTTAAATGGGTACCGACTCAAAGAAAAATTACCTAATAATTTACTTGAATTTTCTGTGCCATTAGGCATTCCAGAAATCATCAACGAAGGAAGCGATATTACCATTGTTTCTTATGGTTCTACACTGCGTATTATTGAAGAGGCGATTGTTCGTTTAGCGCATGAAGGAATTTCGGTAGAGCTTGTTGACGTTCAAACATTACTTCCTTTTGATATCCATCATAGCATTGTAAAATCCTTGCAAAAAACAAACCGCATTTTATTTGTAGATGAAGATGTGCCAGGTGGCGCTACTGCATATATGTTTACGCAGGTTATGGAAGAGCAAGGTGGATACAAGTGGTTAGACGCAAGTCCTAGAACCCTTGCTGCAAAAGCGCATAGGCCAGGTTACGGTAGTGATGGTGATTACTTTAGTAAGCCCAACACCGAAGATGTGATTGAAGCTGTGAGAGCTGTTATGGCAGAATAAATAGGGGTAAGTAATTTATTTATCCCATATTATGGAAAACCTTATTCACGTCTTCGTCTTCTTCTAGCCTCTCAATTAATTTACTAATATCTTCTGCTTGTTCGTCAGTAACAGGAACAGTTGTTGATGGAATCCATTCAAACTCGGCGCTGATAACGTTTAACTTTTTTGCCTCTAATTCTTTTTGCAAGTTGCCAAAATCAGTAAATGCACATCTTAAGACAATAATTGGATTTCCATTATCGTCGTTGCTATCTCCAAGTTCATCAAGGCCATGATCAATGAGTTCTAATTCTAAATCGTCCATCACAATACCTTCGGGACTTAGTTTAAACACACCCATTTTTTTAAATTGAAAACTTACGCTTCCGCTATTCCCCATCGATCCACCACCTTTATTAAAATGACTTTTAACATTGGCTACCGTTCTTACATGGTTGTCCGTTGCTGTTTCAACAAGTAAGGCTACACCATGAGGCGCGTAACCTTCATATAGGATTTCTTCGTAGTTAGAAGTGTCTTTACCCATGGCGCGCTTAATAGCTGCTTCCACTCTGTCTTTTGGCATACCAGCACTACGGGCATTTTGATAACATCTTCTTAAAGCAGGGTTGTCATCGGGGTTGGGGCCGCCTGATTTTACTGCAATTACAATTTCTTTACCGATACGGGTAAATTGTTTTGCCATGCGGTCAAAACGCTTGAACATGGTTGCTTTACGAACTTCAAAAATCCTTCCCATAGTGATTGTTTAAGAGTTGCAAAAATACGGCAAAAAAAATAGTCCCGAAGGTCGGGACTATTTTTTTTAAATATATAAGTAAAGGGTTAGTTTAACTTACTGTGTTTGCGGCTGTATACAAAGTATACAACTAGGCCTAAAATCATCCAGCCAAATGCTACTTTAAGTGTTTGTGCATCAAGTGCAAAAATCATTGCCAAGCATATCACAGCACCTAAAATTGGAACGAGTGGTACAAGTGGGGTTTTAAATGGTCTTTCCATTTCTGGAGACTTAACACGTAATATCCATATGCCCGCACTTACAAGTACGAAGGCAAATAAGGTACCAAATGAGGTTAAATCACCGGCAACACTTCCTGGTACAAAAGCTGCAAAACCGCCTACAAATGCAAATAAGATCCAGTTAGATTTGTACGGCGTGCGGTATTTAGGGTGAAGGTCAGAAAATACTTTAGGTAATAAGCCATCGTTTGCCATTGAAAAGAACACACGAGATTGACCCATTAACATGACAAGAATTACCGAGCTAAAGCCCGCTAAAATTGCAACGGTAACTGCTGTTGCCAACCATCCGTAGCCAGTCATATAATTTGAAATAGCGTAGGCAACAGAAGCTTCACGACCTTTTAAAGGATCCACAAAGTCTTTCCAGTTTGCAACACCCGTTAATACGTGTCCAAATAAGATGTATAAAATAGTACATACTACAAGTGATCCTAAAATACCGATAGGCATATCTCTTTTAGGATTTTTTGCTTCTTGTGCTGCAGTAGACACCGCGTCAAAACCAATAAAAGCAAAAAACACAATAGCGGCACCGCCTAATACGCCACCCCAACCATGCTTAAACACACCTGAGTAATCAGCAACAATTTTACCTGATGCATCTAGTAGAGGAGGTTGGTCTGCAGGAATAAAATAAGGGGTATGGTTTTCAGGTTTAATAAACTGCCAACCTAAAACAATAAATATAATTACAATCGCTACTTTAATAAAAACGATAACCGCATTAACGATTGCCGATTCTTGGGTTCCTTTAATAAGTAAAAGCGTAAGTAATAATAAGATCACTAAAGATGGTGCATTCATGATACCGTGGTGAATAACGCCTGCAGTATCGGTGACACTTTCAAAGGGGGAGTGGCTCCACTCATAGGGTATACTTCCTCCTAGCAGCTTATTTAAATATTCACTCCAAGCAATAGAAACAGTAGCTGCTCCTAATGCATATTCCATAATTAATGCCCAACCAATAATCCATGCTACCGTTTCTCCCATAGTTACATAAGAGTATGCATATGCACTACCTGAAATAGGAATCATGGCAGCAAATTCTGCGTAACATAAACCTGCAAAGGCACAACCAATAGCGGCTATAATAAATGATAATGTAACGGCTGGTCCAGCGGCTTGGCCTGCAGCAGCAGCTGTTCTTACAAATAAACCTGCTCCAATAATAGCACCAACGCCAAGTGCAACAAGGTTACCTGCACCGAGGGTGCGTTTAAGGCCCTTACCGCCATCTTCTGCTTGAGCTAGCATTAACGACAAATCCTTTTTTCTGAATAAACTCATAATTTTTGGGTTTGATTTCTAATCAATTGATGTCGAAAAATAGTACTTTTTTCTCAAAACCACCCTTGTTTTTTACAAAAATCATGAACCGGCTGCCTGCCTTTTTTTAGGACTTAAGTCTTATATTGCAATACTTATATACCTTATGAAAAAATCTAATAAATTAACCCTCTACATTGTTATTGCAATGATTGCTGGGGTCATTCTTGGTTATTTTGTGCATCAAAATAGTGAGCCTGCGTTTATTCAATCTTTCTCTAAAAATTTAAAGCTACTCACCACCATATTTTTAAGGCTGGTTCAAATGATTATTGCACCGCTTGTTTTTTCTACCCTTGTTGTTGGTATTGCCAAGCTCGGCGATTTAAAAACGGTAGGTCGTGTTGGAGGCAAAGCGTTACTATGGTTTTTAACAGCTTCGCTTGTTAGTTTGCTGATTGGACTTGTGCTCGTTAATATATTTCAGCCAGGTGCGGGTATAAATTTAAGCAATGCCGATATGAGTGGCGCGCAAGACCTTGTGGGTAAAACGCAGGAGTTTAGCATACAAAAATTTATAGAACACGTATTTCCTAAAAGCGTTGTTGATGCAATGGCCAATAATGAAATTTTACAACTTGTTATTTTCAGCATCTTTTTTGGTGTTGCCACCGCTTCCATGGGTGAAAAAGCAAACGTTGTAGTTAAAGCACTAGACGCTGTAGCGCATATTATTTTGAAGATGGTGGGCTACGTCATGAATTTTGCACCACTGGGCGTGTTTGGTGCAATCACTGCAGTGATAGCGACCAAAGGACTTGACGTATTTGTTTTTTACGGAAAATATCTACTCTATTTTATTATGGGTATCGCTACTTTATGGGCCGTACTTTTAACGGTTGGATTTTTAATTTTAGGGAAGCGTTTACCAGGACTATTAAAAGCAATTTTCCCGCCACTTATTATTGCATTTAGTACCACCAGTAGTGAAGCGGTGTTTCCTAAATTAACCGAAGAGTTAGAAAAATTTGGTTGCAAAGACAAAATTGTTTCTTTCATATTACCACTTGGTTATTCCTTTAATTTAGATGGGAGTATGATGTATATGACATTTGCAAGCCTTGCTATTGCGCAGGCGTATGGTATTCATATCGATATAGGTACGCAGCTTACCATGCTTATTGTACTCATGCTTACCAGTAAAGGTATTGCCGGCGTACCTCGTGCATCACTAGTGGTGGTTACGGCTACCTGTGCCATGTTTAATATTCCGCCAGAAGGCATTGCACTTATTTTACCGATCGATCATTTCTGTGACATGTTTAGAACCGCTACCAATGTGCTAGGTAATGCACTTGCAACAAGTGCAGTTAGTAAATGGGAGGGTTCTTTAGAAAATCCAACAGAAGTTGTTGCGTAAATAAAAGATTAAATAATTACCATGTTTTTATTAGAAGCTTTTCATTGGAGTCAATTATTACAACCTCAATTTTATATTGAGCATGGCGGTCTTTGGCTAATATTATTAGTTGTATTTGCAGAAACCGGACTCTTCGCAGGATTTTTTTTACCGGGTGATAGTTTGCTTTTTGTTGCGGGTATTTATAGTACCAATTTAGCTGCAGAACTTTGGTCGACAGGCAATGAGTTTACTGATTTATTTTTACTGATGGGCCTAATTGCGGCAGCAGGTATTGCAGGTAACGCAACAGGCTATTGGTTTGGTAAAAAAGTAGGTCCAGCTATGTTTAACTGGAAAGAAAATTTATTGTTTAAACGAAAATATTTAATTCAAGCACAGGAATTTTATAATAAGCATGGCGGCGGTGCCATTATTGTGGCAAGGTTTATCCCTATTGTAAGAACCTTTGCACCTATTGTTGCTGGTATTGTAGGGATGGATCAAAAAAAGTTTGTCAGCTTTAATGTTATTGGATCCATTGCTTGGGTATTTAGCATGTTATTTTCTGGTCACTTTTTACAGAAATGGATTTTAAGTGAGTTTGGTTTTGATTTAAAAAATCATTTAGAAATAATTGTACTAGGCATCGTATTTTTTACAACAGCACCTGTTATTATCAAACTCTTTTTTGGAAAATCAAATAAGGCTTAGTTATGGACGTAACTGAAAAAAAGATATCTATATTTTCGCTTCCAGTAATTGTAGCGGCGCTCGGTTATTTTGTTGACATCTACGATTTGCTCCTGTTTACGATTGTTAAAAAAACAAGTATGCTAGGTGTTGGTTCTACAGAAGCAACATTGCTGGTAGACAGTACGCGTGTTATCAATTGGCAAATGACCGGCCTTTTATTAGGTGGCATTATTTGGGGTGTGCTGGCCGATAAAAAAGGAAGATTGAGTGTACTTTTTGGTTCTATCATTTTATACTCTACGGCAAATTTTGCTACTGGGTTTGTAACAACTGTAGATCAATATGCTTGGGCTCGTTTTATTGGTGGGCTTGGCCTTGCCGGTGAGCTTGGTGCTGGTATTACGCTTGTAAGTGAACTTCTACCTAAAAATAAAAGAGGCGTTGGTACTTCGCTGGTGGCGGGTATTGGACTCTTTGGTGCAGTGGCCGCTTACTTTACGTATCAGTACACGCAAGACTGGCGTCTATGTTATAAAATAGGTGGGGTGCTTGGTATTTGTTTGTTGTTACTGCGTGTTAAGGTAGCTGAGTCAGGCATGTTTGCTGCAGCAAAAGCCTCGGAAGTCGTAAAAGGAAATTTTTTCATGCTCATTAATAATGGCAAGCGCTTTAAAAAATATTTTGTTGCCATTTTAATAGGCTTACCAACCTGGTATGTGATTGGAATATTGCTTAACCAAAGTGATCGTTTTGGTAAAGCCATGTTTAATAGTACCACTATCGATTCAGGTAGGGCCATCATGTTTGGTTATGTGGGTATCGCCGTTGGTGATATTTTAATTGGACTAGTAAGTCAGTATTTTAAGAGTCGTAAAAAAGCACTCCTTTTATTTTATGGCTTTACACTTGTTGGTTTGATCTTTTATTTTAGTGGGTTAAACAATTCTGATACCACCATGTACGCTATTGCATTATGGCTTGGATTTAGTACTGGATTTTGGGCCATCTTTGTTACCATGGGTGCCGAGCAGTTTGGCACTAATTTACGTGCAACGGCTGCCACAACTATCCCTAATATGGTGCGTGGCGCGCTTCCATTGATTAATATGCTCTTTTTAGATTTGTTTCAAAAATCTTGGCACTGGTCTATTGTGTATAGTGCTATTGTTACGGGTATCATTGTTATGTGTGTAGCTTTTACAGCCTATGCTTTTACCGAAGAAACATTCCATAAAGATTTAGATTATATGGAACTAGACTAATCTAATATTCCTTCAATGAAATTTTTAGTAATCCGCTTTTCTTCTATTGGTGATATCGTTTTAACAACGGCAGCTATTCGTTGTTTAAAACAGCAAGTGCCGGATGCTGAAATTCATTTTTTGACAAAAGAAAGTTTTAAAGACGTTACCCTTCATAATCCATACATTTCGGAGTTTCATTATTTTAAGGATGATTTAAATGAAACCATTACAGCATTAAAAGCGCAAAATTTTGATTGGATTATTGATTTACATAAAAATTTTAGGACCTGGCGTATTAAAACAGCGCTTAAAGTACCTGCGTTAACGTATAAAAAATTAAGCCTTCATAAGTTCTTTTTAACAAAGCTTGGTATCAAAAATAAGATCCCTTCACGTCATATTGTTGACAGGTGTATCGATACACTCGAACCACTTGGCGTGCAAAATGATGGTAATGGGCTCGATTATTTTATTGCCCCTGAAGATCATATTAAAGCAGAGGATTTACCTACGGCGCATAGCGCCGGTTATGTAGCGCTTGTTATTGGTGCGTCCTATGCAACCAAAAAATTACCGCTTCTAAAACTACAGCAGCTTTGTAAAAAAATCAATTTTCCCATTGTGCTAGTAGGTGGACCAGAAGACGCCAAAGAAGGGGATGCAGTGGCCGCTATTGATCCGATTAAAATTTACAATGCCTGCGGAAAGTTTAGTTTAAATGAGTCAGCGAGTATTGTTCAAAAATCGAGAGTGGTTATTTCTCATGATACAGGGTTGCAATACGTCGCTTGTGCCTTTAACAAGCCCGTGCTGGCCATTTGGGGATCTACGTCTCCCATGTTACAGGTAGAGCCTTATTATGGCGAGGCAACGGCCCCTGCCATGGGGTTAAGCATGCCGCGGTATCAGAACTTTATAGTGCCACATTTGACCTGCCAACCTTGTTCCAATTACGGCACAAAAAAATGCCCCAAAGGGCATTTTAATTGTATGATGCTACAAGACACTACTGCGATTGCAGCAGCCGTAGAAAAATATTTATAAAGTTTTTAGAACGTCGTTCATGCTTCTAACAGCATCTGCACTTTTGTTAAACGCTGCTTGCTCGTCTGCAGAAAGGTCCATGTCAACAATTTTTTCCCAGCCATTCTTGCCAATTACAACAGGAACGCCAAGGCAAATATCGTTTTGACCATATTCGCCATTAAGGCTTACACAACAAGTAAATAATTTTTTCTCATCACGAACAATGCTTTCAACTAATGCAGCACCGGCAGCACCTGGTGCATACCATGCCGATGTTCCTAATAATTTAGTGAGCGTTGCACCACCAACCATAGTGTCAGCAATAATTTTTTCTTGTTGCTCTTCAGATAAAAATTGAGTTACTGGAATACTATTCCATGTAGCATGCTTGATTAAAGGAATCATCGTTGTATCGCCATGACCACCCACAACAAGTGCGTTTAAATCGGCAGGGCTACAATCAAGAGCCGCGCTTAATTGATATTTGAAACGGGCGCTATCAAGTGTGCCGCCCATACCAATGATTCTGTTTTTAGGTAAACCAGTAGATTGAAGTGCCAAGTAGGTCATTGTATCCATTGGGTTGCTGATCACAATAATGATAGCATTGGGAGAGTGCTTTAAAATATTTTCACAAACACCTTTTACGATTCCAGCGTTGGTTCCAATTAATTCCTCGCGGGTCATGCCTGGTTTACGTGGTAAGCCAGATGTGATCACTACAACATCAGAGTTTGCTGTTTTAGTATAATCGTTGGTACTACCAGAAATTCTAGTATCAAAACCAAGCAATGCAGCTGTTTGCATCATGTCTTGTGCTTTGCCTTCTGCAAAACCTTCTTTGATGTCTAATAAAACAAGTTCGCTTGCTAATTCTTTGCGCGCAATATTGTCTGCACAGGTTGCACCTACTGCTCCAGCGCCCACTACCGTAATTTTCATATACAATGTATTAAAAGGTGAATGTTATTTTCAGGCGCAAAGGTACGTATAGAATACCATTATAATGTCTTAATGCGTCCCAATTAATTTGAGTAATTCCGGGATTTCTACCCCCATTTCATACGCTTTAACAAACTGTTTGCGATTATCGTAAACGGCTACAAAGGGCGTGTACTTTACCTGGTAATATGAGGGGATGCTATACTGCTGGTCTTGACCGCACACCATATTAGGGCAGCCGTTGAGTCCATATTTTTCGGAAAAGGCTTTTAGTTCCGGCATGCTTCTGCTGCCGGCCCAAACGATATATGTATGCTTGAGGCTATCTATATTTTTAACCATTTCTGTGGCCTCGTGCTGACAATGTCCGCAGTCCGGACTAAAGTAAATGATGATGGTATATTTTGAAGTAGGAATATTGTTTTGCGTAAAATTTTTCCCATCAGCAAGCAGGAGGCTAAATGCCGGAATATTTGTATTGGTTAAATAAGGGGCATCAGGCCTTACCGGGGTATTGTCTTGCGCAACTAATTGGGTATTTGCGACCAAGCAAAGCATTGCAATAAAAAAAATAGTCAATTTTTTCATTTGTAGGGGGATTATTTTTTTGCTTGCTCGTCTTCTAGCATACGCATTTGTTTAGCGTCTTGTAAAAACGAAGAAGCAAATATGAATTTGTTGAGTAATTCATCTTTAGAATAAATAATGTCCTGATTGGAGCCTTCCCACTGTTTTTTTCCTTGGTGTAAATACATAATATGCTCACCAATTTCCATCACACTATTCATATCGTGGGTTACCACAATGGTGGTAATATTAAATTCAGCGGTAATTTCTTGTATAAGCTTATCAATTACCATGGAGGTTTGCGGATCTAGGCCAGAGTTAGGCTCGTCGCAAAAAAGGTATTTTGGATTGAGTACAATGGCGCGCGCAATACCCACTCTTTTTTTCATACCACCACTTATTTCAGAAGGGTACTTTTTATGTGCGTCTACTAAATTAACACGGTCTAGTACTTCGTCTACTCTTTTTTTCTTTTCTGCGAGTGTCCATTTGGTAAACATATTTAGTGGGAACAAAACATTTTCTTCTACGGTCATAGAATCAAATAGTGCAGTGCCCTGAAATAGCATACCAATTTGCTGTCTTAATTCTTTGCGCTCATTGTTATCCATGAGCAGCATGTCTTTTCCGCTAAATAATATTTGTCCAATTTCTGGTTTAAATAGGCCCACCATGCATTTAGTAAGCACGGTTTTACCGCTACCGCTGGTTCCAATTATCAAATTACATTTACCAGCAATCATTGTAGCACTGATGTCTTCAATGATGCGTCTTTCTCCAAAACTTTTACTGATATTTTTTATTTCAATCATGGTAATTTTTGAGTAACGCTTTTATAAAACCTCAACCTGGTTTCTGGTAAGGTCTTCAAAGGTATCTCTTTGTCTGATCAGTTTGGCTTCGCCTTTTAGTATCATCACTTCTGCAGGCTTATAGCGGGAGTTAAAATTACTCGCCATTTCAAAGCCATAAGCGCCTGCATTTTCAAATACAAGTAGGTCGCCTTCTGCAATGGTTGCAATTTGTCTGTCAGAAGCAAATGTGTCTGTCTCGCAAATATTTCCCACTACATCATAGGTTGCTAAAGGTCCGTTAGGGTTGGAAAGATTTTTAATTTCGTGGTAAGCTTCATACAGCATAGGTCTAATAAGATGATTAAAGCCACTGTTAACGCCAGCAAAAGTGATGGTAGGGGTTTGTTTGATTACGTTTACTTCAGTAATAAAATATCCGGCTTTGCTTACCATGTATTTACCTGGCTCAAACCAGAGTTCAAAACTGCGCGCATAGGTGCTTTGTAGTTTTTCTTGAAACTTTTGAATTTCAGTTGCTAGTTCATTAATATTAGTAGAAGGGTCGCCTGCTTTGTATGGCACTTTAAATCCACCGCCTAAATCTAAAAATTGCAACTGCGGAAATTTAGGAACCAAATCAAAAAATACATCTGTTACTTTCATAAACACAGACACATCTTTAATTTCACTACCGGTATGAATATGAAGCCCGGCAATATTTATTTGATAAGTATCGATGATGGCAAGCAACGCCTCTAGTTGTTCTAGTGGTACGCCAAACTTGCTTTTATCATGACCTGTAGAAATTTTTAAATTACCACCAGCCATAATGTTTGGACGCAGTCTAATACCAACAGGATAGCTACTTCCATATTTTTTACCAAACTTTTCTAGATTGGATAAGCTATCGATGTTTACATGAATACTAAGCGACACTGCAGTTTCAATTTCACTAAAATGTATACCGTTACTGGTATATAAAATATTTTTAGGTGCATGTCCAGCTTTGATAGCAAGGTGTGCTTCATTGATTGAACTGCAATCAACAGCGCAGCCCATATGAAGCATGAGCTTTAAAATATTGATATTGGTTAGTGCTTTACTCGCATAAAAAAACTTGACGGGCTGTCCTGTAAAAGCAGTGGTTAAAGCACTGTACTGCGCCTCAATATTGGCAGCGTCATACACATAAAGTGGTGTGCCAAAACTATTGGCTGCTGCAATAAGTTGTTCGTTGGAAAGTGAATGTGACATAGGTCCACGAAGATAACACTTCGGGGCATTTATTATGCAGGATCCTTCTCCGAATTCTCGTCATCTGCTTCAGATGCTTCGTCCCCATCTTCGTCGTCGGCGTCTTCAGCAACGTCTTCAGCGTCTTCAAAATTATCAGACTCGCTAAAGTTGCCATCGTCTTCGGTGTCTACTGCCTCGTCTTCTGCGGCAGCCAGCTCATCGATAGGATCTTCGTTAGAAGGGGTTTCGGTTTCAATGATCAAACTTTCCGTTTCTGAATCTGCTGTATTGGCAACATTTTGATCCGTAAAGTCTTCAGGATTAATGAGGGTTCCTTCAATTAATTGCTCGGCTAAAACTTCTTTGATTTTAGGAAGATCTTCTGCACTATTGATGCCAAAATAATCCATGAATGTTTTAGACGTAACGTATAAAAGTGGTTTGCCCGGCATGTTTTCGCTACGGCCACTAATTAAAATAAGTTCTTTTTCTAATAATTTTTGAATGCTATAATCGGTGTTAACACCTCTAATTGACTCAATCTCACCTTTCGTGATAGGTTGCTTGTAAGCGATAATAGCAAGTGTTTCAAGCGCCGCGTTAGATAAGCGCTTTAAAAATTTATCACCATTAAGTTGAGCAATGGTTTGGTGGTAATCTTTTTTGGTTAAAAACTGCCAGCCACCGCCACTTTCTTTTACTTCAAATGGATAAAATTCTGAATCATACTTTTCTTTGATTCCATTTACTGCCGCATCTACCTGGTCGGTACTAATGCGCTCTTCTAAAAAGCCAAAAGTATTGTTGATTAATTCAACAATATCAGGTGATGTAAGTGGTTTTTCACTTGCAAAAATGAGAACTTCTATATGAGGTATGATTTCACTAATCTCCATAAACGGGTATTAAGGTTTATCCTTGAAGTGCAGCCGCGCCACTTACAATTTCTGTAAGTTCTGTGGTGATTGCCGCCTGACGCGCTCTGTTGTAGCTAATTTTAAGCGACTTTAAGAGTTCGTTTGCGTTTTCGCTCGCCTTATCCATTGCGGTCATGCGCGCGCCATGCTCACTTGCATTACAATCAAGCACTGCTTTAAATAATTGTGTGTTTAATATTTTTGGCATGAGCTCTGCTATCAATTCTTCTTTAGCTGGCTCAAATATAAAGTCTGATTTTTTTGTAGCGCCGCTGTTTTTTACTTTTGGAATAGGTAAAAATGCTTCTGCTTTATATTCTTGTGAAGCGGCGTTTTTAAATTCAGAATAAATAACTTCTACGGCATCAAATGTTTTTTCTTCAAATGCTTTCATCGCAGCTGCTGCAGCGGCTTGTACATTTTCAAAACTTAACTGTAAAAAGATATCTTTAAATGTAGCATCGGTGGTATAGCCAGCTTTGGTTAAACTCTCGTAACCTTTTTTACCAATGTTCCAAATGGTTACTTTTCCATTTTTATGTTGGCTGCTATATTTTTCGTCGATGGTACTTTTTGCAAGCTTAATAAGGTTGGCATTGTAACCACCACACAAACCCCTATCAGAGGTGATGACAATTAATAGTACGTTTTCTATAGTTCTTGTTTCTGCTAATTTAATAGACAAATCACCTTCAGAAGAACTCACAATATTGCTTAGCATTTCCTGTAACTTTTGCGCGTAAGGGCGCATCTGCGTAATGGCGTCTTGTGCACGGCGTAATTTTGCCGCACTCACCATTTTCATTGCCTTGGTAATTTGCTGCGTACTTTGTACACTTTTAATCCTATTTCTAACCTCTTTTAATTGACCTGCCATGGTATTAAATATTACTC